>PBAO01000052.1 GCA_002715985.1 Lysobacterales bacterium | reverse complement strand
TTCGACATGATCGCCTATCTGCTGGTCGGCGGTATCGGCACGCTCATGGGCCCGCTGCTGGGCACGCTGCTCATCACCTGGCTGACTCAGGCCGTGCAGTCGCTGGAGGAGTATCGAATGATCGTTTTCGGTCCGCTGCTGGTGCTGTTGGTGATCTTCTTTCCCAAGGGCATTGCCGGCTCTTACCAGGCCTGGCGAGCACGCCGCGCCAGCCGCGAGATGAATGCCGACCGGCGTCCGCGCAAGGGGCACGGTCCTGATGCCGGCCGCAGCGCACCGACATCCGGCGGCGCGGCGGGCCGTACGGACTCGAGCACCGCATACGCTGCGCCGGCCTATGCCCGTGGCAAGACACCAGAGGCTGCTGGCGACTCCGAGGGTTCTGGCAATGCTTGATATTCGTAATCTGACCAAGCAATACGGCGGTCTGACCGCGGTCGACAACGTGTCGACCGTGTTCGAGCGCGGGGCGATCAACGCCATCATCGGGCCCAACGGCGCCGGCAAGACGACCTTTTTCAATCTGGTGGCGGGAGCGGCTGCGCCGACTTCGGGCGAGATCCGCTTTGAAGGCCGGGACATCGCCGGCATGGCGCCGGACGCCATCGCCCGGGCCGGTATCGCGCGCACTTTCCAGACCACGATGCTGTTCGAGGAATCCACGGTGCTCGACAACTTGATCGTCGGGCATCGACTGCGCACCGGTTCGCGTCTTTGGGATGTACTGCTGCATACGCTGCGCCACAAGCGCGACGAGGCGGCCTGCCGCGACAAGGCCGCGGAGGTGCTGGATTTCGTGGGGCTTTCGGCCATCGGCCACCGGATGATCGCTGATACGAGCCAGGAAGAGCGCAAGCGCATTGCCTTCGCGCTGGCGCTGGCGACCGAGCCCAAGCTGGTGCTGCTCGATGAGCCGGCCGGCGGCGTGAATCCGGGCGAGACAGACGGCCTGGTCGCGCTCATTCACAAGATGGTCGAGCACGACATCACGGTCTGTCTGATCGAGCACAAGATGGACATGATCATGTCCATCGCCGATCGCATCGTCGTGCTTGATCACGGCGCCAAGATTGCGGACGGCCGCCCGAGTGATGTTCGCAACGACCCGGCCGTGATCGAAGCCTATCTGGGAGCCGAACATGCTCAAGCTTGACCGCGTGGATGCCTGTTACGCCAGCTTCAAGGCGCTCGACGGCATCGATATGACGATCGAGGCCGGCGAACTGGTCGTGCTGCTGGGGGCCAACGGCGCCGGCAAGACCACATTATTCAACACCATCAGCGGCCTGCACCGGCCCAGTGCCGGGCGTATCCACGTCAACGGACGCGATGTCACCGGCCACAAACCCTCGTCGCTCGTACAAAACGGCGTGGTGCAGTGTCCGGAAGGCCGGAAACTGTTTCCGGACATGTCGGTGCAGAAGAACCTGTGGCTGGGCGGCTATGTGCATCGCAGCGACAAGCGCGCGATGCAGAAAACGCTCGACGGCATCATGGCGATGTTCCCGATTCTGGCCGAGAAAAAGAACGAGGCCGCGGGTTCGCTATCCGGTGGCCAGCAACAGATGGTGGCCATCGGGCGTGCCTTGATGGGCCGTCCCAAGTTGCTGCTGCTCGATGAGCCGTCGCTGGGCCTGGCCCCGCTGATCGTCAAGCAGGTCTTTGAAACCGTATCCGAGATCAACGCGGCCGGCACGACCGTGCTCCTGGCCGAACAGAACGCCTATGCCGCGCTCAAGATCGCAAGCCGGGCGTACGTCATCGAGAACGGGCGCCTCACTCTGGAGGGGGATCGTGACTCGATGCTGGGCAACGAGGCGGTCCGCAAGGCTTATATCGGCGCCTGAGCGGCCGATTCGACACAACGACAAAAGCGCACGAAGCGCAATGCGACAACGAGGAAACGATATGTCTGGAATACAACGCATCAAACGCTGGGCTGGGCTTGGCATCGCCACGGGCGCGCTGGCCGCGATCGGCATGGCGCCGGCCGGTGCTGCCGAAGTGAACATCGGTTTCACCGGGCCCCTGTCCGGCGGCGCCGCACTGTACGGCCAGAACACGCTGGAAGGCCTGAAGATGGCCGCCAAGGAAATCAACGCCGACGGCGGCATCACCGTTGACGGCAAGTCCTATGACATCAACCTGATCAGCCTTGACGATCAGTACGCCCCGAGCCGGGCGGCGGTCAACGGCAAGCGTCTGGTTCAGCAATACAATGCGCCAGTGGTCTTCACGCCACACTCGGGCGGCACGTTCGCGTTGCAGGCCTTCAACGAGCGCGACAAGTTTCTGGTGATGTCCTATACCTCGATTCCCGAGGTCACCAGCAAGGGCAATACGCTCACGGTCAAGATTCCGCCGAATTTCACCGATTATGTGGCGCCGTTCGTCAAGCTCACCATGGAACGCTTCGGGCCGAAGCTGGCAATCGCCAACGCCACTCACGACTACGCCAAATACTGGACCAAGGCGTTCGTGCCGGCATGGAAGAAGGCCGGTGGCGAGGTCGTGGCCGACAACCCGATGGACTACAACAAGTCTGCGGATTTCTATACCGGCGTCAGCAAGGTGCTGGCCGCCGATCCCGATGTGCTATTCATCGGCGGTGCCTCGGAGCCGACCGGCCTGGTCGTGCGCCAGGCGCGACAGTTGGGCTTCGAGGGCGGCTTCGTGATCATGGATCAGGCCAAGGTCAGCGAGGTAGCCCGGGTCGCCGGCGGTATGGACGCGCTGGAAGGCGCGGTGGGTGTTGCGCCGTTGTCGCATCTGGATACGCCGGGCGCCAAATCCTTCATCAAGCTCTACAAGAAGAATCACGAAAACGTTCCGACCGCCGAGACTGCCTATAACTACTTTGCGATGTTCCTGGTCGCCCGGGCCATGGAGCGGGCGGGCACGGTCACGAACGTCGCGGATATCCGGGCTGCGATTCCCCAGGCGCTCAAGCAGATCGATGAGGCACACAATCCGTTTGCCGTCACGAGCATGACCGACGACGGCAATCTGGCCATCGATGTACGCATCGCCGAAGTGACTGACGGCCAGGTCAAGATTCTGCAGCGCTCGGATATGGATCTCGACTGAGCGTGGAGATCACAGCGTCGGTATCAGTCGGCCGATACGTGGGCCGGCTGATCGAAAACGACTTGAAAGACATCGCGGTCGGGCGGGGCGCCCGGCCGCGACAGGCAGGCCAATGATCGGGTTGTCGGCCAAGTGTCGAGATCATCGGGTGACAAACGGCTCGGCGGACCGAGCTTTCATCGAAGGGGCCCATCGATTCAGAAATACCCGGGTCGCCGTGTTGCGGTGTAACGGGGTTGAGTATCGATGCGGACAAAAAACAAGCGGAGATAGGGATGAGCGACTTAAACACCATGGGCCGGGGTGCCCGGCGCGTGCGTCGGATGGCCTCTTTGTCAGGCCTGATCGTGGCCGCTGGATTCGGGGCCAGCCCGGCGGCTGCCATACAGACCGACTTCGGCGTGGATTATCGGGCGACGACGTTCTACGTCGATTCCAATGCGTTCGATAGCGACACCGCCGGTTTCGTCGACAGCGATCAGGGCTTTGCCCAGTACCTGCGGGTCGAGGCCGACTTCAAGCACGAAGAGACCGGGGTTCAGGTCATTACCCGCGTCGAGCTCTCGGGCGATCGCTGGACCGGCGACGAGCGCCAGTACTCGCCGACAGCCCAACGGGCCTTCAACACCTCCAATACCGGCGATACCGTGCGCCTGGATCTGGGTTTCGTACAGATTCCCATCGGCAAGACCCTGATTCGTGTTGGCCGACAGGAAGCCAACTTCAACAACTGTTTTCTGGTCTGTGATGACCGGCGCGATCGTATCTTCGCTGCACGCGGCATCGGCCCGGTCAATGCCTTCGTGCTCTATGACCGGCGTCAGGACAATGCTTCGTTCGCCAATATCGATAACGGCGACCAGTTCCTGGGCGGCTTCGTCACGCCTTTGGGCAAGTCGGGCTGGAATCTCGGCGCGCTGTATCTCTACTACAACGACAACTACGACGGTCAGCTTTCCGACTATGCGTTTCTGCCCGGCTCGCCGGTTCAGCAGAGCACCGACGCGCCCGGTGGCGTGACCGGCGGTGCACCTTATGTTCTCGATGGCGGCCAGGCTGTGTCAGCGTACATGACCGGTGCGCTTGGGGCCGTGGATATCGAGTTCGGCACCAACATCTTCTATGAAGGCGACATCAAGAACGACACCACGCCCGGCCGCGAGGATTTCCTCAACGATGTTGGCTGGGCCGAGTATCTGCGCATCGGTACCGAATTCGATCGCTACGCATTGCGTGCCCAGTACATCGGCACCCAAGACGGTGGCTATCTCTCCACCGGTTTCGATACCTATACCTCGACCATCAACTCCAACCCGGAGTCCACGGCCAATCCCACAAGTGTGTATTCGGTGGGCCGCGCGTTCGGTGTGAAGAACTTCAATCAGAATTTCTTCGTGGCCAACGGTACCGTCGATCTGACCGACAAGCTGGCGCTGGGCGCGTCGCTGGGTGCCTTGAACATCAGCATTCCCGACAGTGCGGGCGGGCAGAGTGATACCAGCATGGTCTATGACGCCGAATTGTCGTATCAGTACAACTCGGTTTTTCGAACCTGGTTCACGGCGGGTTGGGTCGAGCCCAACGAAGCGATTTTCCCGCAGGGCAACTCGCTCATCGGTAGTATCAGCGGTACCAACCTCAACGACCATCACGTGTTCGCCACGAGTCTGAACATCGGCGTCGAGTTCTAGATGCTGTCGATGCGTCGTGCAAGCGCCGCGCAAACGTTCGCAAATCCTGTCCTGCTAGGCGTGAGCCACAGCGTCGTGGCGTGCCATGATCGCTGCTTGCAACGCCGCAGGGCACGATTTGCGGCCCGCGCCTTGGGGGTAGGCACCCTCGTGCGGCACTCAAGGGTTCAAGCCGACTGGCGCGGCCTCGTACGCAACATCACTAGACCCTAGACGAACGACACAGAGAGGGATCATGCAGGGTAGATACACGGTACTGGGGCTTGTGCTGGCGGCTGGCCTGGCCGGCTGTGCCACGACAGCCAGCGAGCCCGGCCCGCAGGATCCCGAGGCCGCCGAGCGCTCTCTGGCGCTGGCCGACTCACAGAGCGCGTTCGGCTATGAATCACCGGACTGGGGCACGCCGTTCTGGGAGCGGCTGTCCGAGAAATTCGATCGGGCCCAGGCGAGCGGCGCCAACGCGCCGGCCCCGACCGACGACACGCTCAATCCCACCCCACACGACGAGTCGATGACGCCTTATCGCGGCACACCGGCTATCGCGACGGCCGCAGCCGCCGGCGCGACCGAGACAGGTTCGGCCGGTGCTGCCCGGCCGGCCGACGGCCTGGCGCCATCCGTGGCTCTGGCCTGGCAGGGCGACGGGGCCACACCGGCAGCACTTGCGGCTCTGTCGCAACGCCTGCAATCGGCCGGCATCGTCGTAGTCGGGCCCAATGCCCTGGCGGATGCCATCAGCGATGCGCCGGGCTGTGACGAGCTGGCCCGGCCCGATTGTCTTGCCAGCATGGCCCGCTATCCCGCGCCCCGGCTGTTGCTGCTGGCCGAGCCCGCTGGCGATGCGCTATCGATAACCACCTACGACACGCAGTTCGGTGCGCGCTACAGCGCGGCCCGTCTGGACCGTCAGGAGGCGGCGCCGCAAGCGATGGACACTCTGGTGGCCGCCGAGCGCCGGCGGCTGAGTATCGCTCCCTGGTTCACGCGCAGCTTCGCCGAGCGCGACGGTCAGTACTATCTGGCGGCCGGCCAGGCCCAGGGGCTGGACGTCGGCGATCGATTGGCGGTTCACGAATCCGGCGCGCTGGTTCGTGGGCCAGCCGGCCAGCCCGTGGTCTGGGAGCCGGGCCCGCGTAGTGCCACGCTTGTCGTCGAGCAGTTACTGGGCGCCAATACCAGCGTGGCACGGCTTGAAAGCGGCACCCGTGTATCGCCGGAAGCCTTGCTGACTGTCCTCGATGGCCGCTGATGCGGCATGAGATGTCTTTGGCAGGGGCGCACGTGTTTCGTATGCTCTCGCGCTGACAGTACGTCGCGTAGTGTTCTGATTACGCGTGACTTAACCGATGATCAACAGTAGCGAGCCGATGGCGAAACGAAAAGACATGTCGGAGCCGGCTCAAGCCGCGGGCAAGTCTCCCCAGCAGATCACGGCGCTGGCGCGAGGGTTGGAGCTTCTGCGTTGCTTCGGCAACGGTGCCGAATATCTGGGCAATGCCGAGCTGGCCGAGCGCACCGGCATTCCGCGGCCAACCGTCTCGCGTATCACCGCCACGCTGACCCAGCTGGGGTATCTGCTCTATATCGCCGATCTGGAGCGCTATCGCCTGGGGCCGGGCGTCATGGATCTGGGGTATCGGTATCTGGCCAGCGAAGGCGTGAGCACGTTGGCGCGGCCCTTCATGCAAGAGCTGGCCGAGGCCACCGACTGCATGATTGCGCTGGGCGCGCCGGAAGCCACGCACATCACCTATATTCAGTGTTGTCAGGGCAGCGGTCCCCTCATTCTGCGGATGCAGACCGGTTCGCGCGTGCCGATCGGGCTATCGGCCATGGGGCGGGCGCTGCTGGCGGGCATGACGCCGGCTCAACGCGCCCCGTATCTCGAGGCCGTCCAGCGCGACAATCCGTCCGACTGGCCGGCCATCGAGGACAGCCTGGAAGCCGCCTACGCCGAGTACGCGACCTACGGCTTTTGTACTTCGCAGGCAGAATGGAGCCGGGATATCAGTGGTGTCGGTGTGCCGCTCTATATCGAGGCCGAGCAACGCATGCTGGCTTTCAACTGTGGCGGCGCCGCGCAACGACTGACCCAGCAAGTGCTTACCGACAATCTGGGGCCGCGCCTCAAAGCGCTCGTCGAGCAGGTCGAAGCTCTGTTGACCGGCCAGGGGATGATGCCCAGTCAGTCGCATTCGGGCCAGGGCGGGTCGTCATAAGAGATGCTCCCGCACTGCCTGCGCCCGGCGTATCAGGCCAGGCACAAGCCGCCAGGCGTGGCTGGCCACGGTCAAGACTTGCAACGCGGCATGGCGCATCCGGTGCGGCTAACCCGGCGGGCCGGCGGCCAGGCCCCGGCACGCCGGCTTTATCGCTGCCTGAGGTGGAATCACCACGCTGTACTCGCGATGCCTTGTCGGGCCGCGGCTTGGCCGCCGACGCGCCGCCGTGTCTTACAACGACACGGCCCGGGACGTATGAATACGATACTCGACATTAGTGGAATGGCGTTTCATTTTCGTTGACCCGTTTCGGGGGGCGTGACAAATTCGATCTCAGCGGGCGCGTCGGTTGTGACGCGGGTCAACAGGAGATCGCATGCAGGCTCTATCCAAACGCGCACAGACGCTGAAGGCCGAGGTCGAGGCCTTCATGGCCGAGCACGTCTATCCGGCTGAAAGCGTGTACGCCCAGCAGCTTGACGAGGCCGCCGATCGCTGGACACCGCCGCCGATCATCGAACAGCTCAAGAAGACAGCCAAGGCCGCCGGGCTATGGAATCTGTTCCTGCCCGACTCGGAACACGGCGCCAACCTGTCGAACTTCGACTACGCGCATCTGTGCGAGATCATGGGGCGCTCGACGATCGCTCCTGTGGTGTTCAACTGCAGCGCGCCGGATACCGGCAACATGGAGGTGCTGGCCCGCTATGGCAGCGATGCCCAGAAGGATCGCTGGCTGACGCCGCTTCTGGCCGGCGAGATCAAGTCCTGTTTCTCCATGACAGAGCCGGACGTGGCGTCCTCGGATGCCACCAATATCGCCACCGAGATCACGCGCGACGGCGACGAATACATCGTCAACGGCCGCAAATGGTGGTCCTCCGGGGCGATGGCCACCAACTGCAAGATCGCCATCGTCATGGGCAAGAGCGATACGGCGGCCGCGCGTCACAAGCAGCAATCGATGATCCTCGTGCCGCTGGATACGCCGGGCGTGACCATCGAACGCGCGCTGCATGTCTTTGGCTACGACCACGCGCCCAAGGGCCACGCCGAGATCAGCTACGACAACGTGCGCGTGCCGGCCGAGAACCTGATTCTGGGGGAAGGCCGGGGGTTCGAGATCGCCCAGGGCCGACTTGGCCCGGGGCGGATTCATCACTGCATGCGCACCATCGGTATCGCCGAACGCGCGCTCGAAGCGATGTGTGATCGCGTCGAGGCACGCGAGAGCTTCGGCCGCAAGCTTTCCGAGTTCGACTCGATCCGCAAGCAGATCGCCACCTCGCGCATCGAGATCGATCAGGCCCGGCTGATGACACTCGAGGCCGCCCGGATGATGGACGAGGTGGGCAACAAGGAAGCCCGTCAGGAAATCGCCATGATCAAGGTCATCGCCCCCGAAATGGCCCTGCGCGTGATCGACCGCGCGATTCAGGCGCACGGCGCCATGGGCGTATGTCAGGACACGTTCCTGGCCGACGCCTGGGCCAATGTCCGTACCCTGCGCCTGGCCGACGGCCCCGATGAAGTGCATCTGGATTCCATCGCCAAGCTCGAACTGCGCAAACAGGCCGCGCGACGCACGGCGTCGTCGCTTTAAATCGCCCGCGGATGACAATGAATACAAAGACAAGCCGCAACAGAACAGGCGCGTAACCAGAACACAAGTGCAGGAGGAGTTCATGCAAGACACGTTGTTCGATCTGAGTGGCAAGGTCGCCGTGATCACGGGGTCATCGCGCGGTATCGGCGCGGCGATCGCCGAGCATATGGCGCGTCACGGGGCCCGGGTGGTGGTTTCCAGCCGCAAGGCCGAGGCCTGTGAGCCGGTGGCCCAGAAGCTGCGCGATGCCGGACATGAGGCAATCGCGGTGGCCTGTCATATCGGCCACAAGGATCAGCTGGAAAACCTGGTCGCCGAGACCAAGAAAGCCTTCGGCCAGATCGACATCCTGATCTGTAACGCCGCCACCAATCCGGTTTATGGCCCGACCGCCGAGATCAGTGACGAGGCCTGGGACAAGATCATGGAGACCAACGTCCGCTCCACCTTCTGGCTGTGCAACATGGTGGCCCCGGACATGGCCGCCCAGGGCGGGGGCAATATCATCGTGCTGTCCTCGATCGCCGGGCTGCGTGGCAATGGCGTGATCGGGGCCTACGGCGTGTCCAAGGCCGCCGAGGCCGCGCTGGTGCGTAATCTGGCCGTGGAATGGGGGGCGATGAATATTCGTGCCAATGCGATTGCCCCGGGCCTGATCCGCACCGATTTCGCCAAGGCCCTGCTGGATGATCCCGCGCGCAAGAAACAGGCCGAGCAGCGCACGCCCGTGCGACGGATCGGTGAGCCTGACGATATCGCCGGTGTCGCCGTGTTTCTGGCGAGCCAGGCCGGGGCTTATGTCACCGGTCAGACGCTGGTGGCTGACGGCGGGGAGACCATCTGCTGATGCACGATGACGATCAACAAGACCAAGCCGTCGGAGCGCCCGAGATCGTGGCGGTGCGCGAGGCGCATCGTCTGGACGAGGCCGCGCTTGCCACGTTCCTGGGCGATCACGAACTGCTCGACGGGCCGCTGCGCGTCGAGCAGTTCCAGGGCGGCCAGTCCAACCCGACCTACCTGCTGACAAGCGGTGAGGCCCGCTATGTGCTGCGCAAGAAACCGCCGGGCCAGATTCTGCCTTCGGCGCACCGGATTGATCGCGAGTACCGGGTCATGCACGCCCTGCGCGATGCGCCAGGCGTGCCGGTGCCGGCAATGCGGGCCTACGGCGAGGACGAGTCGATCCTCGGCACCGAGTTCTTCGTCATGGATTACATCCCGGGGCGCGTGTTTTCCGATCCGGGCCTGCCCGACCTGGCGCCTGCCGAGCGCGGCACGCTCTACGGGGCAATGATCGATCGTATGGCCGATCTGCATTCGGTCGACGTCGATGCCGTCGGCCTGTCCGATTTCGGCAAGCCGCACGGCTACGTCGAGCGCCAGATCAAGCGCTGGCGCAGTCAGTACGAGGCCTCGACCGATGCGCCCGATGCCAACATGATCGCGCTTGGCGACTGGCTGGCCGACAACGTGCCGGGCGATGTGGCTCCGGCCATCGCCCACGGCGATTTCCGGCTGGGCAATCTGCTGGTCGCACCGAACGATTTCACGGTGGCGGCCGTGCTGGACTGGGAGTTGGCCACCATCGGCCATCCGCTGGCCGATCTGGCCTATGCCTGCATGCCCTATTATCTGCCCCAGGGCATACCGGGCCTGAAAGGCATCGATGGCATGGACCTGAGTGCGGCCGGGATACCCAGCGAAGCCGATCAGTTGGCGCGCTATCGCGAGCGTCGTGGCATTGGCCCGATCGACGATTGGCCGGTGTTCATGGCCTTCTCGTTGTTTCGTATCGCAGCGATTCTGCAGGGCGTCTATGCTCGGGCCAAAGCGGGCAACGCCAGCAATGCCGATGCCCTGGCCGTGGGCAAGCAGGCCACGGTGATGGCCGAGTGCGGCTGGAAGATCGCGCGTAATGCCGGGTGATGGCCGGTCCCCGCGCCTGTCGCGGGTGCTGGTCACCAACGACGACGGCATCGATGCCCCGGGCCTGGCCGTGGCCGAGGCCATTGCTGCGGCCATCGCCGACGAGGTCTGGGTGGTTGCGCCCGCTCGTGATCAATCCGGTCGGGGGCAGGCGATCACCGTGCGTACGCCGGTCGACGTCATCACTCACGGGCCGCGCCGACATGCCGTGACCGGCACGCCGGCCGACTGTGTATTGCTGGCACTGGCCCACTGGCTGGCCGACGCGCCGCCGGATCTGGTCATCGCCGGGGTCAATCGCGGGGCCAATATTTCCGACACCATCGTCTATTCCGGGACCGTAGGTGCGGCCCTGGCCGCTGAGCACGCGGGCCTGTGTGCCGTGGCGCTCAGCCAGGCGTTTCGTGGCCCGCCCGAAACGGCTGATTTCTCGCCTGCGATCGACTACGGCCAGTGTGTGGTCACCCAGTTGCTGACTCAGGCCGCGCGCGAGCCGGCCGGCCGGTATCGCGGCGCCTGGAGCGTTAATTTTCCCGCGGCCAGGCACGAGACGCCGATTCAGGGGATCGGCTGGGCCCGCGGCGCGCGGGGCACGGCGGTGCGCCCGCGGGCCGAGCGTGTCCCCGGGCACGAGGAGCGCTTTCAGCTGGCGTTCGCGCGGGGCGCGACGCCCGTGGTGGATCCGCAAAGCGATGTCGCCGTGCTGCGCGCACGCCGGATCAGCGTCATGCCGCTGACCAACGAGCGTTGCGATCTCACCGTGTTCGAGTCTGCGACCAATAGACGAGACTGGCATCTCGACAAGACCGGTTCGGCGCGCTAAAAATAAAAACGAAACAGCATTTCAAAAAAAGAGCGGCGGTCTGGTCTCTAGGCTGCTCGCGCGCCCGAGGAGATCTGTCATGTTCGACCGGCATCACGCGGTCTGGCCCGAGAATGTTCCCCACACGCTGACGCTGCCCCGGACCAGTCTCTACGAGAATCTGGAAATTTCGGCACGTCGCTATCCCGACCGGGCCGCGATCATCTATTACGATCGCAAACTGTCTTACAAGACGCTGGACGCGGAGGTGAATCGTCTGGCGGGCTTTCTGCAGGCCCAGGGCGTGGCTGCCGGTGACCGGGTGCTGTTGTTCATGCAGAACGCACCGCAGTTCGTGATCGCCTACTACGCCATCCTGCGGGCCGACGCGGTGGTCGTTCCGGTCAACCCGATGAACCAGTCGCCGGAGCTGGCCCACTACATCGACGATACCGAGGCCACGGTGGCCATCTGTGGCCAGGAGCGCTTCGAGGCCATGGCGCCGTGGTTGGCCAAGGGCCGTATCACGAGCTGCGTGGTGGCGACCTACAACGACTACATCGATCCGGCGACCGATCTGGATCTGCCGGCTGAAGTCGCCGCGCCCGCGATCGAGTTGTCACAACCCGGTGCCGTGGCCTGGGCCGATGCCCTGAACGCCGGCCATGCGCCCGGCCGGCATACCGCGCAATCCGACGATCTGGCCGTGCTGCCCTACAGCTCGGGCACCACGGGCGCCCCCAAGGGCTGTATGCATACGCATGCCTCGGTCACGGCCACCATGGTCAACGGCCTGGTCTGGACCCGCTCGCACCCGGAAGGCCTCACGCTCGGTACGTTGCCTCTGTTTCACGTCACGGGCATGCAGAACAGCATGAACGCGCCCATCTATGCCGGCTCGACGGTGGTGTTGATGACGCGCTGGGACCGGCTCACGGCCGCCCGTCTGATCGAGCGTTATCGCATCAATCGCTGGACCAATATCGTGACCATGGTCATCGACATGCTTTCTGATCCGGCCATCGAGTCGTTCGATCTGTCGAGCCTGGAGCACCTGAGCGGCGGTGGCGCGGCCATGCCGGAAGCCGTCTCCGACAAGTTGTTCGCCCTGACCGGGTTGCGCTACGTCGAGGGCTATGGCCTGTCGGAGACGATCGCCGCCACCCATCTCAACCCGCCGGATGCGCCCAAGAAGCAGTGTCTGGGGGTGCCGCTGTTCGATGTGGATTCGCGCATCATCGATCCCGAGACGGGCACCGAGCTGGGCGCAGGCGAGGTCGGCGAAATCATCACTCATGGGCCGCAGGTGCAGACCGGCTACTGGCGCCGGCCCGAGGCCAATGCGGCATCGTATCTGGCACTGGACGGCAAGCGTTTCTTTCGCACCGGAGATCTGGGGTATTACGACGACGAGGGCTATTTCTTCATCGTCGATCGCGTCAAACGCATGATCAATGCCTCGGGTTTCAAGGTCTGGCCGGCCGAGGTCGAGTCGATGATGTTCAACCATCCCGACATTCGCGAGGCCTGTGTCATCAGCCAGCCCGACGCGCGTCGCGGTGAGAAGGTCAAGGCCTGCGTGGTACTGGCCGCCGATGCCACGGCCACGCCCGAGGCGATCCGCGAGTGGTGTCGTGAGCAGATGGCCGCCTACAAGGTGCCCAGTGTGATCGAGATCTGCGACGCCCTGCCGCGCTCGCCCACCGGCAAGATCCAGTGGCGCCAGTTACAAGAAGCCGAATGGGCCGAGACGGCCCCGGCCAATGCCTGATTTTCACGATTTTTCAGATTACGGACAGGAGCAATCATGAGTGACGTGGTGACCTATCGGCTGGAAGCCGATATCGGCGTGATCGCCATCGACAATCCGCCGGTCAATGCGCTCGGCCACGCGGTGCGCGAGGGCCTTCTGGCCGCGCTCGATCAGGGCCTGGCCGACAGCAAGGCCCGAGCGCTGGTGATCATCGGCGCCGGGCGTACCTTTCCGGCCGGTGCGGATATCAAGGAGTTCGGCCAGACCCCGCGGTCGCCGTCGCTGCCCGAGGTCATCGATCGCATCGAGGCAGCCGACAAGCTCACCATCGCGGCCGTTCACGGCACGGCACTCGGCGGCGGCATGGAGGTCACTCTGGGCTGTGATTATCGTGTGGCCACTGCTGATGCTCGCATGGGCCTGCCGGAGGTGAATCTGGGTCTGTTACCGGGCGCCGGCGGAACCCAGCGCCTGCCGCGCCTGATCGGCGCCAAGGCGGCCCTGGAGATGATCGTCGAGGGTAAGCCGGTCAAGGCCGCCCAGCTGCGTGATGCCGGTATCGTGGACGAGATCATCGACGGTGACCTGGAAGCCGGTGCGCTGGAATATGCCCGTAGGCTGGCCGATCACGACGCCGCGGCCCGTCCGGTGCGCCAACTCGACGTGGCCGGCGTCGATGATGATTTCTTTACCGATTTCCGGGCGTCCATCGAAAAACGCAAGCGCGGTTTCCTGGCGCCGTTTCATTGTATCGAGGCCGTACGAGCCGCCGTGACGCGTGATTTCGATGCCGGCATGGCCCGCGAGCGCGAGCTGTTTGCCGAGCTTCTGGCCTCGCCCGAGTCGGCTGCCCAGCGCCATGTCTTCTTCGCTGAGCGCGAAGTGGGCAAGGTGCCGGGCATCGCCAAAGACACGCCCAAGCGCGAGATCAGGCAGGTCGGCATCATCGGTGCCGGCACCATGGGCGGCGGTATCGCCATGAATTTCCTGTCGGCCGGTATTCCGGTGACGATGGTCGAGATGAAGCAGGAGGCACTGGATCGCGGTGTCTCGATCATCCGCCGCAACTACGAGGCCACGGCCAAGAAAGGACGCATCACGTCCGAGCAGGTCGAAAAGGCCATGGCCAATCTGTCGACCACGCTCTCTTACGACGATCTGGCGGATGCCGATCTCGTCATCGAGGCCGTGTTCGAGTCGATGAAGGTCAAGAAGCAGGTCTTCGGCGAGCTGGATCGTGTGGCCAAGCAGGGCGCAATCCTGGCCACCAACACCTCCACGCTGGATGTCGACGAGATCGCGGCATCGACATCGCGGCCCGAGGACGTGCTGGGCATGCACTTCTTCTCGCCGGCCAACGTCATGAAGCTGCTGGAGAACGTGCGCGGCGACAAGACCGCCGACGATGTGGTGGCCACGGTCATGGATCTGTCCAAGCGCATCGGCAAGGTCGGTGTCATGGTCGGAGTGTGTCACGGCTTCGTGGGCAACCGGATTCTGCACAAGCGTCAGGATCAGGCCGTGCAGCTGGTCAACGAGGGCGCCACGCCCGAGCAGGTCGATCGCGTGATTTACGACTTCGGCATGCCCATGGGCCCCTTTGCCATGGCCGATCTGGCCGGGCTGGACGTGGGCTGGCGTATCCGCGAGGACATTCGCGAGAACGACCCGGCCAACGCCCCTGAGCGCAACTGGATGGATGCCCTGGCCGAGGCTGAGCGCTGGGGCCAGAAGACCGGTGCCGGGGTGTTCGAATACGTCGAGGGCGATCGCACGCCCAGGCGTTCGGACGTGGCGCACGCCGAGATCGAGGCCTATCGCGCCGCCCATGGCATCACCCCGCGCGATATCAGCGATACGGAGATTCTCGAGCGCTGTCTCTATGTGATGGTCAACGAAGGCGCGCGCATTCTGGAAGAGGGCATCGCTGCGCGGCCGTTGGATGTGGATATTGTCTGGATCTATGGCTACGGCTTCCCCGTCTATCGCGGCGGGCTGATGTTCTGGGCCGACCAGGTGGGCCTGCCCACGATCCTCGAACGCATCAAGACCTTCCATACCGACACCGGGGCCGACACCTGGCAACCGGCCCCGCTGCTCGAGCGTCTGGTCGCCGAAAACAAGCGTTTTGCAGATCTGTAGCCGCGGTTTTAGCCGAGAATAATCATGGATATCGAATACAACGAGGCCGAGCGAGCATTTCGTGACGAGGTGCGTGCGTTCATCGCCGACAATCTGCCCGAGGAGACATCGCGCCGGGTCAAGGCCTTCAAGAGCGTCACGCCCGAGATGATGACAGCCTGGCAAGACGCGCTGTCGAAAAAAGGCTGGCTGGCCGTCAACTGGCCGGTCGAGCACGGCGGCACCGGCTGGAGCCCGATCGAGAAACATATCTTCGAGGAGGAATGTGCCGAGGCCGGTACGCCGCGGATCCTGCCGTTCGGGCTGAACATGGTGGCCCCGGTCATCATCAAGTTCGGCACCCAGCAGCAGAAGGACTATTACCTGCCGCGTATCCTCAACAACGAAGACTGGTGGGCACAGGGCTACTCCGAGCCGGGTGCGGGCTCGGATCTGGCCGGCCTGAAATGCCGGGCCGAGCGCGACGGCGATCACTATGTGGTCAATGGCCAGAAGACCTGGACCACGCTGGGCCAGCACGCCAATATGATCTTCGTGCTGGTGCGCACCAATACCGAGGTCAAGAAACAGGAGGGCATTTCGTTCCTCCTGGTCGACATGAACACCCCCGGCGTGACCGTACGTCCGTTGATCACGCTCGACGGCGAGCACGAGGTCAATGAGGTCTTCTTCGACGACGTGCGCGTGCCGGTCGAAAACCTCGTGGGAGAGGAGAACAAGGGCTGGACCTGTGCCAAGTATCTGCTGACCTTCGAGCGAACGGGTATTGCCGGCGTCGGCATTTCCAAGGCGGCACTCGCGCATCTCAAAGCGATCGCAGCCGGCCAGATCGTCGACGGCAAGCCGTTGATTGCGCATCCACGAACCGCCGAGCGCATCGTCGATCTCGAGCTGGAACTCATGGCGGTCGAGATGACCAATCTGCGCACTGTTTCGGCCGCCGAGGCCGGCGGTGTGCCCGGGGCCGAGAGCTCGTTTCTGAAGATCATGGGCACCGAGGTGCGCCAGAAGATCTCGGATCTGTATCGCGAGATCGCCGGGCCGCAGGCTTTGCCGTTCACCTATCTCGAAGACGAGCCGGCAGCCTGCGTGGATGATTTCGCCTCACCGGCAGCACCCACGTATTTCAATCTCCGAAAGCTGTCGATCTTCGGCGGCTCGAACGAGATTCAGAAGAACATCATCGCCAAGGCGATCCTCGGCCTCTAGGCCGATCCGCGCTGGCTGACAAACGCACACGAATGAGGTGGCGGCATGGATTTTTCTTATAGCGACGAGCAGCGCATGCTCGCCGATCTGGTCACTCGCGTGGTGGCCGATCACTACGCGTTCGAGGCCCGCGAGGGTTATATCGCCTCGCCTGAAGGCCACAGCCCGGATGTCTGGGCCCAGTTTGCCGAGCTGGGGCTGCTTGCGGTGCCGTTTTCCGAAAGTGCCGGCGGCTTCGACGGGGGCGGCGCCGAGCTCATGGTGGTCGCCGAAGGCCTGGGGCGCGGACTGGTTGTCGAGCCGTATCTCGGCCGGATCGTTCTGGCCGGCTGTTTTCTCGATGCCACGCTGGCGGATGACGTGAAAGCCGATACCCTCGAGCCGCTCATCATGGGCGAGGCGCGCTGGGCATTGGCCGTGCACGAGCCGGCCGGACGCTACGACCCGTACTGGATCGAGACCACCGCGGTGAAGGACAGCCAGGGGTGGCGCCTGTCCGGGCGCAAGGCTGCCGTACTGGCCGGCGACAGTGCCGATCATCTGATCGTCATCGCCCGCACATCGGGCGACAATCCGGCCCGGTCCGGCCTGTCGGCGTTCTGGGTCGATGCCGATACCTCCGGCGTACGCCGCACCGGCTATACCACCATCGACGGCCAGCGAGCCGCTGAAATCTGGCTCGACGACGCCGCCGTGGATGCCGACGCCCTGATCGGCGTCGAAGACGATGCCGGTACGGCCCTGGAATACGCGCTGGATCGTGGCGTGGTTGCGCTGTGTGCCGAAGCCGCCGGGGCCATGGAAATCGCCTGTGATCTGACGCTGGACTATCTGAAGGAGCGCAAGCAGTTCGGGGTGGCGATCGGCA
>PBAO01000051.1 GCA_002715985.1 Lysobacterales bacterium | reverse complement strand
TCCAAGGGCAAGCACTATCCGGCACCCAAGGACGCCAAGCGCGTCAAGACGTTTCGGATCTACCGCTGGGAGCCCGAAGCGGGGCAGAACCCGCGCGTCGACAGCTACGAGATCGATCTCGATCGCACCGGGCCGATGGTTCTGGATGCGGTCATCAAGATCAAGAACGAGCTGGATCCCACGCTGACGTTTCGTCGCTCCTGTCGCGAAGGCGTGTGTGGGTCGTGTGCCTTCAACATCGACGGCAAGAACACGCTGGCCTGCACGATGCGCACCGAGGATATCGACGGCGACGTTCGAATCTACCCGTTGCCGCACATGCCGGTCGTCAAGGATCTCGTGACTGACCTGACGCATTTCTATGCCCAGCTCGAATCCATCGAACCCTGGATCAAGACCGACACCGCCAAGCCCAGCCGCGAGCGGCTTCAGACGCCCGAAGATCGTGCCAAGCTTGACGGCTACTATGAGTGCATTCTCTGTGCGTGTTGCTCCACGGCGTGCCCGAGCTACTGGTGGAATCCGGAACGCTATCTTGGCCCGGCCGTTCTGCTGCAGGCGTACCGCTGGATTGTGGACTCCCGAGACGAGGCTACCGGCGATCGTCTTGACGAACTGGAAGATCCGTTCAAGCTCTATCGCTGCCACACGATCATGAACTGTGCCAACACCTGCCCGAAGGGGCTGAATCCGGCACGTGCGATCGCCGAGACCAAGAAACTGCTGGTCGAGCGGCGGGGCTGATTGGTTCCGAGCCTGGCGTTACAGGCTACGCTCGCGATGTCGTGGCGCGGCCCGGGCTCCGCTGCGACAAGTGGTTGTACGGCGCCGGGTTCCGAACTGATTTCTTCGAGACCTCGCAACGGCCTGTCCGTTGCGAGGTCTTTTAGCGTTTAACAGAGATATGGCATGAGCGAATTGAAACGTGTCCGCTGGTTGTGCCGGCGTGGTATGAAAGAACTCGATGTGCTTCTGGCCCGCTTCGTGAGTGCCGAGTACGACAGCCTCGACGACGAAGAGCACGCCGAGTTGTTGGCGCTGCTGAATCGGGAGGATCCGGATCTGTGGTACCTGTTGATGGGCCGCATGGAGGCCGATAACCCGACCCAGACTGCGCTGCTTACCCGAATGCGCGAATTCGAGATCCGTCAGAGCGAGGCCTGAGTATCGACGATGCAGGGCCTGCAATCGATCGAGGATACGTTTGCAACCTCTCGCCTGCTGGTCGCGGCCAATCTGGCAGGGCATGCATTGGCGAGCGCGGCGCTGCTCGTTTGCGCTACCGCACGGCCCTGGATTGGGCTCGCGCTGTTGCCCGGTCTATGGCATGCGATCGATCAGCATCGGCGTCTGACCGGCCGTCATCCCCGAGCATGGCGACGATTTCGATGGACGCTGGATAATCGGATTGGCTGGGTCTGTGTCAACGGCGAGACCGGCCAAGGCCGGTGTGTTGTTGCGCGCTGCTGGGGAGCGGCCTGGGTACAGCTGACGATCCGCCCGAGCACTCGTCGTCTGCCGTATTTTCTGGTCGTGCCCGTCGACGCGGTGTCGCCCGATACGCATCGACGCCTGCGTGTTCGCTCTCGCATCCGGGCCCCGCAGCATGTCGCGATCGACGCCGACTCGTTCTGATGGCTCGGCATCTCGCGTGGCTGATCCTGCTGTGGGGCCTGGTATGGGCCGGCCCGGCGACGGCCGATGCAGCGCTGACGTGGCGCAGCTGCCCGGCCATTGTGCCTCACGTCAGCGCGGCGACGCTTCGATGTGCCACGTTGCGGCCGGGGCGCGCTATCGCCGGTCGGCCGGTTCGACTGGCGCTGGCACGGCTTCAGGCCCGACCCCACCGGCCAAGCGATCATCCGGTCATCGTCGTGCCGGGTGGGCCCGGCACACCGGCCGGCCTTGACTCGGCGGGATTGGCCGCCTGGCAAGGCTTTCAGCAACACGCGGGCTGGCAGCGCGATATCGTCGTGTTCGACCCGCGCTCGACCGGGCAGAGCCTGCCGCGGATAACCTGCGAAGATGGCGAACGGCTCGCGCCATGTCACCACAGACTCGGCACGGCCACGGTGCAGGCGCTGTCGGTATCCGCCGCAGTCGAGGATCTGCACGCGCTGGTCAAGGCGCTGGGCCAGGGGCCGGCCGTGTTCTGGGCACAGTCCTTCGGTGCCTTCGTGGTTCGTGCGCTGGCCGCCGAGTATCCCGGCGATATCCAGAGCGTTCTGCTTGAATCGCCTGCGATGCCGGAGCAGGGCAGCGCGGCGTTTTCGACCCGGGCAATACAGCGTGCGGTCGATACTGTCATCACGCGTTGTAACGCCCGTCTGCCCTGTCGTCTGGGCGTGCCCTCGATACGCACTACGCTGGCCGCATGGTTGGCAAGCCTGGATCAGGCGCCTCTCGAGATCGCGTGGGCAACGATTCCATATCCGAGCCGGCACCTGGTCGTGGCGGCTGATACGCTGCTCGCCGGGCTGCTCTTCGCCAGTTACGACCCCGGCACGGCAGCGACGATCGCGCCCCGGCTGCGCCGCGCGATCGGCAATACGGCCGCGCTCCGATCGTTGTTGAGGCCAGTGGCCGAACTCGGCCAGACAAGTGCTGCGCATGCGCCTGTCTATTGGAGCATGCGGTGTAGCCTGCCCGATCCGGCGACGGGGTCCGAGCCGTCCGGATCAGCGCCGAGACTCGATATCACGGCTTATCTCGACTCGGCCGACCACCGCCCGGCCTGCCGGAACTGGCCTGTCGCGAACAGACCGGCGCTGGCGTCTTTCGGTGCCTTATCCGGACGCATCGTCTATGGCGGAGACGACATCGTGACGCCGCCCGGCTTGATTGAGGCGACGCTGGTCGATAGCCCGGCTTTACACGGCGTATCCGTGGCCGGCGGTGGCCATCTGCCGTTACGCCAGAGCCCGTGTGCACTTGGTTATATCGCTGATTGGCTCAACGACGACATATCTGCGGGCGCCGGCAAGCTGTGTTCGCGCTGAACGCGCGACTGTGACGAGGCCCGGGCAGGCCGCTAGAATGCGGCTTCTCGCCAACGATCAGCGGCACGGTCCGCGGCCGATAAACGACTGCAATGCATATCGAATCAAAAAAAATAGAACTTTTCGCTTCGGTCGTGGTCTATTACGACAACACCGCCGTGGCGGAATCGATTAGCGAGGTCGAGACACGTTATTACCAGCCGACATGTCGTCGTCGCGCGTTGCGTTGTTGCTAAATGAGCGAAGACGCATCCGACGAACAACTCGTGGCGCGCACGCAGGCCGGCGATTCACGCGCGTTCGAGCTGCTGGTGAGAAAGTACCAGCACAAGGTCATCAAGCTGGTGGCGCGTTATGTCAGCAGTGCCGATGCGCCCGATGTGGCTCAGGAAGCCTTCATCAAGGCCTATCGGGCACTGCCCAACTTTCAGGGCAACAGCGCGTTCTATACCTGGCTGTATCGAATTTCGATCAACACGGCAAAGAATTACCTGGTGGCTCGGGCACGGCGCCCGGCCAGTCAGGACGTCGACGTGGCCGATGCAGAAGCCTTCGGTCACATGGATCGGTTTTCCGAGCAGGATACGCCCGAGGCGCTGCTCGAGAGCGAGGAGATTCGCGATGCGGTGATCGCTTCCATTCGCGAACTGCCGGAGGATTTGCGCACAGCGATCATGCTGCGCGAAATCGACGGCATGAGTTACGAAGAAATCGCGCAGTCGATGGATTGCCCGGTGGGCACCGTGCGATCCCGGATATTCCGGGCCCGGGCTGCGATCGAGGAGAAGTTGTTGTCCCTGTCGGACAAGTGAGGTTGTGATGAACGAGCGGTTGTCTGCGTTTCTGGATGGTGAAGCCAGCCGTGACGATATCGAGGCCGTGCTGGCCGAGTTGCTGCGCGACGAAACGGCGCGGGATAGCTGGAGCCGTCAGAACTGGATTCGAACGACACTGCGTGCTGCGGAAACCGAGAAGCCGATCGCCCTGGAGCTGGGTTTCTCGAACCGTGTCATGCAGGCCATTGAGTCGGAAGATCAACAGGACACGGTCGTACCGATGACCACGCCGGCTGTAACCGCTCCGGCCGCGCCGACGAGATCGCGTCGACGACTGGGCAGCCGGGCCTGGCAGGGCATGGCCGGCATGGGCATGGCTGCGGCCGTGGCCGGTGTGGTCTTTGTTTCGGCCAGCCCCTTCGGGCAGACCGGTCGAGGCACATCAGCCGGCACCGTGGCGACCACCAACCCCAGCTCGGCGCGAACATCGAGAAATACCGCCACAAGCAACGCCGACACTGCCACCACGCGTACCGCTCGCGCAGGCTTCGGCAGCGCTCGGTGGAACGATCAGCTCGTGGATTTCGATACGGTTCGAGCCCCGACGTCGGCCAGCGTGCACAGGGTCGCCGCCCGGGCATCGACAAGCGCCTCTGACCGATGGTCGGTCAATGATCCGGCTGTGCGTGAAGAGCTCAACGGATATCTTGTCGATCACAACGGCATGGCGCGTGGCTATGGCATGTCGAGCACCACGCCGGCCTACGTGCGTGTCGCCACGTATGGGCAGGGCGCGACACAGTGACCCGGACGCTGGTCGCCTCCGCTGTTCTGCTGTGCACGGCGGTGACTGCGTCGCCGGTGTCGGCTGCCTCGCAAACGCACGGCTCGTCCTCGGCGAGCCCGATCCGGTTGCTGAGCGACGCGGCGGCCGCAGTGCGCAAAGTCACGTATCGCGGCACCATTGTGTACTTGCGCAGCGGCGACGTGGATACGGTGCAGGTCGTGCACCGCCTGCACGACGGGACAGAGCAGGAACGCCTGGTCTCGCAGAGTGGCGAAGCACGCGAGGTCATCCGCAAGGGCGACGAGGTCACCTCGATTCTGCCCGAACGGAAACTGGTGTTGATATCCGAGCACGCGCCCAAGACGCTACTGGGCAGCGTGGCGCATTTCTCGCCCGACCAGCTCAAGACGTACTACAACGTTGCCGTCGAAGGACCGAGCCGGTTTGCCGGACGCACTTGTCGGATCGTGTCGATCGAGCCGACGGACGATTATCGCTACGGCTATCGGATGTGGGTCGACAAGCAGACCGACCTGCCGCTCAAGCTGTCGCTGCGCTATAACGGCGACCGGCTGGAGCAGCTCATGTTCACCGATATCGCGTTTCCCGAGACCGTGCCCGACGATGCGTTCATATCAAGCTACGACGTGCGCGGGTTCAAGGTGGTGCGTCATCAGTCGGTCCATCTGGCCGACGATACGGCCGACGACAACTCGCCGAATTGGCATATCCGCAATCTGCCGCCCGGCTTTCGGCTGGCCGAAAACGGCGTACGCCAAGTCACGCCGGATGCCTCGGTACGACAGATGCTGTTCACCGACGGTGTGGCCACCGTGTCGGCATTCATCGCGCCGGCCGGTCTGCGGGCCCCTCTGAACGGGGCGACCCGCATGGGCGCAGTCAACGCCTACGGCAACATTGTCGGCAACTCGCAGATCACGGTGGTGGGCGAGGTGCCGGCCGTGACGGCCAAGCGTATCGCCGAGAATCTGGTGCGTGCCAAGAACGCGATCTCCTCGGGCGAGCGCGAGGCTGCAACGCCGGACGGCTGAGCGGGTTGGCGGGTGTACTTGTCGCGCAGACGCGAGCACGACAAGATAACCGGACAGGGATACATGGCGACGCCGTGTCATAAGCCAATGACGTCTCGGGGCGATCAATGCAGGATGTTTCTATATACGGTCGCGCGCTCGCCATCAGTGCGCTGTCGGTCTGTCTGGGGCTGGTCGGCTGTGGCGGCGACAGCGCCGAGCCCGGCGGGCAGCCGTTCGATGCCGAAGTTCAGGCTACATCCGACGAGCCGGTCGAGCCTATCGTACAGGGCCTGCCCGATTTCACCGAGCTGGTGAAACAGGTCTCACCGGCCGTTGTGAACATCAGTGCGATGCCGCCAAAGCCGGCGGCGGGCGGCCCGCCACCCGGCAACAACAGCCACCGCCAGCCGGACGCCGGTGAACTCGGCGAGTGGTTGAAGCGGTTCTTCCGGGAGCATCCGCCGGGCAGCAACATGCCTCAGCGGCCGGCCCCTGAAGATCATGTCTCTCTGGGGTCTGGTTTCATCATCTCGTCGGATGGTTATATCTTGACCAACCGACACGTCACCGCCGGTGCGGGCCAGATCGTGGTCAAGCTCAACGATCGGCGCCAGCTCGTGGCCAAGCTCGTTGGATCTGATGCCGACAGTGATATTGCCGTGCTCAAGGTCGATGCCAAGAATCTGCCGACGGTTCAGATCGGCCAGCCGGACGATCTGAGCGTTGGCTCCTGGGTCGTGGCCATTGGCTCGCCGTTCGGTTTCGAGACCTCGGTCACGGCGGGCATCGTATCGGCCAAGAACCGCAACCTGGCCGACAATCGTTACGTGTCCTTCCTGCAGACCGATGTCGCGATCAATCCGGGCAACTCCGGTGGGCCGCTGTTCAATCTTGCCGGTCAGGTCGTGGGCATCAATTCACAGATCTATTCGGAGACCGGCGGCTATCAGGGCGTCTCGTTCGCGATCCCGATCGATGCCGCCATGAATGCTGCCCGCCAATTGCGCGATCATGGCGAGGTCGTCCGCGGCTGGCTCGGCGTTCAGATTCAGGACGTCAATCGTCAACTGGCCCAGTCGTTCGATCTGAATCGTCCGGTCGGTGCCCTGGTCACACAGATCATGGCCGATAGCCCGGCTGCCGGTTCGGATCTGAAGGTCGGAGACATCGTGCTGTCCTTCGAAGGGTACGACGTCGACTCGGCGGCCGATCTGCCGCCGCTGGTCGGTCGCGTTTTGCCCGGCGAAAGCGCCAAGCTGACCGTTCTTCGCGACGGCAAGAAGAAAAGCATCCAGCTCAAGATCGAAGCCTTGCCGGCGACCTTTACCGCATCGGGCCGCGCTCAGGCGCCGGCCGACGCCGGCGGCGATTTCGGCCTCACGCTGGCGCCGCTGGACAAACAGGCACGCCACACCCTGGGAATCGATCAACAAGGCGTGCGGATTCAGCGCCTGACCGACGGACCGGCCAGCGCGGCCGGCTTGCAGCAGGGCGATGTCATTCTGAGCGTGGGCTCGCGTCCGGTGGCGCGGCCGGCCGAGGTCTTTCAGGCCCTGAATAACGCCGATGACAGCGTGGCGCTTCTGGTTCTGCGGGACGGGGTCCGTCGCTATATTGCGCTCTCCCTGGGCAAGCCGGAGACCGAAACACCGCAATAGGCGCTAAAAAAAAACCGGCCAGGCGCGTATACTGCGCGTCCTGTATCGCATCGCCCCGGCCCGCCCGGGGCGATTGTCTATCCTCCGGACGCGTCGCCCGACTCTATGCAGTCACATATCCGTAATTTCTCGATCATCGCGCATATCGATCATGGCAAATCGACGCTGGCTGATCGGTTCATTCGTGAATGTCACGGCCTGACCGAGCGGGAAATGTCGGATCAGGTGCTCGATTCGATGGATCTCGAGCGCGAGCGTGGCATCACCATCAAGTCGCAGGCCGTGACGCTGGACTACACCGCGGCCGACGGCGAGACCTACAAACTCAATTTCATCGACACGCCCGGCCACGTCGATTTCTCCTACGAAGTGTCGCGGTCGCTGTTTGCCTGTGAGGGCGCGCTGCTTGTCGTGGATGCCTCGCAAGGTGTCGAGGCCCAGAGTGTCGCCAATACCTATACCGCCATCGAGCAGGATCTGGAAGTCCTGCCGGTGCTCAACAAGATCGATCTGCCCCAGGCGGACCCGGACGGCGTGGCCCAGCAGATCGAGGACGTGATCGGCCTGGAGGCCACCGACCGCCTGCTGGTTTCGGCCAAATCAGGCCAGGGCATCACGGAGGTGCTCGAAGCGATCATCCGGCGCGTGCCTGCGCCGGCCGGTGATCCCGATGCACCGCTACAGGCCTTGATCATCGACTCGTGGTTCGACAACTATCTGGGCGTGGTCTCGTTGGTGCGGATTCGTAACGGTCGACTGGCCAAGCGCGATCGCATGAAGGTGATGTCGACCGAGCGCGAGTACGAGGTCGGCGATGTCGGCATCTTCACGCCCAAGAAACAGTCGCGCGATGCGCTCGAGGTAGGCGAGGTCGGCTACGTCATCGCCGGCATCAAGGATATCGACGGTGCGCCGGTCGGCGATACGCTCACCCATGCCTATCGGCCCTGCGCCGAGCGGGTGCCGGGCTTCAAGCAGGTTCAGCCGCGTGTCTTCGCCGGCGTGTTCACGATCAACTCCGACGACTACGAGGATTTTCGCGACGCCCTGGCCAAACTGCGTCTCAACGACTCGTCGCTCAACTACGAACCCGAAACCTCGGCGGCCCTGGGCTTCGGCTTTCGTATCGGGTTTCTGGGCATGCTGCACATGGAGATCGTGCAGGAGCGCCTGGAGCGCGAGTACGGTCTGGATCTGATCACCACCGCGCCCACCGTGGTCTATCAGGTGGCCACCCATGCCGGTGAAGAACTGGCGATCTCCAATCCGCAGCAGCTGCCGCCGGTCGGCGAGATCGACGAGATCCGCGAGCCGATCATCCATGCCTCGATCCTGATGCCTCAGGAGTTCATCGGCCCGGTCATGCAGCTTTGCATGGAAAAACGCGGCGTACAGAAGAACATGGCCTATATGGGCGGCTCGGTCCAGATGGAGTTCGAGATGCCGCTGTCGGAGGTCGTGCTCGATTTCTTCGACAAGCTGAAATCGGTTTCGCGCGGCTTTGCTTCGTTCGAGTATGACTTCAAGCGGTTCCAGGCGGCCGATCTCGTGCGTCTGGATGTGTTGATCAACGGCGAGAGCGTGGACGCACTGGCGCATATCGTGCACCGCGATATGTCCTATGACCGCGGCAAGGCCATCGTCGAAAAGCTCAAGAACATCGTGCCGCGCCAGATGTTCGATGTCGCCATTCAGGCCACCATCGGCACACGCATCATTGCACGCTCGACGGTCAAGGCCATGCGCAAGAACGTGACGGCCAAATGTTATGGCGGCGACGTCTCGCGCAAGCGCAAGCTGCTCGAGAAGCAGAAAGAGGGCAAGAAGCGGATGAAACAGCTCGGCAGCGTCGAGATTCCGCAGGAAGCCTTTCTCGCGGTACTCTCGACCGATGATGATAAATAGACCGGCGGATCGGGCCGGCCTGGCAAGGAATCTCTAGCCCATGGACTTCGAAGCCTGGTTGACGCTGGCCTGTTTCGTGACCGGCGCGGTCTGGATCGGGGACAAGCTCGTCTGGTCCAAACGCCGCGGCAAGAACGAAAACGGCAACTGGGCGATCGAGTTCGCCCACTCGTTCTTTCCGGTACTGATTGCGGTGCTGGTGTTGCGTGCCTTCGTGTTCGAGCCATTCCGGATCCCCTCGAAATCGATGGTGCCCACACTGCTGGTCGGCGACTTCGTGCTGGTCTCGAAGTTTTCGTACGGCCTGCGCCTGCCGGTCACCCATACCAAGATCGTGCCCACGGGCGAGCCCGAGCGCGGCGATGTCGTGGTCTTTCGCTACCCGAAGAATCCGTCGGTGGACTACATCAAGCGCATCGTGGGCCTGCCGGGCGACACGATCACGTATCGCGACGAACAGCTGTATATCAACGGCACGGCCGTGCCACGTGACGACAAGGGTCTGTATACAGGCCCCAACGCCGATGTCTATGACGACATGCGCCTGTTTATCGAGCATTTGCCGGATGGGCCGGATCACAAGATGCTGCACGTGGTCGGCCGATCCGGGCCGGAGGTCAGCGTGACCGTGCCGGAAGACGAGTATTTCGCCATGGGCGACAACCGCGACAACAGCGCGGATTCCCGTGTCTGGGGGTTCGTGCCGGAAGACAATCTGGTGGGCCGGGCGTTCATGATCTGGTTGAGTGTCAACATCTCCGACTTCGATATCCGGTTTTCACGAATCGGCACGCTGTTGCATTGATGCCTGACGTCGACCCTGCCCAACGCGCGGCGGTGCGCGCCGCCTTCGAAGACCGCATCGGTCATCGCTTCACCGATCGCAGCCTGCTGGCCCGGGCACTGACCCATCGTAGTGCGGCCGCCAATCACAACGAGCGTCTGGAGTTCCTGGGCGACGGGGTCCTGAATTTCGTGATTGCCGCGGCCTTGTTCGAGGCACAGCCACAGGCCCCGGAAGGGGATCTGTCGCGCCTGCGGGCCGCGCTTGTGCGCGAAAAGACGCTGGCCGCGATCGCCGATGAGCTGAACCTGTCGGATCTGCTGGTCATGGGCCCGGGCGAGCAACAGACCGGCAGCCGGCGGCGTGCCTCGATCGGGGCCGATGCGGTCGAGGCGGTGCTGGGCGCGATCTATTGTGATGCTGGCTTCGAGGCCACCAAGACCGTCATTCTATCGCTGTATGCCGATCGGCTGAGGGATCTGCCCAGTGCTGCCAGCCTCAAGGACGCCAAGACCCAGCTTCAGGAATGGCTCCAGGCCAGAGGCCTGCCTCGCCCGGAATACGACGTGGTCAGCGTGAGCGGCGCCGACCATGCCCAGACCTTCATCGCCCGCTGTCGTCTACAGGCCCCCGAGCGGGCAGTGGACGGCCAGGGTGCCGGCCGTCGCAAGGCCGAACAGGATGCCGCACGCCAGATGCTGGCCGTACTTACCAGGACCGATTCATGAGCCAGGACCCAACCCCGGACACACAACGCCGCAGCGGCATGGTGGCCCTCGTGGGCCGGCCCAATGTGGGGAAATCCACGCTGGTCAATGCGCTGGTCGGCGAGAAGGTCTCGATCGTCACGCCGAAGCCGCAGACGACCCGGCATCGCATCATCGGCGTGCTGACCGAGGGCGAGACCCAGATCGCGCTGGTGGACACGCCGGGCATGCATACCCAGCAGAAGACAGCACTCAACCGAGTGATGAATGAAACCGCCGTGGCCAGCCTGGCGGGCATCGATGTTGTCCTGTTCGTGGTCGAAGCCGGCCAGTGGCGCGACGAGGATGCCGCTGCCCTGGCGCGCCTTGCGCGTCTGGACTGCCCGGTGGGGCTGATCGTCAACAAGACCGATCGCTTCAAGGACAAGACCGAGCTGCTGCCATTCATGGAGAAGGCCAGCGCCCAGCGCGCCTTCGATTTCGTGGTGCCTCTGTCGGCCCAGCGCCGGGACAACCTGGACGCCCTCCGACACGAGCTGACCTCGCGCATGCCCGACGGGCCGTATCTGTTCCCCGAAGACGAATACACCGACCGCAACATGCGCTTTCTGGCGGCCGAAGCCGTGCGGGAGAAGCTCACGCTGTTTCTGCAGCAGGAGCTGCCGTATTCCGTGGCCATCGAAATCGAGTCGTTCGAGTCCGGCCCGGAGCAGATCGAGATCCATGCCTGTATCTGGGTCGCACGGGACAACCACAAGTCCATCGTCATCGGTAAGGGTGGGGCGATGCTCAAGAAGATCGGGCGCGCGGCCCGTCTGGATCTCGTGCACCGGCTGGATCACCGCGTGGATTTGCGGCTGTGGGTCAAGGTTCGCGACAACTGGATCGACTCCGAGGCCGCAGTGCGCGAGCTGGGCCACTGATTCGGGTGCTATGAGCGGCGATTGGGCCACGCCCGACTGCCAGGGAGCATGAGCGATGCGCGTGGAACTGCAACCGGCGCTGGTGCTGCATCGACGGGCCTGGCGCGATACCAGTTTCATCGTGGAGGCCTTTACACGCGAGCATGGCCGTGTGGGCCTGGCTGCCAAGGGCGCACGGCGGGCGCGATCGCGCTGGCGCGGTCTGCTCGAGCCGTTTTCTCGCCTCGATCTGTCATGGGCCGGCGCGGGCGAGCTGTATACCCTGCGCGATATCGAGTATGTCACGCGCTACGCCCTGGCCGGTAATGCGTTGATGGGCGGGCTGTATGCCAGCGAGCTGATCATGCGCCTGACTGCCCGCGACGATCCACACCCGCGGCTGTTCGATACCTTCGAGGCGCTGTTGCACACGATGGCCGCCGGCGCCCCGGCCATCGTGGCCCTGCGTTTTTTCGAGCGTGATCTGCTCGACGAGCTGGGCTACGGCCTCACCCTGACGCACGATGCGCTGGATGTCCCCATCGAGGCCGACACACGCTACCGCTACGATCCGGAATCCGGCGTCTGGCCGATTGCAAAAAGCGCGGACAATCAACCCAGCGTGACCGGCGCCACGCTGATCGATCTGGCAAACGGCCGGCTGACGCAGCGCCCACGCCTGCACGAGGCACGCGATCTGCTCCAGGCCGCTCTGGCCCCCCATCTGGGCAGCAAACCGTTAAAATCGGTCGCCACACTCAAAGCCATGCAGCAGTTCGCCGATACCCGGCAACCGTTGCCTCGCACGGACGATCGCCGATGACCGATATCGCTGCTCCCACCCCTCCGATTCGTCTCGGGGTCAACGTCGATCACGTGGCCACTCTGCGCCAGGCTCGGGGGACAGCGTATCCGGACGTTGCCGCCGCGGCCCGCATGGCCATGGCCGCGGGCGCCGCCAGTATCACGGTCCATCTGCGTGAGGATCGCCGGCATATCCAGGATCACGACGTGGCAACGTTGTGTGCCATCGGCAACGACATGCCGGTCAATCTGGAAATGGCGTTGACCGAGGAGATGCTCGATATCGCGGCGCGACACGCGCCCCGCGATTGCTGTCTCGTGCCCGAGTCGCGCGAGGAGCTCACCACCGAGGGCGGGCTGGATATCGTCGGCCAGACTGATCGCGTGGCCGACGGGCTGGCCCGCCTGCAGGCCGCCAACATTCAGGCCGCACTGTTCATCGATCCGGATACGGCTCAGATCGAAGCCGCGGCCCGGTCCGGGGCGCATCATATCGAGCTGCACACCGGAGCCTATGCCGATGCCGTGGATGCCACGACGCGACAGGCCGAGCTCGAGCGCATCGTGGCAGCGGCCGCACAGGCCGAGTCGCTGGGTCTCGAGGTGCACGCCGGGCACGGCCTGCACGTGGACAACGTGGGCGAGATCGCCGCGATCGCTCCGATCGTCGAACTCAATATCGGGCATGCGCTGATCGCACGGGCGGTGTTTGTAGGCCTCGATGAGGCCGTCACGGAGATGAGTGCGGCCATGGCAGCCGGGCGGCGCCAGATCGCCTGATCGACTGGTTAAGGCGCTGTACTCGATCCATCTCGACACCGTTTGTCTCGCTGCTACACTTCGTGCATGAACGATTATCCTACGCTTAACGATCAGGTCGGCCATACGCCGCTGGTACGTCTGCAACGTCTTGCCGGTGACGGCTCGACCAACACGCTGCTGGCCAAGCTCGAGGGGGACAACCCCGCGGGGTCGGTCAAGGACCGTCCGGCGTACTCGATGATCAGCCGCGCCGCCGAGCGCGGTGACATCAAGCCGGGCGATACGTTGATCGAGGCGACTTCGGGCAACACAGGCATCGCCCTGGCCATGGTGGCTGCCATGCAGGGCTTCAGGATGAAGCTCTTGATGCCCGAGAACATGAGCGAGGAACGGCGTGCGTCCATGCGGGCCTACGGCGCCGAAATCATCTCGGTCTCTGAAAGCGACGGCATGGAAGGCGCGCGCGACCAGGCACAGCGGATGGCCGATGCCGGCGAGGGCATGCTGCTCAATCAGTTCGCCAATCCGGATAACCCGCGAGCCCACTACGAGACCACAGGGCCGGAGATCTGGAACGCCACGCAGGGCCGGATCACGCACTTCGTGGCCACGATGGGCACCACGGGGACCATCATGGGGTGCTCGCGTTATCTCAAGGAGAAGAACCCGGAGATTCAGATCGTTGGCGTACAGCCGGCCGGCGAATCCAAGATTCCCGGTATTCGGCGCTGGCCCGAAGCCTATCTGCCCGAGATCTTCGAGGCCGAGCGCGTGGACCGGATCATTGACGTCGAGCAGGCCGATGCCGAAGCCACGATGAAGCGCCTCGCCAAGGAAGAGGGTATTTTCGCCGGTCCCTCGTCCGGCGGCAGCGTCTTCGCGGCACGCGCGCTGGCCCAGGAAGTCGAGAACGCCACGATCGCCATGATCATCTGTGATCGCGGCGATCGGTATCTGTCCACGGGCGTCTACGATAAACCGTGAGCCGGCCCACTGTGGTCGTGGCCGCCCAGGCGGTGCTCGATATCGATGCCGCCCGGCGCCTGGCCGACTACGACGATCTCGATGATGCCGGCATCACACGTGCGGTCGAGCAGCTGCATACCCAGCGCTGGGGCCGATGGGATCTGCCGGCACACCTGGCGGCCATCGAGCGTCTGTGCGTGGTGATTGTCGAGCGTGGGCATGTGCGCCGCGTCGATCTGTCACGACACGCCCTGGGCAGTGAATCGGCGTTACTCGATGCGATGGTCGACATCATGCCGGCGACACGCGCCGATCTGGTCGATTGGGACGGGCACGACGTAACGACCCTGCTGGCCCGCTGTATCGCCACCGATCGCCAACTGCCGCGCGCGCTCGCCGACGCGACAACGCATCGCCTGGCTGGTTGGGTCGCGCCCACGGCCGCCGATCATCCTGCCCCGGATCGTGCCTTCGAGGACGAGTGTCGGGCGATCTTTGCTGCGCCCGACGTGCCGGCCACCACCGCGCCCGATTCGATCGCGGCCCGAGCATCGGCGCGCACGCGCCTGTGGTGGCGCCTGGCGCACGCCACGCGCCGGCTGCACCCGGCACGCCGCGCCGATCTGGAAATGCAGCTGACTGCTTTGGAGCCCTCATGAGCGGTAAAGGCAAGCGCGCTCGCAAGAAAGAACATGGCGTCGCCGAGATCACCGATCTGGCCAGCAACGCACGCGGGGTGGGGCATGTCGACGGCAAGGCGATCTTCGTGGCCGATACGCTGCCCGGCGAGCAGGTGCTGTTCCAGCCCACGAAGGTGAAAAAACAGTACGAAGAGGCCGCGATGGCCACGCTGTTTTCAGCCTCATCGGAGCGTGTGACGCCGCGCTGTCGTCATTTCGGTTTGTGTGGCGGCTGTGCGCTGCAGCACGCCAGCGTCGAGGCCCAGCTCGGTTTCAAGCAGTCGCAGCTGATGAACGCCCTGTCGCGCGTGGGTCACATCGAGCCCGAGCGCGTACTGGCCCCGCTGGTGGCCGAACGCTGGGGCTATCGGCGCCGGGCTCGGCTGGGTGTGAAGTACGTGCCCAAGAAGGGCGGTACGCTGGTCGGCTTTCGCGAGCGCGGCGCGCCTTTCATCGCCGAACTGTCGCGCTGCGAGGTACTGGTGCCCCACGTGGGCGAGCGCCTGCTGGATCTGGCGCGAATGATCGATCGTCTGTCGATTCGCGAGCGTGTGCCACAAATCGAGGTGGCGGCGGCGGATAACGCCACGGCGCTCGTCTTTCGCGTACTCGATGCCCCGACGAGCGAGGATCTGGCGATTCTCGCGGCCTTCGGCCACGAGCACGATTTCCAGATCCATCTGCAGCCCGGTAACGAAGACACCATCGCGCCGATCGACGCTGCCGCTGCCGCCTTGTATTACGATCTGCCGGCCTTCGACGCTCGTCTGTTCTTTCTGCCCAATGATTTCGTCCAGATCCATGCCGGTATCAACCGGGCGATGGTGAGTGCTGCCCTGGACGCATTGAACGTGGCAGCGAATGACACCGTGCTCGAGCTGTTCTCCGGGCTCGGCAATTTTTCCGTGCCGCTCGCACGAAAGACAGCTCGCGTGGTTACCGTCGAAGGCGAGGCCGGTCTGGTCGAGCGCGCTCGTGCCAATGCCACCTACAACGGCTGCACGAACATTGAAGCCCATGTCGATAATCTGTTCGAACCGGCCGACACACCGGCCTGGCTGCCGGCACATGTCGATAAGGTACTGATCGATCCGCCGCGTTCGGGCGCGGCCGAGGTCATCGATCTCATCGCGGCCCGCGCGCCGTCGCGTATCGTCTACTGCTCCTGCCACCCGGCCACGCTGGCCCGCGACGGCCAGCGTCTGGTGCACGAGCACGGGTACCACCTGACGGCCGCCGGCGTGATGGATATGTTTCCGCACACCGCACATATCGAATCCATGGCGGTCTTCGAACGAAAGGACAATTGATGGCAGTCGAAATCGAGCGCAAGTTTCTCGTCGCCGGCGATGGCTGGCGCGATGAGGCCTACCAGCAAAAACACTTTGCCCAAGGCTATTTCAACGATTCGGGGCGGGCCTCGGTCCGAGTGCGCATCGAGGATGAGACGGCCAATCTGAACATCAAGGCCGCGGTCATCGGCAGTGCGCGTGCCGAATACGAGTACGCGATTCCACTGGCCGATGCACAAGACATGCTGGCCTCGCTTTGCCTGACCGAGCCGGTCGAAAAGACGCGCCACTGGGTCAAGCACGAGGGCCATACCTGGGAAATCGATGTCTTCGAAGGGGCCAATGCCCCGTTGATCGTGGCTGAAATCGAGCTCGGGGCGGCTGACGAAGCCTTTGCTCGACCGGCCTGGCTGGGCCGTGAGATCACTGACGACAAGCGCTATTACAACCATGCGCTGGCCTTTGCCCCGTATCGTGACTGGGCGCCAGAGTCGGGCGCGTGAGCGAAGCGGCACTTGGCCCGCTGGTCATCGACGTTGCCGGGACGACACTGAGCACGTCCGATCGGGCATTGTTGCGTCAACCCGGCGTGGGCGGCGTCATCCTGTTCACGCGGAACTTTGAGAGTCGAGCGCAACTTGCTGAACTGACTCGGGAAATCCGGCGGACGAGGAGCAATCTGCCCATCATGGCCGATTATGAAGGCGGGCGGGTTCAGCGGTTTCGCGACGGGTTCACGGTCATCCCGCCGATGGCCACGCTCGGCCGGTATTACAGCGATGCCCCCGGCGAGGCGGTGGCCGCCGCCGCGGACATCGGCTGGCTGGTGGCCAGCGAGTTGGCAGAGACCGGGATCGACCTGCCGTTGGCCCCGGTCGCGGATCTGGACTATGGCCAATCCAGCGTGATCGGGCATCGAGCGTTTTCCAGGGATATCGATGCCGTCACTGCGTTGACAAAGGCTTTCACTCGCGGTCTGCAGACCGGCGGAAGCCTGGCCACGGCCAAGCATTTCCCCGGCCACGGCTGGGTGGCTGCGGATTCACACGCCGAGCTGCCCGTGGATACACGCGGCGTCGAGGCGCTGGCTGCGGACTGGCAAGTCTTTGCTGCGCTCATCGATCAGGGCATTGCCTCGATCATGATGGCGCACGTGCACTATCCCGAGATTGATGCCCGCCCGGCCAGTCTGTCACCGGTCTGGATTCAAGACATCCTGCGCCAGCGCCTGGCCTTCGATGGGTGTGTGTTCTGCGACGATCTCAGCATGGGCGGGGCCGTGGCCTTCGGCGATGTGGCCACGCGGGTGCACCGTGCCTTGACAGCAGGCTGCGATTTTCTACCGGTTTGTAACGATCGCGAGGCCGCGCGGGCCGCGCTTGCGGCCGTGGACGATGATCTGGCCATCGGCCGGACCAGACGCCAGCAGTTCGCCGAACGTCTCGAACGCAGCCGAGCCGGCCGCGTCGCCGACGATACGCGAGCCGAACGGGCTCGGGCACTGGCGCATCGGTTGGCCACGACATGATCGATCAAATCACCGCCGCCTACCGCGATTTCGCCGCGCAATATCTGTCGGTCAGGGCGGAGTGGGGCACCTGGGTTGATCTGATCGCGATTTTCGCGATTACGGCGCTACTGGATATCGCCACGCGTGTTGTCCTGCGCGTGTTGCACGATAAAGTGCTGGCCACGCGCAATCTCTGGGACGACGCCCTCTATCGCAGTGTGAATGGCCCGTTGCAGGTGCTGTTGTGGATCGGCGGCATCACGCTGGCGATTCGTATCGGCACGGCAGCGGATCAGCCCTGGCGCGACTATGTGCCCGCGGTACGGGGTGTGCTGATCGTCCTGGTGTTTCTGTGGTTTGCGTTTCGTCTGATCGCCTCGATCGAAAAGAACGCGCTGAGTCGCGCGACCTTGCGCTATAAGCATCTGGACAATACCAGCGCCGATGCGCTGGCCAAGCTGGCTCGCGCGGTCGTGCTGGTCATCGGCATGCTGGTGCTGCTTCAGCAGCTCGGGGTTTCGCCGTCGAGCCTGCTGGCGTTCTCGGGCGTGGGGGGTATCGCCATCGGTTTCGCCGCGCGCGATGTGATGGCCAATATCTTCGGTGGCATGACGGTCTATCTGAATCGGCCGTTTTCGGTGGGCGACTGGATCCGCTCGCCGGATCGCGATATCGAGGGTGTCGTGGAGGCGATCGGTTGGCGGGCGACGACCGTGCGCCGTTTCAATATGCGCCCGCTCTACGTGCCCAACGCCGTGTTCTCCAACGTGGCGCTCGAGAATCCATCCCGCATGACGCATCGTCTGATCAACGAAAAGATCGCCGTGCGCTACGAAGACGCGGCCCGGGTGCCCGATATCGTGGCTGCGATCCGCGAGATGCTGGACGCCGATGATGCCATCGACTCCCAGCAGGTGATCCTCACTTATCTGGACTCCTTCGGTGCCTCCTCGCTGAATCTGTTGATCTACTGCCATACCGTGACCACGGACTGGGCCGAGTATCTGGCGATCAAGCAGAGCGTGCTGCAGCGGGCTCAGGACACCATCCGCGAACACGGCGCCGAGGTATCGCTGCCCACCCAGCGTATCGAGCTGCCCGAGGGCCTGGTGTCGCCGCAGACCGAAACATCGTCTGGCGCACAGGCCGAAGCCGAAGCCGACACCGAAGCCGATGATGAGGAAGACATCGATACACAGAAGGTACAATCCGAGCGACGACAAGCCGTCGCCCGCGAGCGTGCGCATGCCCGAGGCACGACGGGCCCGGACAACCCCGGCGAACAAGGATCCTGATGAGCGGTTTCGATCGACAACGCTACGAAGAGGCACAGAGCGTCTATGCCGGCGCCGACTGTCTGATACCAGCCGACGAGATCGGTGCTGCCTACGACCGTATGGCCGAGGCGGTGACCGCAGATCTGGCCGAGCTGGATCCGGTGGTGATCTGTGTGATGCTCGGTGGCCTGCAGGCCACCGCTGAACTGGGCAAGCGCCTGAGCTTTCCTTTCGAGCTGGACTATCTGCACGCCACGCGTTACCGCGGCGAAACCTCGGGCGGAGAGCTGGTCTGGAAGGTCAGCCCCGGCCTGCGGCTGGCCGGCCGACATGTCTTGATCGTCGACGACATTCTCGACGAAGGCCACACGCTGGCCGCTATTCTGGCGGCCATCAAGGCACAGGGCGCGGCCTCGGTGCGCACGGCCATGCTGCTGCTCAAGGATCACGATCGGCGCGCCAACGGCGTCCATGCGGATTATGTGGGCTGTCATGTGGCCGACCGCTATGTCTTTGGCGCCGGCATGGACTACAAGGGCTATTATCGCCAGTTGCCCGGCGTGTGGGCCATCGGCCAGCCGGGCACATCCGACAACGTCACGTCCTGAAGATGAGCCGTGTCGGAATCATCGGGGGCACGGCGCTGGCCGATCTGGCCGGCGTGGCGGCGACCGCGCCGCCGACGGTCGCCGAGACACGCTATGGGCCGACCTCGGGCCCGCTGGTGAGTGGCTGCTATGCCGGCCGGGATGTGGCGTTTCTCATGCGCCATGGGACGGGCCACAGGATCGCCCCGCACGCCATCAACTATCGTGCCAATATCGCCGCTCTCGCCGCAGCCGGCTGTGATCGGGTAATCGCGGTCGCCGCTGTTGGCGGCATCGCGGCCGAGGCCACGCCCGGCCGTATCGTGATCCCGGACCAGATCATCGACTACAGCTGGGCCCGCAAGCACACGTTCTATGATGATCCGTGCGCCGACGGTTTGGATCATATCGATTTCACCGAGCCCTACGACAGTGCACTTCGCCGCCAGCTCAGCGACAGTGCGGCGGAACTCGGTCTGGGGGCGCTGGAGCGTGGGGTGCACGGCATCACACAAGGCCCGCGTCTGGAAACCGCGGCCGAGATCGATCGCATGGATCGCGATGGCTGTCATGTCGTGGGCATGACGGGCATGCCCGAGGCCGCGCTCGCGCGCGAAGCCGGTCTGGCCTATGCCTGCTGTGCGGTCGTGGTCAACAAGGCCGCCGGACGCACCGGCGGCCTGGCCATACACGCCGAAATCGAGGCCACACTGGCTGCGGCAATGGGCGATATCGAGCGCCTGCTACAGGTCGTGATGCCCGCGCTCTAGCTGTCATTGATCGAGCGCGCGGCCCGCTCACGGACAAAATCGCTCGCGAACCGGCCCGTCATGCCGATGTGCATCGAGCACGCCGAGAGCATCCGCTGCCAACGCGTGGCCCGGCCGCGCGTTGAATATGTCAACAGCAGCGCCGGGCCTGAGACTGCTCAAGCCGTTTCGAGCACTTTCTCGGTCTGGGCAATGCGCTGGGCTCCGAGCTTTTCCAAGAGCTCGGCGATCCGCTCGACCCGGGTTTCGACATCGGGCATGTCACGAAAGAACACGAGCTTGGAATCGCCTTCCAGGCGATAGGCCTTGGCATCGGCCTGTACCAGGGTGATCAGTGTGGCCGGATCCACCTTGCTGGACTTGCCGAAATGCAGCCGGCCCACGTCCGGGCCGCCCTCGATCTTGGCCATGGCCAGCGGGGCGGCCTGGAGCTTGAGCGCGGTGGCCGCGAACAGGGTTTCGGTCGGCGGCGGCAACAAGCCGAAGCGATCGATCAGCTCGACCTTCAGCTTGCGCAGGGCCTCGGCGTCCTTGGCGGCACTGATGCGTTTGTAAAGCACCAGACGCATGTGCACGTCGGGAATATAGTCCTCGGGCAAGAGCGCTGTGGCCCCCAACTCGACCTCGGTGGCCCCCATGAGGGCGTCGGCATCGGCCTCGGGCACCTCACCGCGCTTGTAGGCAGCCACCGCCCGGTCGAGCATCTGGCGATACAGATCGAAGCCGATTTCCTGGATCTGGCCGGACTGACCTTCGCCGAGCAGCTCGCCGGCACCGCGGATCTCCAGATCATGGGTCGCCAGAGCAAAACCGGCGCCCAGGTCATGCAACGAGGCCAGTGCCTCCAGACGTTTCTGGGCGTCCGCGGTCATCGCCGATTCCTCCGGCGTGAGCAGGTAGGCATAGGCCCGGTGATGCGAGCGACCCACGCGCCCGCGCAGCTGGTGCAGCTGGGCCAGGCCGAAGGTATCGGCCCGATCGATGATGATGGTGTTGGCGCTGGGCACGTCGATGCCCGATTCCACGATCGTCGTGCACAGCAGAATATCGAAGCGGCGATGATAGAAATCCAGCATCACGTCTTCGAGCTCGCGCTCATGCATCTGGCCGTGCGCGATACGGATCCGTGCCTCGGGCAACAATTCGGCCAGGTCGGCGGCCTTGCGCTCGATGTCCTTGACCTTGTTGTGCAGATAGTAGATCTGGCCGCCGCGGCGCATCTCGCGGCGCACGGCCTCCTGGATCAGCACGCCGTCGTAGCGAGACACGAACGTCTCGATGGCCAGGCGTGACTCGGGCGCGGTGGCGATGATCGATAGATCGCGCAGGCCCGTCAGGCTCATGTTGAGCGTGCGCGGAATTGGCGTGGCGGTCAGCGTGAGCAGATCCACCTGGGCACGCAGCGACTTGATCCGTTCTTTGTGGCGCACGCCGAAGCGATGCTCTTCATCCACGATCAGCAGGCCCAGCTTGTCGAACTTGATGTCCTTGCCGAGCAGGCGATGGGTGCCGATGACAATATCCAGCTTGCCGTTGGCCATATCCTCGAGCATGGTTTCGCGCTGTTTGCCGGTACGCAGGCGCGATAGGGCGCCGACACGGACCGGCCAGTCGGCAAAACGATCGGAAAAACTCTGGTAGTGCTGCTGGGCCAGAAGCGTCGTGGGCACCAGCACGGCCACTTGATAACCCGAGGAGACCGCCACGAAGGCCGAGCGCAGCGCGACCTCGGTCTTGCCGAAGCCGACATCGCCACAGATCACCCGATCCATGGGGTTGGCGCGCGACAGATCGGCCATCACCTCGTCGATGGCGCGCTGCTGATCCGGCGTTTCCTCGAACGGGAACTGGGCCGCGAACTTCTGGTAATCGTTTTCGTCCGGGCTCATGGCAACGCCCTGGCGCGAGGCCCGCTTGGCCTGGATCTCGAGCAGGTCGGCGGCCGTGTCGCGGGCTTTTTCCGCAGCTTTCTTGCGCGCCTTGGACCAGCGCTCGTTGCCCAGCTTGTGCAACGGGGCGGTGTCGGCATCGCCGCCGGTGAAACGGTGCACCAGATGTAACGAGGCCACCGGCACATAGAGCAGATCGCCGCCGGCGTACTCGATGGTGACAAACTCGTTCTCCACGCCGCCGGCGGCCAGCTTGATCAGGCCCTGATAGCGGCCCACGCCGTTGTCCTGATGCACGACCGGCGCGCCGGGGGCCAGATCGGTCAGCTCGCGAATCGCGGTTTCCGGGTCCCGTGTCTCGCGCCGGCGTCGGCGTTTGGCCGGCGGGCGGGCGCCGGTCAGCTCGTTTTCGGCGATGATCGCCAGGCCGTCGCCGGCCAGCACGCAGCCGGCCTCCAGCGGCGCCGTGGTCACGGCGATACGCTTGTTCTGCGTCAGAAAATCGTGCCAGGACTCGGCGCGGGCCGGGGCCATGCCGAGCTGGGTGAGCCAGTCGCGCATGGCCTCGCGCCGGCCGGCCGAGTCGCCGGTGATCAACACCCGGCCGTCGAATGTTTCGAAGAATTCTTTTAGTGCCTTGCCGGTCGCTGCGACATCCGCGCCGGCGATCTTCGGTACGCGCGCGGCGTCGAAGCGCTGGCCCTGGCCGTCATCATCTGCGGTGATCGTCACCGCGGTACGGGCATCGAACAGCGTTTTCAGCGTATTCGGGGTAACGAAGGCTATCTCGGGCGCCAGGATCGGACGCTCCGGATTGACGTGACGCTGCTCGTAGCGATCGGCGATAGCCGCCCAGGCTGTATCCAGTGCCTGGTTGACGTTGCCCAGCTCGACGAGACAGGCCTCGTCCGGCAGGTAGTCGCCGATCATGGCGGTCTCGTCGAAAAACAGCGGCAGGTATGACTCGATGCCGCCCGGCGGCACGCCCCGAGAGACATCCCGGTAGATCGCGCTCGCCCCGGGGTCGCCGTCGAAGGCTTGGCGGTAGCGGGAGCGAAACGCCTTGATCGCGTCCTCGTCCAACGGGAACTCGCGCGCCGGCAGCAATCGGATCGTTTCGATCTTGTCGGTCGAGCGCTGGGTTTCCGGATCGAACGCGCGGATGGTCTCGATCTCGTCGTCGAACAGATCCAGCCGATAGGGCTGCTCCGCGCCGGTGGGGAACAGATCCATCACCGCGCCGCGCACCGCGAACTCGCCGTGGGTGCGCACTTCAGAGACCGCGGCATAGCCGGCGGCCTCGAGCTGGGCGCGCAGGGCATGAAAATCCAGCTGCTGACCGGCGGTGAACGCCATGGCCCGGCCGGCGACAAACGATTGCGGCGGCAATGGCTGAAGCAGCGTGTCGGCGGCCACGATGAGAATGGCCCGGCCCATGCGCGGCAGCTCGACCAGCAGTCCCAGCCGCTGCGAGATGATATCCGCATGCGGCGAGAAGACGTCGTAGGGCAGCGTCTCCCAGTCCGGGAAATGATGGATCGCCAGATCGTCCGGGGCGAAGAAGCGCAGCTCTTCCTCGAGGCGATAGGCCCGGTGCTCGTCGGCCACCACGGCGACCGTGAGTCCTTGACGGGCGTCTGCCGTGTGGATCAGCGCGAGCGCGCTGGCGGCGCCCGGCAGGTTCTGCCAGCGCTGGCTGTCGCCGGGGGCCGCAGCCGGCGGTGCCAGCGGGCGGGGGAGGTCGGTTTCAGACAAGAGGGTTTTCGATCGAGTGTCGGCCATAGCGCGCGGATTATGGCATGACCCGGGTCATGCAGAGGACGGTCAGTCGCGATAACGACGGGTCAGATCGGCAAACGCATCGATCCGCCGATCACGCAGGAACGGCCAGATACGCCGGACCTGCTCGCTACGATGCATATCGATATCGGCGACAAGCAGCTCACCCGTGTCGCCGCCTTGCGCCAGGGTTTCGCCCTGGCAGCCATAGACGAAACAGTGGCCCCAGAAACGGATCCGGGTATCGGCCTCACCCTCGATACCCACGCGATTCGAGGTCGCTACAGGCAGGCCGTTGGCGATCGCATGCCCGCGCTGTACGCCCTGCCAGGCACTCAGCTGGCGCAGCTGCTCGTCGGCGTCGTCGGTGGCGTCGTCCCAGCCGATGGCCGAGGGATAGATCAGAAGCTCGGCGCCGGCCAGCGCCATCAGCCGAGCGCCTTCCGGGTACCACTGATCCCAGCAGACCATTACGCCAAGCCGGCCGATCGAGGTGTCGATCGGCGTGAAACCCAGATCACCCGGCGTGAAATAGTATTTCTCGTAATACTCGGGGTCATCGGGAATATGCATCTTTCGATAGCGCCCGGCGATCGTGCCGTCACGATCCAGCACCACGGCCGTGTTGTGATACAGCCCGGCCGCCCGGCGCTCGAACAACGAGGCCACCACAACCACGCCGCTCGCCGCCGCACACGCGGCCAGGCGCTCGGTCGAGGGCCCGGGGATGGGTTCGGCATGATCGAAACGCGCGGGATCCTCGATCTGGCAGAAGTAGGGCGTGTTGTGCAGCTCGGGCAGGATGACGAGCGCGGCACCGGCAGCGCCGGCGGCTGCGATATGCCGCTCGGCAGTCGCCAGGTTGGTGTCGACCTCCGGCGTGCAGGCGTACTGGGCGATCGCTATTTTCACCAACGGCTCCTCGTCTAGATCGGCAGCGCCGGTATCTGCATGGCCGCGCAGTGAAGCCCGCCGTGCTGGCGGATCAGCGCGCGGCTGTCGATACGGATGAGCCGACGATCGGGAAAACACTCCGCCAGGCGCGCGGCCGCGATATCGTCGGCCGGATCGGCAAAGGCGGGCATCAGAATACAGCCGTTGGCGATGAGAAAATTGGCATAGCCGGCGGGCAGGCGATGGCCGTCGTCGGGATCGTACTGCGGCGCCGGCAGCGGCAGTGCGATCCGGCGATACGCGCCGCCATCGGCCGTGGTCAGCCCGGAGAGCACACGGGCCAGCTCGGCCAGCGTCTTGTAATGGGCATCGTTTTCGTCGTCACACCCCTGATAGACGAGCGTTGTCTTGTCGACAAAGCGCACGAGGGTATCGATGTGACCATCGGTGTCGTCACCCAACAGCTCCCCGTGATCCAGCCAGTGCACGGTATGGGCACCCAAGGCTTCGCGCAGGCGGGTTTCAAGTGTGGCCTGGTCGAGGCCGGGGTTGCGCCGGCCGTTCAACAGACATCGTGTTGTCGTGAGCAGCGTACCGGCCCCGTTGGACTCGACCGAGCCGCCTTCGAGCACGATGTCCAGACGATCCAGCGGATCGCCCCCCAGCCAGCCGCCGGCATGGAGCTGGGCGCAGAGCTCATCATCGGCGGCGGCCGGATACTGGCCGCCCCAGCCGTCGAAGCGAAAATCCAGAAACCGGCGCTGGCCGTCAGCGATCACCGTGATCGGGCCGGTATCGCGAGCCCATATATCGTTGGCGGCCACCTCGGCCACACACAACCCGTCGTGCGCCAGGCGACCGTCGGACTGGCGTTGGCCGATGTCGTAACGGGCATCGGGGTCCGGGGCGACCAGGATCACCGGCTGGCGCGCGACCAGCGCGTTGATGGCGGCCTGCAACGTGTTCCGGGCATCATCCAGGCCGTTGCCCCAGTCGCCGTCGCGCCGGGGCCAGACCATGAGCATGGCCGCTTGCGGGGCCCATTCAGCGGGCAGGAAGAGGGTAGGCATTGAAATCGATGTGTCTCGTTATCGGAACTGTTGTCTCGGGATAAGCCGGCGCGCCGCCCGGCGGGCTGCGGTCAGGGCGGGGCAGCGGCGAAATGTTCGTATCCCCCGACCGGTCACTGTGGTTAAATGCGCGGCGATGTTTAGACCCCTAGAACTCTATATCGGCCTGCGCTACACGCGCGCCAAGCGTCGTAATCATTTCATATCGTTCATCTCGGCGATATCGATGGGCGGCATCGCGCTCGCCGTGATGCTCTTGATTACGGTCTTGTCCGTCATGAACGGCTTCGAGTCGGAGCTGCGTGATCGTATTCTGGGCATGGCGGCGCACGTCGAGGTGCAGTCGGCCGACGGCACGCTCGATGACTGGCAGAGCCTGCGCGAGCGCGTGGATTCGCGCAACGTCGAGGTCACCGCTTCGGCGCCTTATATCTCGGGCCAGGGCATGGTGCGCAGCGGGCGCGCCATTTCGGGCGCGCTGCTGCGCGGGGTGGATCCGGCGCTCGAGGCAGACGTATCCGATGTGGCCGGCAATATGGTCGCCGGCTCGTTCGATTCGCTCGTGCCCGGCCAGTACAACATCGTGATCGGTGTCGATCTGGCCAATCAGCTCGGGGTGGGCGTCGGTGACGACGTGGATATCCTCATTCCCCAGGCCACCGTCACCCCGGCCGGCATCGTGCCGCGCTTCCGGCGTTTCCACGTCGGGGGCATCTTTTCCGTCGGCATGTACGAGTACGACAGCGGCATGGTGCTCATGTCGATCGGCGATGCCCAGAAGCTCTATCACATGGGCACGGGCGTGACCGGTCTGCGCCTGCGCCTGGATGATCTGTTCGCTGCGCCCAAAGTCCGCCAGGCATTGTCGGAAACCCTGCCGTATCGCTATCGCGTAACGGACTGGACCCGCCAGAACGCAAACTTCTTCCATGCCGTGGCCACGGAAAAGACCATGATGTTCATCATCCTGAGTCTGATCATCGCCGTGGCGGCCTTCAATATCGTGTCCATGCTGGTCATGGTCGTCACCGACAAGCAGGGCGATATCGCAATCCTTCGCACGCTGGGCATGAAGCCCCGGTCAGTGATGACGATCTTCATCACCCAGGGCATGCTCATCGGCGTGATCGGCACGATCATCGGTGTGGTTCTGGGCGTATTGCTGTCGGTCAATATGGTGCATATCGTGCCGTTCATCGAGAACGTGCTGAACACCAGTCTGTTTTCGGCCGATGTCTATTACATCAGCCAGCTGAAGGGCGAGTTGCACTGGCACGACGTCTGGCAGATCTCGGCACTGGCGCTGGGCCTTTCCTTCCTGTCCACACTGTATCCGGCCTGGCGAGCCGCGCGGATCCAGCCGGCCGAGGCGCTGCGCTATGAGTGATTACGTACTGGCGGCCAAGGGCGTGACCAAAACCTTCACCGAAGTCCGCGAGCCGATCACGGTGCTGTCGGATGTGAGTCTGAACGTCACCCCCGGCGCGCGTATCGCAGTAATCGGTGCCTCTGGATCGGGCAAATCCACACTGCTGCATTTGCTCGGCGGGCTGGATGTGCCCACCGGCGGCACGGTGGAGATCGCCGGTCAGGACATGACACGTCTGTCGGATGCCGCGCGAGGCCGGCTGCGCAACGAGCGCATGGGCTTCATCTATCAGTTCCATCATCTGCTGCCCGAGTTCACCACCGCCGAAAACGTGGCCATGCCGCTGCTCATCCGGCGCGGCTCGAACAAACAGGCGCTGGCCCGCGCCCGTGATCTGCTGGACAAGGTCGGGCTGGGCAATCGGCTGGAACACAAGCCCACGGAACTCTCCGGCGGCGAGCGCCAACGCGCGGCCGTGGCCCGGGCTCTGGTCACCCAGCCGTCCTGTATTCTGGCCGACGAGCCCACGGGCAATCTGGACCATCGCACGGCAGCCAGCGTGTTCGATCTGATGCTCGAGCTCAACGCCGAGCACAAGACCAGCCTGATCATGGTGACCCATGATCGTAGCCTGGCCCAGCGTATGGACGAGATCTGGACACTCACCGACGGCCATCTGGCTCAGGTCGACAAGGCCGCGGTGGCCGATCCCGTCAGTCGCTAGAGCACGAGGCGAGCGTTTCCTGACGTTGCCCCGCAAGACAGAACCAGCACATGAGTGGCCCCAGCGCCGCCGACGGTTTCACAGTCCGACGACACGCTTGGCCGAATCGCCCGGCTGTTCACGCGCCAGCTTCGGCACGAGATAACCCGGCAGCACGGCTGCCACGGATTGCATGAGGGCCACGGCTCGGCTTTCGGCCACCTCGAAATGATGCACTCCGGCCACCCGATCCAGCAGATGCAGGTAATAGGGCATGATGCCGGCCGCGAACAGGGCCTCGCTGAGCGCGACCTGGCTGTCGCGGTCGTCGTTGACCCCGGCCAGCAGCACGGCCTGGTTGAGCAATGTCGCCCCGGCGGCGCGCAACGCGCTCAGACGCTCGATGACATCGGGGGCAAGTTCTCGCGCGTGATTGACGTGCACGACCACCACGACCCGGGCACGGCGAGCTGCGACCCAGGCGATCAAGCCGTCATCGATGCGCTCGGGCAGCACGATCGCGGTACGCGTATGCAACCGGATGCGCGCGACGTGGGGCGTGGCGTCCAGCGCCCGGCCGATAACCGCGAGTCGGTCGTTGGTCAGCGACAACGGATCGCCGCCGGACAGGATGATTTCGGCCAGAGTGGGGTCATCGGCGATACGGGCCAGGGCTTCACGTAGATGAGAGCCGCCGGCGTGGTGGGCGCCGTAGTCGAAGTGGCGCCGGAAACAGTAGCGACAGTGCACCGCGCATGCCCCGGTCGTGATCAACAAGGCACGCCCGTGATACTTGTGCAACAGGCCGTTGCCGGCATTACTGGCCAGATCTCCGACGGCATCGGTGCCAAAGCCGGATTTCGCCCGGGTTTCGGCCCCCAGCGGCAACACCTGGCGCAGCAGCGGGTCGTCGATATCGCCGGCGCGCATGCGCGCCGCGTAGCCGGCCGGCACGCGCAGCCCGAACAGCGCGGCCGCGCGACGGGCTGCGGGTTTGTAAGCCGTCGGCAGCGCCAGGGTGTCGAACAGCGTATCGACATCGGTGATCGACTCGCGCATGGCCTGCTGCCAGCCGGTCATCGGATACGATAGACTGCGCGCCGCAATGTGCGGGCCAGTCGCTTGGGGTGGAGACATCGCCATGGACTTATTTTACCCGTTCCACGATTCGCGCTGCCTGATCAGAGACAGGCGCGACAGCAGATGAGGATGTTCGATCCATGGCGCAGTATTCAACGCAACAGTTCAAGGGCGGTCTGAAGATCATTCTGGACGGCGACCCGTACAGCATCGTCGAGAACGAGTTCGTCAAACCCGGCAAGGG
>PBAO01000050.1 GCA_002715985.1 Lysobacterales bacterium | reverse complement strand
TTGCTGAAAGAATTCAGTCTATAACAAATGAGGATATGTCAGATGTTATATCTCACTACTATTGTGAACTAGCTGAAGACGAAATAGTTTTAACAAACAAAGAAAATCTAGATGTTGCGAAGAAGTATACTAATAAAGCGTTAGGCTATAATAAGAAGTCGTTAAGAGCATTAATACTATTAGGTGATATATCTTTTGAGAATAAAAATTTTACGGATGCTTTAAAGAGGTATATGAATATTTTCGACTCGAATCCTAATTTTTCTTACCTTGTGCTTGATAAAGTTAAGAAGACATATGACAATTTGGGAACAAAAGAGAATTTTTTCTCATTCGTAAAAAGTTTATCTAAAATACAGACTCCAATGGAGTTATATTCTAATTTGAGCAATGTATTGCCAACAAATATGAGCAATAAGGAGTTATCTGACTTATATGATGGTGAGTTTCAAAAAGGCAAAGCTTCTTTAACCCTATTATCAGATTATATTAATTTAATCGAACAAAATAAAATTGCTTTTGATAATAAAAGCTTGAACAACATAAAAAGATGTTTAAATTCGCATTCTAATAAAGAAAGTCGACACGAATGTGTTAATTGTGGTTTTAATAGTATAAGACATTTTTGGCAATGTCCAAGTTGCCATCAATGGTCTTCAATTAGTAAAAGTTTACTAAACAAGTCCAAAAATGACCATTATGTCGTTTGAAGATCATAAATTGTCTAAAGTTATAGTTGCGCTTGATTATCAAAATGAAAATGATGCATTAAAGATGGCTAAAATACTTAGTCCAGATATGTGTAATTTGAAAGTAGGTTTAGAGTTATTTATTAGTTGCGGACCTGAGATTATTAAGAAATTACATAATTTGAATTATAAAATATTTTTAGATTTAAAACTTCATGATATCAATAACACAGTTTTAAAAAGTATTAATGCAATCGGGCAACTAGGAGTTTGGATGACAAATATTCATGCTGCTGGGGGTATGTCGATGATGATAGATGCAGTTGAGGAACTTCAAAAAAATTATAACGACATCATAATCCTTGGCGTAACCGTGCTAACTTCTTTGGATAATGAAAAATTTAAAGAAATCGGATATTCAAAGGAAATTAACGACCAAGTTGTTCATATGGCTTCAATGTGTCACAAATCAAAATTAAATGGTGTAGTATGTTCTGCAAAAGAGGCAAAATTGATAAAAGAGAATCTACCATCCGATTTTATATGCGTATGCCCTGGCATAAGGACAAAAAATAGCTCAAACGATGACCAAGAAAGAATTATGACCCCAAAAGAAGCAGCCGAAAATGGGGCTGATTATATTGTAGTTGGTAGACCAATTACACAAAGCAATGATCCACTAGGTTCCTTAAAAATAATAAAAGAAGAATTTGAAAATAGTCTTAATAAATAATGAGCCAACATAATAAAATAAAAATAGCTGTTTTCCCTGTCGCTGGAATGGGTACAAGATTTTTACCTGCAACAAAAGCTAGCCCAAAAGAAATGCTTCCAATAGTTGATAAACCACTTATTCAATACGCCGCTGAAGAGGCAGTAGAAGCTGGAATAGAAACATTAATCTTCATTACCGGAAGAAATAAATTAAGTATTCCAAATCATTTTGATAAAGCATATGAAATTGAATCTGAACTTGAAAAGAAAAATAAAAAAAAAGAGCTAGAGCTTATTAAGATTTTACCAACCAATGTTAAGTGTATTTATATAAGGCAAAATGAAGCTTTGGGACTTGGACATGCAGTACTTTGCGCAAAATCTGCAGTCGGTAAAAATCCGTTTGCAGTTATTCTTGCTGACGATATTATTCTCTCAAAAGAAGAAGGTTGTCTTTCCCAAATGACAAATAAGTTTAATGATTTACAATCAAGCATAGTTGCAATCGAGAAAGTTAATAAAGATCTACTTCAAGAGTACGGCATTATTGGGGGTTTTAAAAGTGATAACAATTATTGGGAATTAGATAAAATTATTGAAAAGCCAAAAATAGAAGAAGCACCAAGTGATATGGGTGTTGTAGGAAGATATATATTAACACCAACCATTTTTGAAATTTTAGAAAATACTGCAAAAGGCTCAGGCGGTGAAATTCAACTCACAGATGCTATTGCAACTCAAATTAAGAAAGAGAAGGTTTATGCATATGAGTTTGCTGGCAAAAGATTTGATTGTGGAAATAAGCTTGGATTCTTAAAAGCAACTATTGAGTATGGGTTAAATCATCAAGAAATTTCAAGCGAATTGAAATCTTATCTTAAAGATCTTGATATCGACTAAATGGCTCCCCCGGACGGGCTCGAACCGCCGACCTAGTGATTAACAGTCACCCGCTCTACCAACTGAGCTACCGGGGAATTGCTTTATTTCGTTGATCACTCAACGAAGGCTGCGCATGTTAGGCCAGCTTCCGGATGAGCGCAACCCTTGATTTTTCAGGGCAAAACGACTAAGCCGTGGATGCTCGTGCAACCAACGAGCGTGGCCCTGCGTAGGCTCGGCGTGCTTGAAAACGGCTTGTTTTTCACCCGACCGCGCCAAGATTATAAGACATGACGAAAGGACTACAACTCAAGGCTGACTGGGCGCCTGCCGGCGATCAACCAAGCGCGATTGCGGGGCTGGTCGAGGGGCTGGATGATGGCCTGGCGCACCAGACGCTGCTGGGCGTGACCGGTTCGGGCAAGACGTTCACGATGGCCAACGTGGCCATGAAGGCCGGGCGGCCCATGCTCATCATGGCGCCGAACAAGACGCTGGCCGCCCAGCTCTATGGCGAGATGAAAGAGTTCTTCCCCGATAACGCGGTGGAGTATTTCGTCTCGTATTACGACTATTATCAGCCGGAGGCCTATGTGCCGTCGTCGGATACCTTTATCGAGAAGGATTCGTCGATGAACGAGCATATCGAGCAGATGCGTCTGTCGGCGACCAAGGCACTGATCGAGCGGCGCGACACGATCGTGGTGGCGTCGGTATCCGCCATCTATGGTCTGGGTGATCCGAGCGCGTATTTCGCCATGATGCTGCATCTGGACCAGGGCGAGCAGATCGGCCAGCGGGACATCGTCAAACGGCTTACCGAGCTGCAATACACCCGTAACGACATGACGCTGGAACGCGGCACCTATCGTGTTCGCGGTGAAGTGATCGATGTGTTTCCGGCCGAATCCGACGAAGAGGCGGTACGCATTGAGTTGTTCGACGATGAAGTCGAAAAGCTGTCGTATTTCGATCCGCTGACCGGCACCGTGAGCCAGAAAGTGCCCCGGCTGACGATCTATCCCAAGACGCACTATGTGACGCCGCGTAATCGCATCGTCGATGCGATGGATCAAATCAAGGAGGAAATGCGCGAGCGGGTGAAATACTTCGAGTCGCAGAACAAGTTGATCGAGGCCCAGCGGATCGAGCAGCGCACGATGTTCGATCTGGAAATGATCAATGAGATCGGCTTCTGCTCGGGCATCGAGAACTACTCGCGCTATCTGTCCGGGCGCGAGCCCGGCGCGCCGCCGCCGTGTCTGCTGGATTATCTGCCTGACGATGCCGTGATGGTGCTGGACGAGTCGCACGTCACGGTTCCGCAGATCGGCGGCATGTACAAGGGCGACCGGGCGCGCAAGGAAACCCTGGTGGAGTATGGTTTCCGGTTGCCCTCGGCACTGGATAACCGCCCGCTCAAGTTCGAGGAATTCGAGAACATTGCACCGCAGCGGATCTACGTATCCGCCACGCCGGGCAATTACGAGAACGAGCACTCCGACAACGTGGTCGAGCAGGTGGTGCGCCCGACCGGGCTGGTCGACCCCGAGATCGAGGTGCGCGAGGCCGATACGCAGGTCGATGATCTGCTATCCGAAATTCAGACCGTGATCGCCAAGACACAGCGTGTGCTGGTTACCACGCTGACCAAGCGCATGGCCGAGGATCTCACCGAGTATCTGCACGAGGCCGGTGTGGCGGTGCGATATCTCCATTCGGATATCGACACCGTCGAACGCAGCGAGATCATTCGTGATCTGCGACTGGGCGAGTTCGACGTGCTCGTCGGCATCAACCTGCTGCGCGAGGGGCTGGATATTCCCGAGGTGGCGCTCGTGGGCATTCTGGATGCCGACAAGGAAGGCTTTCTGCGCGGTGAGCGCTCGCTCATTCAGACCATCGGTCGTGCCGCGCGTAACGTCGAGGGTCGCGCGATTCTCTACGCCAACTCGATTACCGGCTCGATGCGCAAGGCCATTGACGAGACCGAGCGGCGTCGGGCGAAACAGATCGCTCATAACGAAAAGCACGGCATCACGCCGAAGACGATTCAGAAAGCCGTGGCCGATGTCATGCGTCACGGCTACGAGGACTACAGCTCGGTCAAGGAGAAGAAGAAGGTCGCCGAGGTCGGGGCGGATTACGCCAAGATGTCGGCCAGCCAGCTCGCCAAGGAGATCGAGAAGCTCGAGAAGCAGATGTTCAAACACGCCGAGAATCTCGAGTTCGAGGAAGCCGGCAAGGTGCGCGACCAGATCAACAAGATCCGCGAGCACGCGCTGGAGCTGCCGGCCAAGGCCGGATAGTAAAAAAATCGCCGCCGAGGCTTGCGTCGGCGGCGGTCCGCGGGTATTGTTTCGCACCTCGGAAGGCGCGTAGCTCAGTTGGTTAGAGCGCTACCTTGACATGGTAGAGGTCGGTGGTTCGAATCCACTCGCGCCTACCAGTTTTCCGAATATATCGTGTTGTGTGCTCGGTCACTCATACACGTGGAGAAAGCCGCTGCGGTCCTACCGAGCGGCTTTTATTTTATCTGGCGTCCGCCGTGCAAACGCTTCGACGGGCGACGACACACGCGGCTCTTCGTATCGGCCGCCACTGAAAAGGATTGCGCGATGCCCGCGATTACGCTCCCCGACGGTACCGTCAAATCGTTCGACAACCCGGTGACCGGCATGCAGGTTGCCGAATCGATCGGCGCGGGTTTGGCCAAGGCCACGCTGGCGGCTCGTATCGATGGTCGCCTGGCCGATGCCTGTGTGCCGATCGAGCACGATGCCGAAGTCGCACTGATCACGGCCAAGGACGATGCCGGGCTGGATATCATCCGCCACTCCTGTGCGCACCTGCTCGGTCAGGCACTCAAGACGCTGTATCCCGGTGTTCAGATGGCCATCGGCCCGGTCATCGAGGATGGCTTCTATTACGATGTGAACATCGGTCGCCAGCTCACGCCGGAAGATCTCGAGACGATCGAGAAACGGATGCTGGAGCTGGCCAAGCGCGATCACGAGGTTATCCGGGAAGTGGTGTCTCGCGAGAAGGCGCTTGCCACCTTCGAGGCACGCGACGAGCCCTACAAGGCCGAGATCGTGCGCGGCATTGCCGATGACGAGACCATCGCGCTCTATCATCACGAAGACTACACGGATATGTGTGTCGGCCCGCACGTGCCGAACTCCCGGCATCTGCGTGCCTTCAAGCTGATGAGCCTGGCCGGGGCCTACTGGCGTGGGGATTCCGATAACGAGATGCTGACCCGCATCTACGGGACGGCCTGGGCCAACGACAAGCAGCTCAAGGCGCATCTGGCATTTCTGGAAGAGGCCAAGAAGCGAGACCATCGTCTGATTGCCCGCAAGCAGGATCTCTTTCATATCCAGGAAGAGTCGCCGGGCATGATCTTCTGGCACGATCGGGGCTGGCAGATCTATCTGCAGATCACCGACTATATTCGGGCCCGCCTGGACCGAGAGGGTTACAAGGAAGTCCATACCCCCTCGTTGATCGATCTGTCGCTCTGGGAAAAATCCGGCCACGCGGCCAAGTTTTCCGACGATATGTTTCTGACCGGCTCGGAAGAGCGCCAGTTCGCGGTCAAGCCGATGAACTGCCCGGCCCATGTGCAGATTTACAATCGCGGCCTGAAGAGCTATCGCGATCTGCCGCTGCGCCTGGCCGAATTCGGCTCGTGTCATCGCAACGAGGCCTCCGGAACCCTGCATGGCCTGATGCGCGTGCGCGGTTTCACGCAGGACGATGCGCATATCTTCTGTACCGAGGCACAGATCGGCGAGGAGGTCTCGAAGTTCACCGACCTGCTGTATGCGGTGTATGCGGATTTCGGCTTCACCGACGTTCTGATCAAGCTCTCGACCCGGCCTGAGCAGCGGGTCGGTTCTGACGAGATCTGGGACAAGTCAGAGGCCGCGCTCCAGAAATGCCTCGAAGACAAGAACCTGGATTTCGATCTGCAGCCCGGCGAAGGCGCGTTCTACGGGCCGAAGATCGAGTTCTCGCTGCGTGATTGTCTGAACCGCGTCTGGCAGCTGGGCACGATCCAGCTCGACTTCTCGATGCCGGAGCGCCTGGACGCGACGTACATCGACGAGAACGGCGACCGCCAGGTGCCGGTCATGCTGCATCGGGCCATTCTGGGTTCGCTTGAACGATTCATCGGTATCCTGATCGAGCATTACGCCGGATCCATGCCACTCTGGCTGGCCCCGCAACAGGCCGTGGTGCTCAATATCACCGATGCCCAGTCCGATTACGCGCACGATGTCGTTGCCCGGCTGCGTGATGCGGGCCTGCGCGTGGATACGGACTTGAGAAACGAAAAGATCGGCTACAAGATCAGAGAGCACACCATGTTGCGCGTGCCTTATCTACTGGTTGTCGGCGATCGAGAAATGGAGGCCGGTGCCGTGGCTGTCCGAACCCGCGAAGGCGAGGATCTGGGCAGCCTGGCAGTGGAGGATTTCATCGAACAGGCCAGAAGCCGGATCGCCAACCGAAATTGACCCGGCTGGTGGTATGAGGCGCGCGCTTGATATATAATCGCGCGCTTCGCTGGCGGCATCCGCAAGTCATGCCCGTCGGCACGCCGGTTGAGCAAGGAGGATACCGAAATCGCTGCACAAAAGGATCGCCGAAACGAAGCGATCACGGCCCGGGAAGTCCGAGTCATCGATCCCGAAGGTGAGCAGGTCGGCATCATGCCGATCAACGATGCACTGGCCAAAGCGGCCGAATACGGATTAGACCTGGTCGAGGTCTCGCCGAATGCCAATCCACCCGTGACCCGGATCATGGATTATGGCAAGCATGTCTTTGAAAAGAAGAAGACTCAGCAGGCCGGCAAATCGAAGCAGAAACAGACGCAGCTTAAAGAGGTGAAGTTTCGCCCGGGAACCGACAAGGGCGACTACAACATCAAGCTGCGCAAGCTCAAGGAATTTCTGGAAGAAGGCGACAAGATCAAGATCACGTTGCGCTTTCGAGGCCGTGAGATGGCACACCAAGAGCTCGGCATGGAGCTCATGGAATACGTGCAGACGGATCTCGAAGAGTGGGCACAGGTCGAGCAGCGCCCGGAAATGCAGGGTCGTCTGATGACCATGGTGATGTCGCCAGTGAAGGGCGTGTCGAAGCACAGCAAGAAGTAGCGACACGTAAGCGGTCAACCAAGTCGAGAACGTTATGCCGAAGATCAAGACCAATCGCGGCGCTGCCAAGCGCCTGAAACGCACCGGGAGTGGCAAGCTCAAGCGTGCCCGCGCGTTCAAGAACCATATCCTGACCAAGAAAGCGCCGGATCGTAAGAATCGCCTGGCCACCAGCGCGATCGTGGACAAGGCCGATCAGCCGGCCATGGATCGATTGATCCCCTACAAGTAGTCTGCACGCAGACAGGCCTGCGGGTGCGCAACCTGGCGTTCCAGCGGCCCCATTGCACGCCGATACGGCGTGTCATTCAAGCAAAGCAAACAGGGTGAATACACATGGCACGAGTCAGTCGTGGCGTGACGGCCAAGGCCCGTCACAAGAAGATTCTCAAGAAGGCGAAAGGCTATTACGGCGCGCGCAGCCGCACCTTCCGCGTGGCCAATCAGGCCGTGTTCAAGGCCGGCCAGTACGCCTATCGTGACCGGCGTAACCGCAAGCGTGAATTCCGTTCGCTGTGGATCACGCGTATCAGCGCCGGCGCCAAATCGCAGGGCATGTCCTACAGTGCCATGATGAATGGCCTGAAAAAGGCCGGTATCGAGCTCGACCGCAAGATCCTTGCCGATCTGGCGGTGCGCGACAAGGCTGCGTTTGCCAGCGTCGTCGCACAGGCGAAAGCCGCCCTGAGCTAAGGAATACGGGATCGACCGAACGCTGTGCCGGCTCGATCTCTTGATTCCGTTTGAATAGCGTGGATAAAGGGAAAGGCAGCCGCCTTTCCCTTTTTTTGTATATCGGTATCGTGTGTCCACGAACCGGCAGGAAGAGATGGCATGAGCACGGATCTTGAATCGCTTCGAGATAGAGCGCTGGCCGACATCACGGCAGCGCAGGATCTGCGGGCCCTGGATGACCAGCGCGTTCGCCTGCTCGGAAAGAAAGGCGAGATCACGAGCAGGCTCAAAAGCCTGGGTGAGCTGCCGGCCGATCAGCGCAAGGCCGCGGGCGGGGCGATCAACCGTATCAAGCAGGAGATCACCCAGGCCATCGAGGCACAGCGCGTTGCGCTCGAGCAGGCCGCCTTCGAAGCCCGGATCGCCCAGGAGACCGTGGATGTCACCTTGCCCGGTCGCGGCGAGACACCGGGGGCCACGCATCCGATCACGCGTACGCGCCGTCGTATCGAGGCATTGTTCGCTGCCCGTGGCTTCGAGGTCGTGACCGGTCCCGAGATCGAGGACGATTACCACAACTTCGAAGCACTCAACGTGCCGCCGGATCATCCGGCGCGAGCGATGCAGGATACGTTCTATCTCGATGGCGGGCGGTTGCTGCTGCGCACCCACACGTCGCCGGTTCAGATTCGAACGATGGAGTCGCGCCAGCCACCGATCCGCGTGATCGCGCCGGGGCGTGTGTATCGCTGTGATTCCGATCGTACACACAGCCCGATGTTTCATCAGATCGAAGCACTTTATGTGGCCGAGCGGGTCACGTTCGCCGAGCTGCGTGCGGATCTGCGGGCCTTTCTCGAAGCGTTCTTCGAAACCGATCTGAATCTGCGCTTCCGGCCGTCTTATTTTCCCTTCACCGAGCCGTCGGCCGAGATCGACATCGATGGCCAATCGTTGGGAACCGGCTCCGGCTGGATGGAGGTCATGGGCTGCGGCATGGTTCATCCCAACGTGCTGGAGGCCGCGGGCGTCGACAGCCAGCGCTATTCCGGCTACGCGCTGGGTATGGGTATCGAGCGCCTGGCGATGCTGCGTTACGGTGTTAGCGATCTGCGCCAGTTCTATAACAACGATCTGCGCATGCTTGCGCAGTTTGCCTGAGGAGGCCGCGTGAAGATCAGCGAAAACTGGTTGCGCGACTGGGTCGACACGACCGTCGACATCGACACGATCGCCGAGCGAATCACGATGCTGGGCCTCGAGGTGGATGCGATCGAGCCGGTGGGCGGGGCGGTCCCCGGTGTTGTCATTGGCGAAGTGCTGGCCTGTGAACCCCATCCCGATGCCGACAAGCTCAAGGTCTGCCAGGTCAGCACCGGCGGTGAGGCCTCGGCACAGATCGTCTGCGGCGCGCCCAACGTGGCGGCCGGTGTGCGCGTGCCCGTGGCGACTGTCGGCACGGTCATGCCCAGTGGCATGACCATCAAGGCGGCCAAGCTGCGCGGTGTGGCCTCCAACGGCATGCTTTGCAGCGCCGGGGAACTCGGCGCCGCCCAGGACAGCGACGGGCTCTGGTTATTGCCGGCCGATGCGCCGGTCGGCACCTCGCTGGCCGAGTGGCTCGGCCTGCCGGATCAGGTGCTGGAAGTTGATCTGACGCCCAATCGCGGTGACTGCCTGTCAATGCGCGGGGTGGCGCGTGAAGTCGCTCTCGGTCTGGACTGTGCGCTCGCTTCGCCGGTCATCGCCCCGATCGCCAATTCGCTGGCGGCGGCCCCGACGGTCACGATTCAGGCACCGGCACATTGCGCGGCCTATTCGGCGCGCCTTGTTGAATCGGCCGAACCACTGGCCGCGACGCCGCTCTGGATGCGTGAACGGTTGCGTCGTGCCGGCATCCGGGCCATCAACCTGGCCGTGGATATCGGCAATTACGTGATGCTGGAGCTGGGCCAGCCGATGCATGCCTTCGACGCCGACCGCCTGGTGGGCGCTTTGCAGGTACGCCTGTCCCAGACCGACGAACAGATCGTCACGCTCGACGGTGAGACGGTGACGCTGGACGACGATACGCTTGTGATCGCCGACGACGAAGGCCCGGTGGCGATAGCCGGCATGATCGGTGGGCAGCGCACGGCGGTTTCCGAATGCACCCGGCGCGTGGTCTTCGAGTCGGCCTGTTTTCGGCCTTCGGCCGTGGCGGGGCGAGGCCGGCGCTACAAGATTCATACCGACTCGCTGCACCGCTTCGAGCGCGGTGTGGATCCCGCGCTGCACGAGGCGGCGCTGCAGCGTGCCAGCGGTCTGCTCGAGTGTGTCGGTGGTGCGGCCTGTGGCCCGATCACGACGGTACTCGGGGAGCCGGTGGGTGTCGACGCGCGTCGTATCGACCTGTCTGCGATACGCGTCTCGCGTCTGATCGGTCAGTCGATCGACGATGCCACCATCGAGCGCGTTCTCAGTGGCGTCGGCTGTGAATTTGCCTCGGCCGGTGCCGGGCAATGGCAGGTGGCACCGCCGAGCTGGCGCTATGATCTGGCGATCGAGGCTGACTTGATCGAGGAGATCGCCCGTGTTTACGGCTACGACCGGCTCGAAGCCGAGCAGCAGGGCGTATCCCTGCCGCCCGTATCCTCGGCGGATACGGCCACGCGTGAAACCGACATCACCGAGGCGCTGCGACAGAGAGGGTATAACGAGGCGATCACCTATAGCTTCGTCGCCTCGGATCTGCACGATGCGCTGACAGGCAAGGCGGCCGTCGGGGTGCTCGACAACCCGATTTCCGACCAGATGACGGTCATGCGCCGTACCCTCTGGGCCGGGCTTGTCGAGGCCTGGGCCTACAACGCACGGCGCCAGCAGTCACGTATTCGTCTCTACGAGCACGGGTTGTCGTTCGTGCCGGATAAGACTGCCGAGAACGGTTATCGACAGACAGCCATGATTGCCGGCCTGGCGGCCGGCAGCGCGGTGCCCACCCATTGGGATGCGCCTCCGCGCACGGTCGATTTCTTCGACGTGCGCGGTGACGTCGAGGCGTTGTTCGGCGCGCGTTCCGACCAGATCGACTTTGTGGCAGAACCGCATCCCGGATTGCATCCCGGACGCTCGGCACGGATTTATCTCGGCTCGCAGGCCGTTGGGTGGATCGGCCAGCTCGCACCGACATTCGCGCGGCGCTACAAGGGACTCGAGCTGGCCTATCTTTTCGAGATCGAGGCCGATGCACTGATCAAGTCCACAGCCACACGCTTTGCCCAGCCGTCTGACCAGCCCGGCGTGCGCCGTGATCTGGCGCTGGTCGTGGCCGAAGAGGTGCCCGTCGGCCGTCTGATTCAGGTCATCCGCGGCTTGGAGTCGCCTCTGTTGCGCTCGGTCGACGTGTTTGATGTGTTTCGCGGCCAAGGCCTTGATCAAGGAGAAAAAAGTGTTGCCTTGAGCTTGCTTTTCCAAAGCGATACAAGCACATTGGATGACGACGCCGTCGAGGGGATAACGACGGCGATCATCGACGCACTGCGCAACGAAACAGGAGCGCAACTCAGGGGGACGTGACGTGGCGCTGACCAAAGCTGATTTGACCGAAGGCCTGTCCGAGGAGCTCGGATTCAACAAACGTGAGTCCAAGGAGTTTGTCGACCAGTTCTTCGAGGAAATGCGGCAGACACTCGAAGCCGGGGACTACGTGAAACTGTCCGGTTTCGGCAATTTCGAGCTGCGTGACAAGGGCCAGCGGCCCGGACGCAACCCGAAGACCGGCGAGGAGATTCCGATTTCCGCCCGTCGGGTGGTCAGCTTCAAGCCAGGCCAGAAGATGCGCACGCGAGTCGAGTCTCGGGTTGTCGTCGGAGACTGAGAGCGACGAGCTTCCCGCCGTACCCGACAAGCGGTACTTCGCGATTGGCGAGGCGAGTGCACTTTGCGGTGTCAAACCGCATGTCCTGCGCTACTGGGAACAGGAATTCGCCGCGCTGGCGCCGGTCAAACGTCGCGGTAACCGGCGTTATTATCGCTCCCACGATATTCATACGGCTCGCCGTATCCGACATCTGCTCTACGATATGGGCTTTACCATTGCCGGTGCTCGAGCACAGCTCACTGAGCCCGGGACAGCGGCAAACATAGAGTCGGCAAGGCCGGCGGCGTCGCCGCTGGCGGATATTCGTATCGAACTGGAGTCAATACTCCAAAAACTCGAAAAATGAGCGTGTAGAGTCGCCAGCCTTTTGGTAGAATACGCAGCTCGTCGGGGTTTGGCGCAGCTTGGTAGCGCGTCTGCATGGGGTGCAGAAGGTCACAGGTTCAAATCCTGTAACCCCGACCAATCTTCTTCACGGCTTAGCGATACCTGTGCGATCAAGCAAGGTTGTGCGCGAGCCGATATCGACCGGGCCTCGTGCTTCAATAGCGCCTGACTGTAACCCGGTTCTGTCGATGCCTCCGTGATTCAATACACCGATTCCGCCCGGCGTGGCTGTCTCGGCAAGCCGAGCGCGTGCAGCACCATGCGGTCGGTGTGGTGTTGTGGGCACTATTCGCTAAACCAGAGGCATGATCGGCAATGTCGGGGTGGGCATCGATCGGGGCGCGCCTGTATTGCTCAATGGTGGCGTGGCTGCCGGCCGGCTCAGACCGCTTGTCAGTATCGAGCGGTCGCGGCGGTGATTTCGGCCGCGCATGAGGCACTATAATGCGCGTGGCGGTGTCGCTCGTGATCGATACGAATTGCGGGTGCAATGCCCTCGATAATGACAACCGGATAGCTTCCGGCGCCTTCGATGCTCGACGACGACCAATGGTTTCCTGACCGCGTATATCGAGCGCGCTCAGCCCGTATCGAACCATGACGGCGAGTGGTGCTTGTGGAAGGGAGATCGCGATGAACGCGAAAAGACCGCGCTCGCTTGCGAGCTTGAGCGAGGCTGAAGTGAACGCCTCTCGACGGCTATTCGTAATCAGTTTTCTCGTTTTCGTTGTCTTCGCGATCGCCGTGCATGTTGTTCTCTGGCAATGGCGGCCCTGGACGTGGCTTAGCGGCGAGGGTTCGGTATCGCTGGATGTGATCCGGGCGACTGGCTGGGCGCTTTATGCCATCACCCTGCAGGGGCATCAACCATTGGGAAGCTGGGTTGGCCTCTGATCCAGTAGCGGCCGATCGATGACGCATCGGCTGTCCGTCGCCGGGCTTCGTTGCGGCCGGGGCGAGCGTGCGCTCTTTGCGCCGCTCGATTTCGTTGCCGACGACGGTGATATCGTGCGCATCTCGGGCACTAATGGGGCAGGCAAATCCACCTTGTTACACACGCTCGCGGGCTTGTTATCACCAATTTCAGGCACGATCGACTGGTGCCCGGACGCTAACGAAGCCGTGCCATCGCTCGGGCTTATCGAGCACCAGAACGCGTTGTCGCAGGTACTGAGTCCGGTCGAGAACCTGACGCTCTTATCGCGTCTGGCTCATCCGGCGAGCCGGATCGATCAAGCCACGATTGTGGATACGCTGGAGACGCTCGGACTTCGTCGCCTGGCCCATCAACCGACGCATACTCTGTCGGCGGGCCAGAAACGTCGCGTCACCCTGGCTCGGCTCTGGCTCATCGCCCCGAGGGTGTGGTTACTGGACGAGCCGGTCGCTGCACTGGACTCGGCCGCACGCAGACGTGTGTCACAGCGAATCACCCGGCTTGCAGGTGGCGGTTCGGTGATCGTCTACACGACCCACGAACGTATGGGGCTTGGCGATACGCGCTGTGTGGCGCTCGATTGATGAGGCGTGTTTTCTGGGCGGTTTTCAGACGTGAGCTGGCGATCGCAGGGCGCCAACGGGGCGCGCTCGTTCATCAGCTGTTGTTCTTCGTGCTGATCGTGGCACTGTTTCCCTTGGGTACGAATACCGATCAGACCGTTCTGATTGCGGTGGCACCTGCTGTTCTATGGATGGGCGTGCTGCTTTCGGTGCTCTTGTCTTTGAATGGCGTGTTCCGAGCTGATCACGAGGATGGCACGCTCACCCAGTATCTATTGGCGGGCGAGCCATTGGCAGTCATCGCCCTGGCCAAGATGATCGTCCACTGGCTGGCCAGTGCTGCTTTGCTGGTCGTGGCTGGGCCGGTGCTCATGTTGATGCTGGGGGTCTCGCTTGACGCGTGGCCCGCGATGATACTCACGCTGGCCTTGGGCACACCGACCCTTGTCTTCGTTGGCGCAATCGCCGCAGCATTGACGCTCAGGCTGCCACGGGCCGGGCTCCTGCTCGGTCTGCTGGTGCTTCCGCTGTATGTGCCGGTGCTGATCTTCGGCGCCGGCGTCGTCCGTGCCGCAATCGTCGGGCTGCCCTATGCCGGGGCGGTGTATATCATGGCCGCGCTGTGTGTGCTGGCAATCACGCTCGGCCCCTGGGCGATCGCGGCGGCCTTGCGTATCGGGCTTGATGCATGAGCTGTCTAACGAGCGTGCCCCGGTGTCGTGCAACCTCTCGGTGCGCCAAGCTGTGGGGGCATGCACTGCTGTGGCCCGTGTGACGCGGCCATTCGGCTGACCGGCGCTGTCGCCGCCACGCGCTTGTGTCCGCCATCTTCATGTATGGCTTGATTCTTATGGAAAGGCGATGACTTCGTTCACGATGGGCAAGAGCCTTAGACGGCGGTTTCACCGTCTCGGCTCATTGCCATACTTTTACGACGTGAGCGCACGCTGGGCGATCTGGCTGGCCGTGCCGGCCGTGGTCTGTATTGCCTATACCGTGATCGCTGGGCTGGTGCTCGTGCCACCGGATTATCAGCAGGGTGATGTGTTTCGTATCCTTTATATTCATGTGCCCAGCGCCTGGCTTTCGCTTTTCGCCTACACCACCATGGCCGGCGCCGGTGTCGTGGCACTGGTCTGGCGCTTGAAGCTGGCCGAGATCTTTATTGTTGCCGCCGCTCCGGTGGGCGCATCGTTCACGGGCCTGGCGCTGGTGACCGGTGCGATCTGGGGCGAGCCGACGTGGGGGACCTATTGGGTATGGGATGCACGTCTGACGTCGGAACTCATCCTGCTGTTCTTGTATCTCGGGGTGATCGCGCTGCATCAGTCGATCGCCTCGCCGCGCACGGCCGGGCGCGCCTGTGCGCTGCTCTCGATCGTGGGCGTAATCAATGTTCCGATCATCCATTACTCGGTTGTCTGGTGGACCACGCTGCACCAGGGGGCCACACTCAGCCTCAGCGGCGGCTCGCACATGGAGTCCGATATGCTTTGGCCACTGCTGGCCGGGGCATTGGGTTTCAGTTGTCTGTTCGGCTGGCTCACGCTTTGGGGCATGCGTGTGCAACTGCTCTGGCGAGAGCGGCGTAGTCGCTGGGTGATGAGAAGGATCGTCAATGGGTGACTGGGCTGCGTTCTGGAGCATGGGGGGGGTATGCCAGCTATGTCTGGAGCGCGTATGGCATTGCAGCCGGAGTGATCACGCTCAACATCGTATTGCCGGTCTGGTGTCATCGTGCAATCAAACGACGTATACGGCGCGAGGCATGCGCCGATGACTAGAACCCGTCGGCGTCGCCTGTTGCTGGTGATGTGCCTGCTGGTCGGCCTGGGCGGGGCCTGTGCTCTGATACTCATCGCCTTCAGGCAGGACATGCTCTATTTTCACGAGCCAAGCGCGATCGCAGCCGGCGATGTGCCGATCAACACACGCTTTCGTGTGGGCGGGCTGGTGGCGGCCGGCTCGGTCGAGCGACCGGGCGACGGCTTATCGGTTCAGTTCAAGATCTCGGACTGTACGGCCACGGTACCCGTACGCTATCGCGGCACGCTGCCGGATCTGTTTCGTGAAGGTCAGGGCGTGATCGCTTACGGCAAGCTCATGGCGGACGGCGAGTTCGTGGCCGATCGGATTCTGGCCAAGCACGACTCGAGCTATATGTCGCCGGATACGGCCCAAGCCTTGAAAGCCGGCACGTCTGATGCCTGCCTGCCGGCGAACAGGCAATACTCGCGATGATTCCGGAGCTCGGCCATCTGGCGTTGATCCTGGCGCTTGCAATGGCGCTGGTGCAGTCGCTCTGGCCGATCTATGGCATCGCGGCCGGCCGGCCGGCCTGTCAACAGGTGGCCGCCCCCGCAGCGACGGGGCAGTGTCTGATGATCGGTCTGGCGTTTGCCGCGCTGGCGTGGTCGTTCTACGCCAACGATTTCTCGGTGGCCTATGTCGCTGACAACTCGAACACCAGCCTGCCGTGGTTCTATCGTCTCGCTGCGGTGTGGGGAGCCCACGAGGGCTCGTTGCTGTTATGGATGCTCGAGCTTGCCCTCTGGTCGGTAGCCGTGGCGTTTGCTGGCCGTACGTTGCCACGCGATGTGGCTTCGAGTGTGCTGGCCATCATGGGGCTTGTGAATGCCGGGTTCTTGTTGTTCACGCTGATGACCTCCAACCCGTTTGCGCGTCAGTTTCCGGCGCCCGGCCAGGGACGTGATCTGAATCCACTGCTGCAGGACCCGGGCCTGGTCTTTCATCCGCCCCTGCTTTACATGGGCTACGTGGGCTTCTGTGTGGCCTTTGCGTTTGCCATCACCGCACTGATCCATGGGCGGGTGGATACGGCCTGGACACGCTGGACCCGTCCCTGGAC
>PBAO01000049.1 GCA_002715985.1 Lysobacterales bacterium | reverse complement strand
CCAGCGTCATGCGCAGATCCTGCCAATCGGCGATCGCGCGACCGTCGAGGCCGGTGATCTCATCGCCCGATGCCAGACCGGCACGGGCCGCGATCGAGCCCTCGGCCGGCGTGTCGATGATCGGCTTCATGCCCGGTACGCCGATCATGAACACCAGCCAATAAGCCAGAATCGCGAACAACACGTTCACACCGGGCCCGGCTGCCACGATGGCGATCCGTCGCCACGGATGTACGCGGTTGAAGGCAAAAGGCTTGTCGGCCTCGGCCACGGGGGCTTCCCGCTCGTCAAGCATCTTGACATAGCCGCCTAGTGGCAGCGCCGACAGCCAGTACTCGATACCGGTCTTGCGACTCGTCCAGCCGAACACCTGGTGGCCGAAGCCGATGGAATAACGCAGCACGCGTACGCCCAGCCGGCGCGCCACCCAGTAATGCCCGTACTCGTGCACCGCCACCAGCACACCGATGGCCACGAGAAAAGACAGTACAGAGACGAGAAGCTGGCTCATGTCGTCGTGCTCGAAGGCCTAAAGAACGTCGCGGATGTAACGCGCACGGCAGGCGCTGTCGATCAGGCCAGCAGCCATAGACCGACAACGAACCAGGGCGCTGCCGCGATCAGGCTGTCCAGCCGATCCAGCACACCGCCGTGCCCGGGAAAAAACGCTCCGCTGTCTTTCAGACCGGCCGAGCGCTTGAACATGCTGATGGTCAGATCGCCCACGATCGACACCAGCGCGATCGCGGCCCCCATGACCGTGAAGCCCAGTATACGCAGAGCCGACAGATCGAGAACGAACGCACCCAGCGCGCCGAACACCATGGCCGCGGCGATTCCGCCATAGGCCCCTTCAAGCGTCTTGCCGGGGCTGACCGCCGGGATCAGCTTGCGCTGCCCCAGTGTCTTGCCGGCGATGTAAGCGCCGGTATCCGCACCCCAGATCATGAAACACAGCACGAGTATGAGCCATGCCCCGTGATCCAGATGATGGATATAACCCAATGCGGCCACCGGCGCGCCGAGCACGATGCAGCCGGCGAGCGTGGCCCACCCGGGCTGACCCAGCGTGGCCGCCCACCCGCTCGGAAATCGCGCCAGGAGCGCAATCACGGCGACCCAGAACGCACAGGCCGCCCCGATGATCAGTGTGCCGCTGACGCCGGCGAATACCGGCCCGGCCAATGCCCAGAGCACACCGATGACGAGCGCCACCAGCGCCACGAACAGCGCGCGCTGGCCACGATCAGCGCCCATCATGCAGGCCCATTCCCAGGCGCCGACCAGCATGAGCGCGGCCACCGCCGCAACCACGCCACCGGTTGGCAACCAGATAATGGCAGCAATGGCCAGTGGCAAGGCAACGAGCGCCGTGAGGATACGTGTCTTGAGCATAATTGGGCCTGTCGGTGCCGAATACGAAACACGGCGTGAAAAACCGGCGGACAGACACTTGCGGCCGTGCCCCGTCGATAGCCGTCGACCGCCAGTCAACGCGGCAACGCCTTTAAAGGCACGGGCGGCATCTGTCGGCCGACGCCGTATCCCGGCCTGGGGATATACGCTAGCGCCGCGGTGCACCCGCCGCGACATTGCCGAAACGCCGCTCGCGGCGTGCAAACCAATCGATGGCAGCGTGAAGCGACTCGTCGGAAAAATCCGGCCATAGAACATCGGTGAAATACAGCTCGGTATAAGCGGTTTCCCAAAGCAGGAAATTCGACAGACGCGACTCACCGCCGGTGCGAATCAACAGATCCGGGGCCGGACAGTGCGCAAGGCTCATGCCCGTATCGAAACAGCGCTCATCGATATCGTCGACGGCCAGCTCGCCCCGCTCTACGCGACAGGCCAGCTCTCGCGTGCGACGCACGACATCCCAGCGCCCGCCGTAATCGACCGCGATATTCAACTGCAGCCCGCGATTGCCGGCCGTGTGTTGCTCGCTCTGATCCATCTCGCGGATCAGAGCGTCAGGAAATCGTTCCCGGCTACCCACGAAAGACAGGCGCACCCCGTTGGCATGCAGTCCGGCCAGCTCTTTCTTGATCGTGCGTCGCAGCAGATCCAGCAGCAGCCGAACTTCATGCGCCGGGCGGCGCCAGTTTTCGCTTGAAAAGGCGAACAGCGTCAGGGCCTCGACACCGGCCTTGGATGCCACCGCCACGATATCGTGTGCAATACGCGCACCCCGACGATGACCGGCGGCACGCGGCAGCCCGCGCGCGCGCGCCCAACGCCCGTTGCCGTCCATGATGATCGCCACATGTCGCGGCACTACGGCTTGCCCTTGCCCCTGCCCCCTACTCATTAGACCGTCATGATCTCCTGTTCCTTGTCGGACAGCGCTTGATCGATTCGAGCCACATGCTCGTCGGTGAGCTTTTGAATACGCTCTTCACCGCCGTGCTGCTCGTCTTCGGTGATCTCTTTTTCCTTGACCAGCTCCTTGAAATCCGCGTTGGCGTCACGGCGTACGTTACGTACGGCAACACGGGCGTCCTCGGCCTCGGAGCGCAGAATCTTGACCATGTCCTTGCGTCGTTCCTCGGTCATCGGCGGAAACACGATCCGGATCACCGCACCCGCCGTGGAGGGATTCAAGCCGAGATCAGCGCTCATGATGGCTTTTTCTATCTTCTGCACCATCGTCTTTTCGTAGGGCATGATCGTGATGGTGCGCGCATCCTCGGTGGCCACGTTGGCCGCCTGATTCAACGGCACTTCCACGCCGTAGTATTCGACCGTGACGTGATCCAGCAGCGACGTGGAGGCCCGTCCGGTGCGAATCTTGGCAAAGTCCTCATGCATCACGCTGATGGTCTTGTCCATGCGCTGCTTGGCGTCCTGGCAGATTTCGTCGATCATCGATTGGCTCTCGTTGGGTTGTTGTCGACCAGCGTGCCGACATCGCCGCCCATGGCGATATCCATGAGATCGCCGGGCTTGTTGATATCGAACACACGCAGCGGCATGCCGTTATCGCGACACAGCACGATCGCCGTGGTGTCCATCACGCCCAGACGCTGGTCGATGACTTCGTCGTAGGTCAGGTGGGTGTAACGCGTCGCACTCGTATCGGTAAACGGATCCGCGCTGTAGATGCCATCCACCTTGGTGGCCTTGAGCATCAAATCGGCGTTGATCTCGATCGCGCGCAGGCTGGCCGCGGAATCCGTGGTGAAGAACGGGTTGCCGGTACCGGCGGCGAATATCACGACACGGCCTTTCTCCAGATGTCGTATCGCCCGGCGCCGGATATAGTCCTCACAGACCTGATTGATACGCACCGCCGACATCACGCGTGCGTTCAGCCCGGCATGTTCGACCGCGTCCTGCAGGGCCAGCGCGTTGATCACGGTGGCCAGCATGCCCATCTGGTCGCCGGTCACGCGGTCCATGCCGCGCCCGGCCAGGCCGATACCCCGGAAGATATTGCCGCCGCCGACAACCAGCGCCACCTGGACACGCGACTCGACCAGCTCACGAATCTCGCCGGCCAGCCGCTCGACGACATCGGCCGATATGCCGTATTCGCCGCGGCCCATCAATGCTTCACCGCTCAATTTCAAAAGAACGCGACGATAGGCTGGAATCGGTTTATCGGTCATGAGCGCACGGCCTGGCTGGTGGCAAACGCGCGGATTATGTCACACCCATGCAGCGATGACCGCAGCCATGACAGACAAAATCACATCCGTTTTCAAAGAATACGGGCCCGGCACGCATCGCGCACCGATCTCGGCGTCACGGGCTCGCGGATCGCGGCCATAAAAAAAGCCGGCTGCATCAATCAGCAGCCGGCTTTTTCGCGAGCTTTCGATCAGGCCGAAGTGCCGGCCTGTTTCTTCACTTCAGCAGCGAAGTCCTCTTCCTTCTTCTCGATGCCTTCACCGACTTCCAGACGCGCGAACGCCGTGATCTTGGCGTTCTTGTCAGCAGCGAGTTTGCCCACGGTCAGATCAGGATCCTTGACGAACGGCTGACCGATCAACGTGATTTCGCCCAGAAACTTGTTGAGACGCCCCTCGACCATCTTTTCGATGATGTCGTCCGGCTTGCCCGAATCGCGGGCCTGGGCCATCAACATTTCCTTCTCGGCGTTACGACGCTCTTCCGGCACATCTTCCGTGGACAGGAAGGCCGGATTGCTGGCGGCCACATGCATGGCCAGATCACGGGCCAGCGACTCATCGCCGCCCTCGATCGCCACCACGCTGGCGATGCGCGCACCGTGAGAGTACACATCGAGATTGCCGCCAACGGCCTCCACACGCGCGAATCGACGCACTTCGATCTTCTCGCCCAGGGTGGCCGTCAGTTCGCGACGACGCTCGTCCACGGTCTGGCCTGCCAAATGCAGCTCGTTGACCTCTTCCGCCGATGCCGGCTGCTTTTCGAGGATAAGCGCTGCGAGAGCGTCGGCGAACGCGACGAAATCTTCGTTCTTGCCGACAAAATCGGTTTCGCAGTTGACTTCGACCAGAACCGCTGCGTCCTTGGCGCTCGAGGTCGCCGAGGCGATGCGGCCTTCGGCAGCCACACGCCCGGCTTTCTTGTCGGCCTTGGCCAGGCCTTCGCGACGCATGTTCTCGGCTGCGGTTTCGATATCGCCATCGGTGGCGGTGAGCGCTTTCTTGCACTCCATCATGCCAGCGCCGGTGCGCTCGCGTAGCTCTTTGACCAGAGCGGCACTAATAGCCATTTTTCACTCCAGAAATAATTAGGTGTAGCGCGGCCACCACAAGCGGTGACCGCGAGGCATCGCGTTTTATCGATCGGCCTTGTTCGGGTCGGCCTCGGTCGGCTCTTCGGCCGGCACGGCTGCCACATCGCCCAGCGATGCGGTTGCGGTCGGCTCGGCTTCACCCTGCGATTCCTGAATGACCGAGTTCTGCGTGGCCTTGGATTCGGCCTGTGCCTCGGCCGGCTTGCCCGGCTCATGCTCGTCACCGGCTTCCTGTGTCTCGACGACGCTGTCGTCGTAACCGGAGAACTGGCCCTTGCTGCCACGCCCGGTCAGGATGGCGTCGGCCACCATCTGGGTGTAGATCCGAATGGCACGGATCGCGTCGTCATTGCCCGGAATGACCACGTCGATGTTTTCCGGCGAGCAGTTGGTGTCAACCACACCCACAACCGGAATCCCGAGCTTGCGCGCTTCGTCGATGGCGATCTTCTCGAAGCCGACGTCGATCACGAACAGCGCATCCGGCAGGCTGGTCATCTCTTTGATGCCGCCGATGGAGCGTTCGAGCTTGTCGCGTTCGCGGTACAGATCCAGCGCCTCGCGCTTGTTGAGCTTGCGGATCGAGCCGTCCTCGATCATCTGCTCGAGATCGTGCAGACGCTGGATCGAGTTCTTGACCGTCTTGAAGTTGGTCAACATGCCGCCGAGCCAGCGGTAATTGACAAACGGCATGCCGGCACGCTGGGCCTGCTTGCCGACGGCTTCACGCGCAGCACGCTTGGTGCCCACGAACATCACGTTGCCACCGTTGGCGGCCAGACGACTGATGTAGTTGTAGGCATCCTTGATGAGCGGCAACGTCTCTTCAAGGTTGATGATATGAATCTTGTTGCGATGACCGAAGATGAACGGCGCCATCTTCGGATTCCAGTAACGCGTACGATGACCGAAATGCACGCCGGCTTCGAGCAGCTGGCGCATGCTGATATCACTCATTGATTGTCTCCAGGGTTTGGCCTCCGCAACGTCCCATGAGACAACCCGGCTGAGCGGGCACCCCGCCTCATGTGTCGACGTGCGTGCGTATTTGGACTGTATTTGATGCATCGTCGGCGGTGCCGACACGCCCGCGATTGCCGCGAGCGCCGGCGGTTTATACCATAGCCTGCTTGACGAGGCCAGAGCATGCCCTGGCCGAAGCCCCCCCGGCAAGGACGTTGCCCGATGAGTGCAAGCATAAAGACTTCAGAAGAACAGGCCCGCATGCGCGAGGCCGGGCGCCTGGCTGCCCAGGTTCTGGATATGATCGGCCCGTATGTCGTGCCCGGCGTAACCACCGACGAGCTCAACACGCTGTGCCACGATTTCATGGTCGACACCCTGGGCACGACGCCGGCGCCGCTGAATTACAACGGCTTCCCGAAATCGGTCTGCACCTCGGTCAATCACGTGGTGTGTCACGGCATTCCCGGCGACAAGCAGCTCAAGAAAGGCGATGCCGTCAACATAGACGTCACGCTCATCAAGGACGGCTTTCACGGCGATACGTCACGTATGTATTTCGCCGGCAAACCGTCCGTGCGCGCCCAGCGCGTCTGCGACGTTGCCGAAAAAGCGCTCTATGTCGGTATCGAGGCCGTCAAACCCGGAGCGACTCTCGGCGATATCGGTGCCGCAGTGCAGGCATATGTCGAATCCGAGCGCTGCTCGGTGGTCCGCGAATATTGCGGCCACGGCATCGGGCGCGGATTTCACGAGGAACCACAGGTGCTGCACTACGGCAAGCCCGGCACCGGCATGCGCCTGGAACCGGGCATGACGTTCACGATCGAGCCGATGGTCAACGCCGGCAAGCGCCACGTGAAGCTCCTGCCTGATGGCTGGACGGTGGTCACCAAGGATCACTCGCTATCGGCCCAGTGGGAGCACACCATTCTCGTGACCGAGACCGGCGTCGAGATTCTCACGCCCAGCCAGCAAGCCGCCTCCTGATATGACCACGCCTGCCACGGCGGATACGCCGGCACATACCGGCCTTGCCGGATGGGACAGTTTCATCGACGGTCTGGCCAAGCTCGACACCACTGATCTGAAAGCCGTACGCGGTGCGCTGGCCGAGGGCCAGCACCGTATCGCCGATGCATTCGCGGCCAATGAGGCCAGCATTACCCGGCTGGTGCGTGCCCGTGGCCAGGTCATCGATGCCGTGCTGCGCCAGAGCTGGGCCCAGCTCGTGGCCACCGAACACGCCTGCCTGGTGGCCGTGGGAGGCTACGGGCGCAACGAGTTGCTGCCACAGTCGGACATCGATCTTCTGGTGCTCTATCAGGCCGATCAATTCGATACCGCCAAGCCCGGTATCGAGCGGTTTTTGACGCATCTCTGGGATCTGGGCCTGGAGATCGGGCACGCCGTGCGCACACCGGCCGAGTGCGCCGAGCTGGCCCGTGATGATCTGACCATCATCACCAACCTGATGGAATCCCGCGTGTTGGCCGGTGACCCGGCGTTGTTCGCTCGCATGCGGGCCGCGACTTCGGCCGAACATGTCTGGGCCTCCGCGGATTTCTTCAGCGCCAAGGTCGAGGAGCAGCAGATACGGCACGCGCGCTTCGACGAGACCGCTTACAAGCTCGAGCCCAACGTGAAGGAGTCGCCCGGGGGCCTGCGCGATATTCAGACCATTGCATGGGTGGCCAAACGTCAGTTCTCGGCCCAGACGCTGGATGGGCTGGTCGACTACGGCTTCTTGAGCGAACGTGAATACAACGACCTGCATCGCGGCCAGTCGTTTCTCTGGCGTGTGCGTTTCGCACTGCACGTGCTGACCGGGCGCAACGAGAACCGGCTGTTATTCGACCACCAGATCCGCATCGCCCACATGCTGGGTTACGACGACGCCGAAAACACGCTCGCGGTCGAACGCTTCATGCAGCGTTATTACAGGAATATCAAGGCTTTATCTGCGCTTAATGATATTCTGCTTCAGCTTTTCTCGGAAGCGATTCTGCATATCGATGACGACGACGAGCGCCCACGGGCCGTCAACGAACGCTTTCAGTCGCGCCACGGCTTCATAGAAGTGACACACGAGAAGGTCTTCGAAGAACACCCGCCTGCACTGCTCGAGATCTTTTATCTCATGGAGACGCGCCCGGGCCTGCAGGGCATTCGGGCACGTACGCTGCGCCTGATGCGCCGTGATCGTCGCCTGATCGACGAAACCTTCCGCAATTCAATACATTGCCGGCGACTCTTCACCGAAATTCTGCGCCAGCGCAGTGGCGTCACGCGCGCACTTCGGCGCATGAATCGTTACGGCATACTCGGGCGTTATCTGCCGAATTTCGGTCAGATCATCGGGCGCATGCAGTATGACCTGTTTCATACGCTGACCGTGGACGAACACACGCTGTTCGTGATCCGTAATATCCGGCGTCTGTCGCTGTCGCGCTTCGATCATGAGCTGCCGTTTGCCAGCGAACTGATGCAGGCATTGAACAAGCCGCAGATCATGTGCATCACCGGACTGATGCACGATATCGCCAAGGGTCGAGGCGGTGATCATTCAGAGCTCGGGGCGGTGGATGCCCGGGCGTTCTGCCAAGCACACGGTATCTCGTCGGAAGATACCGACATGGTCTGCTGGCTGGTGCGCCAGCATCTTCTGATGTCGATGACCGCCCAGCGACGGGATATCAACGATGTCGAGGTGGTCAACGAATTCGCTCGTGAAGTGGCCACGCGCGAACGCCTGGATCGTCTGTTCATCCTGACGATATGTGATATTCGCGCGACCAACCCCGAGCTCTGGAACTCGTGGAAGGAAAGCCTGCTCACCGATCTGTACATGAACACACGGCGAGCGCTGGAGCGTGGCCTGGATGATCCCCTGGACCGGGACGAGCTGGTGGCCGAAACCCGCAGTGCGGCCGCGGCCATGCTGACCCGTGCCGGCGTGAACACCCCGCATTTCAAGACGCTGTGGACCCGTTTCGAGCCGGAATACTTTCTGCGCCACAGCCCCGAGGAGATCGCTCGCCAGACTCGGGCCATCATCAAGCACGGCGATGACAATGCGCCGCTGGTCACGCTGACCGATATTCCCGATCAGGGCACCACCCTGTTCGTCTATACGCGCGACCGGGATTATCTGTTCGGCGTAACCACCGGTGTGCTCGCACAGCTCGGCCTGTCGGTGCTGGATGCACGCATCAACTCCACCAGCGATGACTACACGCTGGATACCTATGTGGTATCCGAGCATTCCGGCGAGCCGATCAGCGAGGAGTTTCGGCGTCGCGAAGTCGAGGCCGCGCTGATCGAGGCGATCGCCGATCCCACGGTCGAGAGCATCGACGTGACCCGGCGCGCCGGTCGGCGGAACCGTTACTTCAACGTGCCGACCCAGATCTATTTCTCGGCCGCGACCGAGCGCGACTGCACGGTCATGGAAATCATCACCGCGGATCGGCCCGGTCTGCTGTCGATCATCGGGGATGTCTTTCATCGCTGCGGCATTCTGATCGAGACCGCGAAGATCGCCACGATCGGCGAACGCGCCGAGGATGTCTTCTTCGTCACCGATCGACAGCAGATGGCGATCGCCGATGACGCCGTGCTTCGAGAGCTTCGCCGAACCATGACCACCGAGCTGGATCGTTCAGAGCATTAGGGCTCTGTCTTTTCGCTGGACAGTTCGGGCGCGTAAACTTCCGCGCCATCGCTTTTCAAGCCTTAGCAACAAGGACACACCCCATGGCCGATATCCAGACGATTATCGAAACCGCATTCGACAACCGTGACCAGCTCTCTCCCACGAGCGCCGATCCCGAGATCGTGGACGCCGTCGAAGCCGCGCTTGCCATGCTGGATGCCGGCGAAGCCCGCGTGGCCGAGCCCACGGCCGACGGCTGGCAGGTCAACGAATGGTTGAAAAAAGCCGTGCTGGTGTCGTTTCGTCTACGTGACAACCAAGCCCTCGACGGCGCGTTCACGCAGTATTACGACAAGGTGCCCTCGAAATACGCCGACTACGACGAGGCTGCTTTCAAGGCCCAGGGCGCGCGCGTGGTACCGCCGGCCACGGTACGCCGCGGCGCCCATATCGCGCCCAACGTGGTTCTCATGCCCAGCTATGTGAATATCGGGGCTTATGTCGGTCGCGGCTCGATGATCGACACCTGGGCCACTGTCGGCTCGTGTGCCCAGGTGGGCGACAACGTGCATCTGTCGGGTGGCGCAGGGCTCGGCGGCGTGCTCGAGCCGTTGCAGGCCGCCCCCACGATCGTCGAGGACGGCTGCTTCATCGGCGCACGCTCGGAAATCGTCGAAGGCGTACGAATCGGCAAGGGCTCGGTGGTTTCAATGGGCGTGTTCATCGGCGCCTCGACGCCGATCTATGACCGTGAGAACGACACCATCATTCATGGCGAAGTGCCGCCCGGCTCGGTCGTCGTCGCCGGCAGCCTGCCGCGCGACAACGGTCGGTATTCGATCAATGCCGCCATCATCGTCAAGAAGGTCGACGAAGGCACCCGCGCCAAGGTCAGCGTCAACGACCTGCTGCGTAACGTCGAATAGACCATGGGCGTTCATCTCTACGGCATCACGAACTGTGATACCTGTCGCAAGGCACGACAGTGGCTGACCGCAGCCGGCATCGAACACACCTTCGTGGATCTGCGACGCGAGCCGCCGACGAGCGAACGGCTCGCCGCTTGGCGCGACACGCTGGGTGATGCGGCATTGATCAACAAGCGCAGCAAAACGTGGCGCGATTTCGACGATGCCACACGCCGGGCCACCGAAGCCGATCCGTTGCCGGTGCTGGCCGAGCATCCGACGCTGATCAAGCGCCCGATCCTCGAGACATCGACAACCACGCTGGCCGGCTTTTCGGCGGCGCGCTATGAAACGGTGATCGCCGGTGCCGACTGAGACCGACAGTGCCGCCCTGAAACTGGCACGTGAGCTGATTCGGCGCGCCTCTGTCACGCCGGTCGACGCCGGCTGTCAGACACTGATCGGGGCGCGGCTGGCGGCTGCCGGCTTTGCCGTCGAGCATCTGCGTTTCGGCGAGGTCGACAATCTCTGGGCCATAGCCGGCGATCAAGGCCCGATCACCTGCCTGGCCGGCCATACGGACGTCGTTCCGGTCGGCCCGGCCCAGGATTGGGAGCATGCCCCCTTCAGCGCAACCATCGACGACGCAGGCTGGCTTTACGGCCGCGGTGCCGCGGACATGAAATCGTCGGTGGCCGCCATGGTCTGTGCCGCCGAACGCTTTCGCGACGGGCATCCCGGCCACCACGGGCGTATCGCGTTCCTGCTCACCAGCGATGAAGAAGGCCCGGCCGTCGACGGCACCCGAGCCGTCGTCGATTGGCTTGCCGGGCGTGGCGAGACCATCGAGCGCTGCCTCGTGGGCGAACCCTCCAGCGAAACCACACTGGGCGATACGGTCAAGAACGGGCGTCGCGGCAGTTTGAACGCACGGATTCGTGTGACGGGGCGCCAGGGTCACGTCGCCTATCCTCACAAGGGCGACAATGCCCTGCATCGGCTCGTCGGGCTACTGGATGATCTTGTCGCTCACGTATGGGATGAAGGCGACGATGCATTTCCGCCGACTTCGTTTCAGGTCTCCAATCTCACGGCGGGCACAGGGGCTGAAAACGTCATGCCCGGAGTGGCCGAGGCGGCCTGCAACTGGCGCTTTTCCACCCTGCAGAGTGAGCAGAGCCTGTGCGAGATCGCCGAGTCCTATGCCGAACAGCACGGTATCGATCCGAACAGCTTCACCTGGCGGCTGTCCGGCGAGCCCTTCGTCACGCGCGAGGGCGCCCTGATCGAGGCCACCCGGCATGCGATCATTGATGTCTGCGGCCACCCGCCCCGGCTGTCGACCGGCGGCGGCACGTCCGATGGGCGCTTCATTGCGCCGACCGGCGCCGAAGTGCTGGAGCTGGGCCCGGCGAACACCACGATCCATCAGGCCAACGAACGGATTCCCGCTGCCGACATCGAGCGTCTATCGCGAGTCTACGAGGATATCCTGGTTCGCCTGCATACCTGACACAAAAAAGCCCGGATCGATTGCTCTCGATCCGGGCTTTTCCAGTGGCCGCCGAAGTCGTTTAGGCCGCGCTTTCCATATCCGAAGAATAGCGGCCCCGCGCAGCCGCGCCGTTATTCTTGGCCCGCTTGTGATACGCCTTCTGCGCGGCCTCGACGTTTTCCGGCTTGCCCTGCCAGGCTGCCAACGCAGGCGCCTGCAGCGCACGGCCATAAGAAAACGACAGACCCCACGGCTGCTCGCCGCGCTGGTTCATGGCATTGAGATGCGCGGTGGCCAGCTCATCGCTCTGGCCGCCGGACAGGAACACGATGCCCGGCACGGCGGCCGGCACATGGCGGCGCAGACAGCGCAGCGTGGCGTCAGCAACTTCGTCTACGCTGGCCTGCGCGCTGCTCTGCTTGCCGGCAATCACCATGTTCGGTTTCAGCAACATGCCTTCCAGCAGCACGTTCTGGGCATTGAGCGCTGCAAAGACCTTTGTCAGCACGCGACCGGTCACCTGCTCGCAGGTCGCAATATCGTGGCTCCCGTCCATGAGCACTTCCGGCTCCACGATCGGCACGATATCGGCCTCCTGGCAGAGCGCGGCATAGCGGGCCAGTGCATGGGCGTTGGTGTCGATACAGTAGTCGGTGGGCTGTTCATCGGTGATATCGATCACACCGCGCCATTTGGCAAAGCGCGCCCCGGCTTTGGCGTACTCGGCCAGCCGCTCTCGCAGGCCGTCGAGGCCTTCGGTGACTTTCTCCTCACTGGAGAGCGCCAGCGGCTTGGCGCCCTTGTCGACCTTGATGCCGGGCACCACGCCCTTGTCGGCCAGCACTTTTGCAAACGGCGTGCCGTCGTCGGCGGATTGAAACAGGGTCTCCTCGAAGAGGATCACACCGCTGATGTAGTTCTCCACGCCCTCGGTGGTGAACAACAGGTTGCGATAGGCCTGTCGATTGGCTTCGGTGGATTCCACGTCGATACTGGCCAAGCGCTTGGCGATCGTTCCCGTGGACTCATCGGCCGCGAGGATGCCCTTGCCGGGCGACATGATCTCGTGGGCGGTATTCTTCAGCGTTTCAGGGTTCATGCGTCATCCCCTCCAAGATAGTGCACGTCAGGCGCGGGCGCCTGAAATTGATAAACCGTGAAGAAGATGGCGGAGAGGGTGGGATTCGAACCCACGAGGGGAATGACCCCCTGCCGGTTTTCAAGACCGGTGCAATCAACCGCTCTGCCACCTCTCCGTATGCGCTAGTTTGATGTGCTCCGAGCGGCCCGGAACGAACAACATTGTTTTGTTATCCGGTTATTTTCGTCGGCCTGCCCGACAGAATGCAAGCCTTTTGTCGTATTCGCCGGACAGGCGTTGTCGCGGCTTCAACCTTTGTTTATACTCCGCGCCTTCGCGATTTCCGCCGAGGTAGCTCAGTCGGTAGAGCAACTGATTCGTAATTAGTAGGTCGGAGGTTCGATTCCTCTCCTCGGCACCAGATCAAAGCCCGTCGGTTATCCGGCGGGCTTTTTTTGTCGACGCTCGTTTTGTGACGCCGCTCGTGCATACTGGCTACGGGGATGCGCTCGGGGGAGCACGCCGAATGACGGGTTGTGGGCACGACCGAAAACAGCGCAAGGCGCCGAATAGCAGCGCGCGGCCAGGCGGTTCGGGCGCCCACGGCTTTTCCCTGTTCGAGCTGATCGTCACGCTGTCTGTGGCTGCGATTCTGGCCACGATCGCCATCCCTTCGTATCGGTCACTGGTTCAGGCCAACGGGTTGACCACTCAGACCAACGAACTGATCAGCGCCTTGAACTACGCGCGTGCCACGGCAGTGGCGCGCGGCACCACGGTCACGCTGTGCAGCAGCGCTGATCGCCTCACGTGTCGCAACGACGCTGACTGGAGCGCGGGCTGGCTCATCTACACGGCCAGCGCCGGCGCGACACCGGGCAACGGCGCCGAGGTGCTGCGCGCTCATCGCGCGCTGAGCGGCGGTATCACGCTGACCGCCAGCACCGATCAGCCGATCGATTTCAACTCCAGCGGTTTCGCCATGTCCGGCCACAGCCTGGAAGCCGGCGCCGAGGATGCATCGATCACACAGACTGTATGCATCGCCGCCACCGGACGCGTGGCGACCGTCAACGCGGCGGGCTGCTGATGCGCCAGGTCTCGTCCGCTGCCGGTTTCACGCTCGTCGAGGCCTTGGTCGCACTCGTGGTCATCGCCGTGGGACTGCTCGGGCTGCTGGGTCTTCAGAGCGCGGCGATCATCACCACCGACAACGCCGGCCATGTCTCGCTCGCCCGGATCGCCGGCAGCGATATGGCCGATCGTATCCGGGCCAATCCCGCACCGGTGGCACGCTCGCTCTACGCTGCGATCAGCCCGGCCAGCGCCGCCTCTGCCCCCGATACGAGCTGTATCGGCGCAGCCCATCCCTGTACGCCCGGCGAGATGGCACGACAAGACGCTCACGAATGGCAGACGATCGTGGCGCGCAGCCTGCCCCGGGGCCAAGGTTTCGTAACCTGTGCGGTCAGCGAGCAGCCCTGCCCGCTTCTGGAAATCACGGTGTCCTGGCATGAACGCGAGCCGCCGGACACCGGCGCACCACTCGGGCTTGAGCGTTGTGCGAGCCAGGCCCACGCGACGGCTATCGACGGGCCCTGCATCGTCACCCGGGTGCGCCCATGAACGCCTGCCGCCGTGCCCAGCAGGGCTTCTCGCTGGTCGAGCTGATGGTCACCCTGGCGGTGGGCCTGTTCCTGCTGGTGGGGGTACTGCAGATACTTCAGGCCAACCGCGAGAGCTTCGAAGCCCAGCGCGGCACGGCACATCTCGAAGAAAACGCTCGGCTGGCCGTTTTCGTGCTCGAACACGGGGTGGCCCACGCCGGCTATCACGTGACCCTGGATAGCAACCCATTCCAGGCCAGCAACGCACTGGCACCGGCACTGGCACAAGGCGCCGTTATCGGCGGCCAGGCCAACATCCACAACAATAACGACCAGCTGCGCATTCGTTTCCAGGCCGCCGGCGGCGTGAAAAACTGCCGTGGCCAGGATATCGGCACCCCCGGCGCGCCGGCGATGGCGGATTTCGAGTTCTATGTCTCCGACGCGGATGCGCTCATCTGTCATCAAGCAGGCAGCGATCGACAGCCGGTGATCGACAACGTCGATCGGTTCGAGGTGCGCTACGGCATTGCCGGGCCGAATCGCGCCGATGGCGTCCAGTATTACACCGCGCAGCCAAGCGCCGATGCCCGTACGCACATCAAGAGCGTGCGTATCCAGCTCTTGTTGCACAGCGATCCGGAAAGCGGTGATCGTGCATTGCCAGTGCCCACGACCCAGCGCTACAACCTGATGGATGGCTCGGTGTTCGAGATCACCGACCGACGCGCACGTCTTCTGATTGATCGCATGATCGCGCTCAAGAACAGGCTGCCTTGATCATGCAATCGCGCCAGCAACAGGGCTTCATTCTGGTGACGAGCCTGATTTTTCTGGTCGTTCTGACATTGCTGGCGGTAAGCGCCATCTCGTCCGCGACGTTGCAACAGCGCATGGCAGCGAACCAACAGGCCAGGGCCGAAGCCCTGGACCGCGCCAATTCGGCCTTGGCCTACGTCGGGCACCGTCTGCGCGACAGACGTCTGGCCTTGTGTCACGCCGCACTCGGCGCCTCGCCCACTTCATCGGCCGATTGTCCCGAGGAATTATCAGACCTGCCGATTCGACTCCCCGGCCCACAGACACCGGATACGCCCGCACGATATCTTGGCGATGCGTTCTGGCGCGATGGGCCGACCGCGCAATACGTAGCGCCTGGCAGCAATGCTCGGACGGATTATGTCATCGAGGCGTTGCCGGCCGGACTGACCGTGCTCAATGCCAGATCGGATCAATGGCGCTTCCGGGTCACGGCACGCGCAGGCGCTGACGGCGGTCGGGCGGCCCGTGCAGTGGCTCAGATGATCTTCGAGGTGGCGCGATGAGACTGGGGATCATCACTCGACGGGCACTGGCGGCCTGTACCCTGATCGGGACATCACTTCTGGGCGGCCCGGCGGCGGCTCAGAACACGCCGGCCCTGTCGCTGACCGATCAGCCGAGCGCCGCCACCACCGCCAGGCCGCCCAATATTCTCGTCGCGATCGACGACTCGGGGTCGATGGATCTGGAGACATTGTTCAACCCCGCACCGGGCCTGTCGCTGACGCAGGATCGGCTGCTCATCCAGGATGGCCGAACCTACGGCTATCTGTTTCCCAACGGTTTCAACAACTGCAACGCCGACGGCACAGCCTGCCAGGCGCGTGATCGGCGGATTTATGAGGCGTTTCACGCTATTCCGCCGCTGCCGTCGTTCGCCTATGCCCGCGATCCGGAATTCAATCGGGCTTATTTCGATCCGGCCACTGTCTATACCCCGTGGATCGGGTACGACAACGCCACACCCTCGGCGGCACGCTATGATCCGGCCCAGGGTAGCGACACGCTCGACCTGCGCAGTCGTATCGCCCGCAACGAGCCCGGGTTCGAGTTTTTCGTGCCGAGTGGCACCCGCATCCCCGAAGACACGGTCTATCACCATACCGTTGCCAGCTCGACGACCTACACGAACGTTTGTTACAGCCCGCTGCTCAATGCCGTGGCCCCACCCAGCCGCTTGGGTGGCTGTGGGTTACTGACGCTTTTCGGGTATGAGTTTCGGACGACACTCACCCTGGCGACCGGTACACAGACCGGATTCTTCCCGGCGGCCGAGCCGACGACGATCCGGGACGGCCAGGAATTGGGCATCGCCTACGTGCCGGCCACCTTCTATCTGAGACAACCGGGCGATGGTTCCAGCCCTCTGCCGCCGGGCTTTGGCTGGCGTGCTGCGGCCGAGACATTGACGGGCACCGGCCCGAACGGCGAAACGCTGCTGGGTTACCAGATTCAGCCACAGAATTTCGTTGGGGGCGCCGAGGGCGCGGCTTATCAGAATGCGATCCAGAATTTTGCCAACTGGTTCGTGTATTACCGCAAGCGAAGCCTGGCCATCCGCGGCGCGGCGACTCGTGCATTCGAGCCGGTCAACGATATCCGTGTCCATGCCTGCACGATCAACGACTCGGCCACGTGTCTGCGCGATGGCCAGAACATGACAACGCTGACGAGCGGCGCGAGCACGGCACGCGCCGATTTCTATGATTCGATCTACCAGATGGATTTCGCCGTAGCCCGCGGCACCCCCAACCGCCAGGCCCTGCTCAATCTGGGCGAGATCTTTGAAAACGACACGCGGGTCGTACAGGCGGCCTGTCAGCGCAACTATTCGCTACTGTTCACCGACGGTTTCAACAGCAGCCGAGTCAGCGGTATCGGCAACGTCGATGGCGGGTTCGGTGGCCCGAACTCGCCGATTCCCGATAACTACAGCAACACGATCGCCGATGTGGCGATGAAATATTACGCCGAGTTCGATCCGCCGCCCGGCATAGCCGACCAGCCGGTCTTGCCCGTACCCGACGGCTGCCCGGGCGACGAGCGACAGGACTGCCTGGCCCGACCGCATGTCAGCACGTACGGGGTCACGCTGGGCATCGACGGCGTGATTTTCGCCAGCGAGGCGTTCGCCGATGAAAATCGCGCGCCCTATTTCAACCCACCGCCGTGGTATCTGCGCCAGGCCTCGCCGGCCGAGCGGGAGCCCGCGCCCTCATTGTCCGTGGGCGGCGCCTCGGAGATCGACGATCTATGGCATGCCACGCTCAACACACGCGGCCGGCTGGTCAACGCCGATTCACCCCAGGCCCTGCTGAGCGGTTTCACAGCGCTGATCGGCGATATCCTGGCGCGCAGCGAGACCAGTCGTAACGCGACCGGCAGCGGAACGGATTTCCGCAGCGACGGCGCGCTCTATCAGACACGCTACGACACGCGTCGCTGGTCAGGGGACGTGATCAAAAAACGAGCACTGAATGCCGGTAACGCGAACGAAACCGTGCTCTGGCGCGCCTCCGACATGCTGCCCGGCTACAACGCGAGCGCGGCCAGCGATACACGACAGATCATCACCGCCTTACGCGACCAGCCGAACGCGCAGACCGGCGGTAGCGTCACCGGGCGGAGCTTTCGAGCGGATACGGCGTTGACCGGCCGGTTCCCCACACTCGGCGGCCCGGCCGTGGCTTATTTGCGAGGGGATCGATCGCGCGAGCGCCAGAACCTCGCCCAGAACACGATCGGCGGCTTCCGTAATCGGGCCGATACGGTGCTCGGCGACATCATCAACGCCGTACCGGTATTCGTTGGCCCGGCTGACCCACTGCGCTACGCCGGCGCCTGGCTGGATCGGCGTTTTCCCACAGCCACCGCACCAGAAAACACTGCCGGGGCTCGGGCCTATGGGGGCAGCAATGGGTTTGTCGCCACCACGGCCGCTCGCGCGCCGCTGGTCTATGTGGGTGCCAACGACGGCATGCTGCATGCCTTCGATGCCGAGTCCGGCCGCGAGCGTTTCGCCTATGTCCCCAATGCCGTGCTCGGTGAGCTGGCCGGCCCCGCCGGCCTGACCGATCCGGCCTATCGCCATCGGGCGTATGTCGACGGTCAAGTCGCGGTCGATCCAGCCTTCTACGATAACGCCTGGCACAGCGTGCTGGTGGGGGGATTGCGAAACGGCGGACGCACGATCTATGCCCTGGATGTCACCGACCCGCCGTCGAACGGCCGGGCCGAGGCCCGGGCGGCATCGCTCGTACGCTGGGAATTTCGCGATCCACAGCTTGGCCGTACCTTCGGCACGCCCAGCATCGTGCGTCTGCATACCGGGCGCTGGGCTGCGATATTCGGCAACGGTTACAACAGCAACGCGTTCGGCGCTTCTCTGTTCATTGTCGACGTGGAGACCGGCGAACTCATCAGGCGTCTGGATACGGGCGCTGTCCCGGTCACCGGCCAGCCGGGCAACGGCCTGGCCAGCCCCACCCCGATTGACGTCGACGGCGATCGGATCGTGGATTATGTCTATGCCGGCGATCTGTATGGCAACGTCTGGCGCTTCGATCTCACCGCACGCACGGCCGGTGCATGGACTCAGAGCCGTCTGTTCCAGGCCGGCCGTGACGGCCAGCCCCAGCCCATCACCAGCGCCCCGGCAGTCGCTGTTCATCCACTGGGGCCAAGCTACGGCGTCATGGTGTATGTCGGCACCGGTCAGAACATCACGCCGGTCACGGCCGAGCGTCAGGCGCCAGCCAACTCGGTCTACGGCCTGTGGGACACCCAGGTCTTCTCTTATACCGGAGACGGTGACGTGCCGCCGCGCCCGGCCGATACGCCGATTGCGCGCAGTGCACTGCTCACCCAGCAACTGCAGTATGCCGGTACGGCCGGTGCGGCGGCACTGAGCTTTCGAAGCGTGAGCGATCGAGCGATCAATTTCGTCACCCGCGCGGCGACCGGCGTACCACAGATCAATGACCGCGGCTGGGTGATCGATTTTGACCCCGCCACGACCGAGGCCGTGGTTCGCGCCCCGCGCGTCGTCGATGACACGCTGGAGTTCGAATCCGTGGTGCTCAACGCCGAAAGCTGTCAGTTGACCAGCAGCGGCTTTTTCACGGTCGTCGACCGAGCAAGCGGCGGCGTGCCCGCGCAAAACATCTTCGATCTGAACGCCGACGGCCTCGTCGACGAGGCCGATACGATCGACGGCACGCGAATCGTGGGCATTGGCTACGCCAGCCGCGGCTCGGCCGGTGCCGGCGCGCGTTTCATCGATGCCGATAACGGTACCCGCGTCTATAAACTGCCGCTGACCGGCGGGCAGACCGCCACCCTCACTCTGGCCAACGGCGCTTACACCGGGCGACGCACCTGGCACGAGATTCGAGAATGATGTTGCATAGAGACCCTCCAAGGCACGCCGGCTTTACGCTCATCGAGCTGATGATCGTGGTGGCGATCATCGGCATTCTGGCGGCCATTGCCTATCCGATGTATACCGACAAGGTTCGCCAGGCTCAGCGCACCGAGGCCAAGCAGGCGGTGTTGCGCGCGGCCGCCCGCCAGGAGCAGCTCTATACCGCCAATGGCTATCGTTATATCGACACGATGCCGGCGCTGGGCATGACGGCGACGACCGACAACGGGCTCTACAGGCTATCGACGACGCATCCCGATAACGACGATCAGCGCTATCGCATCACGGCCACGGCACAGAACGCACAGACCGCGGATCTTTGTCGACGCTTTGTCGTGGATGATACCGGCGCGCGCCGAGCCTACGACGAGGACGGCGCAGACGTCAGCCAGCCATGCTGGTGATCAGCGCCGGTTTGATAATAGCAACATGTCCACGAAGATCAGTATCGCGCCCGCGACGATCGCGCAGTCGGCGACATTGAATGCCGGGTAGTGCCAGGCACCGATATGAAAATCCACGAAATCGATCACATGCCCGCGCAGCGCCCGATCGATGGCGTTACCCAAGGCTCCGCCGGCAATCAACGCCAGGCACAGCCCGAACAGACGATGGGTGTAGGGATGCCGGCGCAGCCAGATCATCACGCCGATGGTGACCACCACCGACAGCCCGACGAACAGCCAGGGTGTGGCCCCGGCGAGCATGGAAAACGCCGCCCCCGTGTTGTGCACGCGCGTCAGGTTCAGCCAGGTGAACAACGGCGTGGATTCATACAGCCCGTAGTGATTGACCACGAGCTGCTTGGTGAACTGGTCGATGCCGATCACCAGCGCAGACAGCCACAGCCAGTGAGCGTTGGCGATACCGCGGCGCGGGCGCGCGTGGGCGGTTGAAGATGTGGAGTGCGTCATAGCGTTTCTGTGTGGTCGAGAATCCGGCGAACATCGTCGACATCGCGGCTCATCTGCTCCATTAGCAGATCCAGCGAGTCGTAGTTTTCTTCGCCGCGCACGAAATCCACGAACTCCACGTCCAGGCGCATACCGTAGATATCGGCGGCAAAATCCAGCAGATAGATTTCCAGCAGCTCGTCCTTGCCTTCGACCACGGGCCGTACGCCGAAGCTGGCCGCCCCGGCGCGCACCGAGCCATCGGCCAGACGCACACGCACGGCATACACGCCATAACGCAGGGCGGCCGGGCGCTTCAAGCACAGATTGGCCGTGGGAAAGCCCAGCGTGCGGCCCAGGCGCTGGCCGCCGACGACACGCTCGCTGATGCGATAAGCCCGGCCGAGCAAGCGGCCTGCGTGGCGAACCTGCCCGTTGGCAAGTGCCTGGCGCACAGCGGTCGAAGACACACGCTCGCCGTCGATGCAGACGTCCGGAAGACTCATGCGCTCGATCACGTGGCGCGCAGCGAACGCGTCGAGCGTGGCCACATCGCCGGCCCGTCGATGCCCGAAACGAAAATCGTCGCCGACCAGAATCGCCCGAGCCCCCAGACGCGTCGCGATCAGGGCTTCGAGAAACGTCTGCGGCGACATGGCGGCGAAGGCCTCATCGAAACGGGCGCGCACGAAGCAATCAATGCCGAAAGCCGCTGCGTCCTCGAGTTTTTCGCGCATGGAGGCCAGACGAGCCGGCGGCGCGTCGGGGCGAAAGAAGGCGCCGGGCATGGGATCGAAGCTCATCATCACCGCCGGCAGCGACAGCTCGGCGGCCCGGGCACGCACCCGCTCGATGATCGCCTGATGGCCCAGATGCAAGCCGTCGAAATTGCCCACGGTGAGCACGCAGCCGCCAACCAGACCGGGATGACGTCGTATCGAGCGGATAATCTGCATGATGCCTTCGACTCGTGGTGGGTGGCCGGCCCCTGTTGCCTCACAGCCGGCGATCATGATTGTGGCTGTTCGTCGGCCGTTGTCGCCATGCGTAGATGATGCGGGCGCAAGCCCGCCACAGCCAGCGTCACGAAATACAGGGCCACGCCAGCGACGATCCACAGCGCCAGCCAGGCCGCACGCATCCAGGCGGCTCGCGCCATCCAGGTCGTCGCCTCGGCAGCGCCGATATGCAGCACCAGCGCCATGATCACACAGCCGATCATGATACGCAGATACAGGGCCGCCCATCCCGCGCCGGGCACATAAGCCCCCGAGCGTCGCAGATAAAGATACAACAGCCCGGCGTTGACGAATGCACCCAGCGACCCCGCCAGGGCCAGACCCGCATGCGGCGCCGACCACTCTTGCCAGATGAACAGGCCCACGAAGATCAGATTCATGGCCATGGCGCTCAACATGGAAATCACACCGCATTTGACCGGCGTACGGGAGTCCTCGCGCGAGAAAAAGCCCGTAACCAGCACCTTGACGATTGAAAACCCCATGAAGCCCAGTGAATAGGCCATCAACGCGTACTGGCTCATCCAGACGTCATGCGTGGTGAACGAGCGATAGTTGAACAGCGTGATCACCAGCGGCCCCGCCAGGATAAACAACCCGACCATGGCCGGCAGGCCCAGCACCATCAACACCTTGAGCGCCCAATCCAGCGTCGCCGAAAAAGCCTTGGTGGACTTGGCCGCGTGCCGGGCCGACAGGCTCGGCAGAATCACGGTGGCGATCGCGATCGAGAACACGCCGAGCGGAAACTCCATCAGACGATCGGCGTAGTACAGCCAGCTCACGCTGCCGCTGGCCAGAAACGAAGCCACGATCGTATCCAGCAGCAACATGATCTGAGCGATCGATGAACCGAACATGATCGGCAGCATCAGCTTGAGAATCCGGCGAACCTTCTCGTTGGCCCAGCCCCAGCGCGGACGCGGCAGTCGATCCAGACGAATGAGAAACGGCACTTGAAACACAAGTTGCGCGACACCGGCCACGAACACCCCGATGGCCAGCCCGATGGTGGGCTCGGCAAAATAAGGTGACAGCAGCGCCGCGGCACCGATCAGACAGATGTTGAGCAGTACCGGCGTGACCGCGGGCACGGCAAAACGCCCGTAGGTGTTGAGCACGCCGCCGGCCAGTGCCGTCAACGAGATGAAGAACAGATACGGAAACGTCAGCCGCAGCAGATCCACGGCCAGATCGAACTGGGCCGCGTTCTCGGCAAACCCGGGCGCGAACAGATAGATCAAAAGCGGGGCCGCGATCACGCCGACCGCCGTCAGGGCCATCAGAATCACCCCCAGCGTGCCGGCGACGACCGAGACCAGCGCTTTGACCTCGTCGCCGCTTTCCTGATCGCGCGTGGCCGAAAGCACCGGCACAAACGACTGTGCGAACGCGCCCTCGGCAAACAGTCGGCGCAGAAAGTTCGGGATCTTGAAAGCGACCAGAAACGCATCCATCGCCGGACCCGCGCCGAACATCACCGCCAGCACCACGTCCCGGCCGAAACCCAGGATGCGTGAGATGAAGGTCATGCCGGAAACGACAGTGGTCGATCGGACCAGTGATGACGCCATGTATACAGATCGGCCGTGGGCAACGCCGCCGCACTATAGCCGCTGTGTCGGGTCACGCCTACCCGGCGCCGTAATTGACAAGTCGGGCGCGAATCCCGATAATCGCGCGCCTATTCCGGTTCTGCCCTCACAACATCATCTTCAGGAGCACCTAAGTGGCGAATACTGTGCAAGCACGCAAGCGCGTCCGTCAGGCCACCGAGCGCCGCCAGCGTAACGTGGCGCAGCGTTCGCTCGTGCGTACCCATATCAAGAACGTCCAGAAGGCGATCGCTGCCAACGACCTGAACGGCGCTCAGGAAGCCTTCAAGGTCGCCGTGCCGGTAATCGATCGCATGGCCGGCAAGGGCCAGATCCACCGCAACAAGGCTGCACGCCACAAGTCGCGCCTGAACGCCCAGATCAAGCATATGGCCCAGGCCAGCTGATCGCCGCATGTCGATCGCTTGCTGAGCGATCGAGCTGAAGAAATCCGGCCGGCGCCCTGCGCGGCCGGATTTTTTTTGGCCGGTCGTTCACGCCGATCGCGGCGTTAGGGCCTGTTGCCGTGTCATACGAGTGCTCGCCAAGCGCTCCATATTGTGACTATGGGCGGCAAGACGAGGCGTAGCGCACTTAGCGTGTCGATGTCGCGCGGTGGGCTAGAACGCCGGATTGCCGACGTGTCGTTAATTTTGGGGCGCTAGTCCCGAAGGATTGGGCGGCAAAGCTTGTCCTGCTGCGTTGCGGGCCTTGATCGAGGCGCGCGACGGCTCGCGCCTCGCAGGAGAAGATTTTCGCACGCCAACGCGGCGCTCGTATGAAACGCCCACACGCCCTAGGTCATTACCAGATTATCGCGATGGATGAATTCGGGCTCGTGGGCCGTGCCGAACCGCGCGACGATCTCCTGGCTGGTCAAGCCTTTCAGCTCCCGGGCATCGCGCACGTCATAATTCGACAGGCCCTGTGCCAGTTCGAGCCCCTGCGGATCCACGCAGGCCACGAGATCACCGCGACGAAAATCGCCTTCCACGGCGACCACGCCGATCGGCAACAGACTGCGCCCGGAGTCACGCAGTACGTGGGCGGCCCCGGCATCGATATGGACTCGCCCTCGCACCTGGCGCTGCCCCGCGATCCAGTTCTTGCGCGCTGCCCGGCGTTTGCCCGGGCTCGGCAATAACAACGTCCCCAACGCCTCCCCGGCCACGATGCGCGCCAGTCCGTTGGGCGTCGTGCCGTGGGCAATAACGGTGAAACCACCCGAGTCGGCGGCCTGTCGTGCCGCGCGTATCTTGGTGGCCATGCCCCCGCGGCCCAGGGCACCTGCGCTGTCACCGGCCACCCGGACCAGCGCCTCGTCGTAGGCGCCCGCGCTTTCGATCAGCCGTGCGTCGGCGACTCGACGCGGATCGGCATCATAGACCCCGTCCTGGTCGGTCAGAATGATCAGGCCGTCGGCATCCAGCAGGTTGACGACCAACGCCGCCAGCGTGTCGTTATCCCCCACGCGAATTTCATCGACCGCGATCGCATCGTTTTCATTGACGATCGGCACAACTCCGAGGCCCAGCAACGTGGCCAGCGTACGCCGAGCATTGAGATAACGGGCCCGGTCGGCCACGTCCTCGTGGGTGAGCAGCACCTGCGCGGTCTGGCGCCCGTAGGCGGCGAAACCACGGCTGTAGGCCTCGACCAGCCCGGCCTGGCCCACACTTGCCGCGGCCTGCAAGGCCGAGACACGATCCGGCCGGTGCGACCATCCCAGACGGCTCATCCCTTCTGCCACAGCGCCTGAGGAGACAATCACGATCTCGTAACCGGCATCCACGAGTGCTGCGATCTGGGCCGTCCATTCGGCCAGGCGCGTGTTGTCCAACCCGGCGCCGTCCGCGGTCAGCAGCGCGCTGCCGATCTTGACGACCAGCCGCCGGGCTCGGGTCAGGCGTTCACGCGTCATCGCCAGCCGGCTCGGCGTCGTTTTCGGCGTCGCTGGCGGCCATGTCGCGCGCACGGGCCTCAACGGCATCCATGGCATCGTGGACCAGCGTCTCCAGTGTTTTCGGCTGAATCGCCGACACCGTATAGATCGGCCCCTGCCAGGTCAGCTCGTCACGAATACGCTGAATCAGGGCGTTCTGCTCGTCTTCGTCGATCAGATCGGTCTTGTTGAGAATCAGCCAACGAGGGCGCTCGGCAAGCGCGGGATTGAACTCGACGAGCTCGTCGGCGATCGTGCGGATCTGGGCCAATGGATCACGGCCCTCCATGTCCAGCACATCAACCACATGAAACATGAGCCGCGTGCGTTGCACGTGACGCAGAAAGCGATGCCCCAGCCCGATACCGTCGGCCGCGCCCTCGATCAGCCCCGGCAGATCGACCAGCGTGAAACTGCGTAACGGTCCGGCACTGACCACGCCGACCTGCGGCTGCAATGTGGTGAACGGATAATCGGCCACCCGCGGGCGCGCTGCCGACACCGCGGCCAGAAACGTCGATTTACCGGCGTTGGGCAGGCCCACGAGGCCGACATCGGCCAGCAGCTTGAGCTCGAGACGCAGCTCGCGCACCTCGCCGGGCGAGCCGTCTGTGGTCTTGCGCGGTGCCTGATTGGTGCTCGACTTGAAGCGGGCATTCCCCATGCCGTGAAAACCGCCCTGAGCGACACAGACCGTTTCGCCGTCGTGGGTCAGATCGCCGATCAGTTCATCGGTCTCGCGCGCATAGCATAGCGTGCCCACCGGCACCGGCAGATACCGATCACTGCCTTTCGAACCGGTTCGATTCTTGCCGGCGCCATTGCCGCCGCGCTCGGCCTTGAACACACGATTGATCCGGAAATCATAAAGCGTGTTCAGATTGTGATCGGCCACGAGATACACGCTACCACCGTCGCCACCGTCACCGCCGTCCGGCCCACCGTGGGGCACGTATTTCTCACGGCGAAAACTCAGGCAGCCGTGGCCGCCGTCGCCGGCTTCTACGCGTAATTGGGCTTCGTCTACGAACTTCATGGCGTGGTCTCGTGGCGGCTTGGCGGTTCGCGCCAAAGGAT
>PBAO01000048.1 GCA_002715985.1 Lysobacterales bacterium | reverse complement strand
TTTCCAGCCAGTCGGCCACCTGCTCATAGAGCAGACGCGCATGCGAACGGATGACCGCGGAATAGAACTTCGAGGCCTGCAGCTCGCCGGCGGCATTGAAGCGCATCTCGCAGACCACCGACAGGCGGTCGACGTCCGGATTGAGCGAGCACAGCCCGTTGGACAGGGCCTCGGGCAGCATCGGCACAACGTGATCGGGGAAATACACCGAGGTCGCGCGCTCGACGGCTTCGACGTCCAACGGCGAGTCTTTTCTCACGTAGTGCGACACATCGGCGATAGCGACCCAGAGCTTGTAGCCACGCGGCGTCTTCTTGGCATAGACCGCGTCATCGAAATCACGCGCGTCCGCCCCGTCGATGGTCACCAGCGGCAGATCACGCAGATCCACCCGGTCTTTCTTGTCGGCCTCGGCGACTTCATCACCACAGGCCTTGGCCTGTTCGATCACCTCGGCCGGGAACTCGTGCGGGATGCCGTGCGAGCGGATGGCGACCTCGATCTCCATGCCCGGCGCCATACGGTCGCCCAGCACCTCGATGACCTCGCCCACCGGCTCGCTGCGTTTCGACGGTGCTTCGATGATGCGCACCGTGACCACGTCGTTGTTCTCGGCCCCGCCGCGCTTGTTCTCGGCAATACGGACTTCTTGGGAGATCCGCTGGTTATCGGGCACGACCATCGACACGCCGGATTCGACCACGAAACGGCCCACGATGGTCTCGTTGACGCGCTCGAGCACTTCAACGATACGGCCTTCGCGCCGGACGCGCTGATCCCGCCCGGTCACGTGCACCACGACGCGATCGCCGTGCATGACCTGACGCATCTGGCGCGGCGCCAGAAACACGTCGTCGCCATCGGTATCGTCGGGCAACAAGAACCCGAAACCGTCGCGGTGGCCCTGCACGCGCCCACGCACGAGATCCATCTTGTCGATGGGCCCGAGTGCGCCGCGCCGATTTTCCAGCAGCTGACCGTCACGCAGCATCGCGCGCAGCCGATGCTCGAAAGCCTCGGCCGCATCGTCATCGAGCACGTAATACTCGATGAGCTCGTCGTGAGTCATGGGATGGCCTTCAGCGGCCAGATCGTCCAGGACGAGCTGGCGGCTGGGCACAGGGCTGTCGTAGGCGCCCTGCTCGGCCTGATGGTTGGGGTCGCGTTCGCGCCAGTCGGCGGCGCGATCGTCGTTTGGCTTACTCAATATCTCGCTCCATAGACCGCGTACGATACCGGAAGTGAAAAAAGGCTCAAGCAGTAATTGACAATCCCGAAGCCGACTACTACATTACGCGCTCTTCGTTGCCCGGGTGGCGGAATTGGTAGACGCGCTAGCTTCAGGTGCTAGTGACCTAACGGTCGTGGAGGTTCAAGTCCTCTCCCGGGCACCAGATTCGAAAAGGCCCGGATCGCTTAAATGCGGTCCGGGCTTTTTTTCGTCCCGCATTCAGGCACTTGCGTGCCGAACATCGCGCCCCGCGATAATCCTGGAGCTTTGATCGTGAACAACAATTGGCTCATTGGCCTGCCCAAGGCCGAACTGCATCTGCATATCGAGGGCACGCTCACGCCCGAACAACAGTTCGAATTGGCCAAGCGCAACGGCATTACTCTGGCCTACGACAGCGCTGAATCTCTGCGCGCAGCCTACGAGTTTGATGATCTTTCCGCGTTTCTTGCGCTGTATTACCAAGGCATGGACGTATTGATCACCCGGGACGATTTCTACGATCTGGCCATGGCCTACTTCGAGCGGGCTGCGTCTGACGGCGTGCGCCACGCCGATATCTCGTTCGACCCGCAGGCACATCTGGCCCGCGGCGTTGCGCTGGAGACCTGTTTCGACGGCCTGCTGACAGCCATGCGCGATGCCCGGGCCCAGTTCGACATCACCAGCGCCCTGATCATGAGCTTCATGCGCGATCGCGATGCCGACGAAGCCTACGACGTGCTCGAACAGGCCGCGCCCTGGTACGGCGAGATCGCCGCCATCGGCCTGGACAGCGCCGAAGTGGGCAACCCGCCCGAGAAGTTCCGCCATGTATTCGCCCGTGCCGCCGAGCTCGGGTTGCCCCGTGTGGCGCATGCCGGTGAAGAAGGCGGGCCGGACTATGTCGCCGGCGCGCTGGATATTCTGGATGTCTGCCGGATCGATCACGGCGTACGCGCGATGGAAGACGATGCCCTGGTCAAGCGCCTGCGCGACAGCCAGATGCCGCTGACCGTGTGTCCGTTGTCCAACGTGTATCTGAAAGGCGTGGCCCGCCTGGAAGATCACAACCTGCCGGCGATGATCGCCGCCGGGCTGAACGTGAACATCAACTCCGATGATCCGGCCTATTTCGGCGGCGGGATGGTCAATAATTTCGCGGCTTGTGTGGCCGCATTCGACTGGGATCAAGCCACCTGTCGCCACGTTGCGGCCAACGGCCTGCGCGACGGCTTCATGCCCGCCGAGCGCCGCGACACGCTACTGGCCGAGCTGGCGGCTTACACCGACTAGGGCGTGTCGCCCTGGGCTGGCGTGCCAGAACACTGGATTGCCGACGTGTCGTTAATTTTTCAAGACGCGTGTCCCGAAGGAGCGGGCCCGGAATCTGGCCATGCGGCGTTGCTCATCCTTGTCGTGGCACGCCAGCGCCGCGGCTCGCGCCTTGCCCGGCCAGCTTTCGCAGACCACCGCGGCGCTCTTGCGAAACGGCAACAGCCCCCTGGATGGCATGGCCTGACGGCCACCCGGCGGCCGTCAGGCCAGAAACGCGAAATACGCCACGAACACCGCGAACAGGCCATAGAGAATCGGGTGCAGCTCGCGCGCCCGCCCGGCAAAGACCATTGTGACCGGATAGATCACAAGCCCCAGCGCGATGCCGTTGGCGATGCTGTAGGTCGCCGGCATGGCAATGAGAGTGAGAAACGCCGGCACGGCGATCTCGAGGCGTTTCCAGTCGATCTCGTCGAGTGCGGCCACCATCAGAACGCCCACGATGATCAGCGCCGGCGCGGTCACGTTGGCCGTCACCACGGCCAGCAACGGCGAAAAGAAAAGCGCTGCAGCGAAAAAGCCGGCCGTCACCAGCGCCGAGAACCCGGTCCGGGCCCCGGTGGCCACCCCCGCCGTGGATTCGATGTACGAGGTGGTCGGCGAGGTGCCGATCACCGCCGAGGCCACCACCGAGGACGAATCAGCCAACAGTGCGGCGCGTGCCCGGCGCATGCGATTGCCCTGCATGAGCCCGGCCTTGCTGGCCACAGCCATCAGCGTGCCTGCGGTATCGAAGAACTCCACGAACAGAAACGTCAGCACCACGACGGCCAGATTGAGAGTGAAGACCTCTTCGGGGTGCGCAAACAGCTGCGTGACCGCCACGCCGAATACCGGAGCCACGGACGGAATACCGGACAGGATCGCGCCCGGCACCTCGATCACGCCCGTGGCCATGCCGGCCAGTGAGGTGGCGACCATGCCGAAAAAGATCGCCCCCGGAAAACGCCGCAACATGAGTGCGACCGACACCACCAGCCCGAAGATCGTGAGCAGCGTGGCCGGCGCGGTCAGATCGCCGAGCGTGACCAGCGTGGCCTGGCTGTCGACCACGATATTCGAATCCTCGAGCCCGATGAGCGCAATGAACAGCCCGATGCCACAGGCTGCGGCCAGCTTCAGATCCAGCGGAATGGCATCGAGAATCATTTCGCGGATCCGAAAGAACGTGATCGCCACGAAGATGATGCCGGAGTGTGCCCGCTAGAGAAAACTCCCAGAGCTAATGCGAGAAAACTCTGGGAAGGACTGGGATGATGAGAGTCTAGCCGGGACCGAAAATTAAAACGCTTTGCGGAATATGCAACGGTGGTTAGCGGCGGCGATGGCCGCGCTGTTGCTTGAGAATTGCGTAGATTCGGGCGCGGCTCAGGCCGAACGTCCTGCACAGATTGTCCACGTCGCCATCGAATGCTCGGGCGATCTGTTCGTTGCGGCGTTGTAGGTGCGGTTGCTGTTTCGAGACGTAGATTTGCTGGCCGCCCCATGTCATCCAGATACGCTCAGCGACGAGCGTGGCCACACGCTGGGCCTGTTCTTCTGGGATGAGCTCGTCGGCCGTCATTACGTCACAGATATGTGCTTCTAGCTCGGCGAGCAGACGATCGGACTTGAACGTGGATTCAGTGACGCTCATAGGTCGCAGGCCTCCTGCGCCATCGTATTGAGTCGCGCTCGGACGGTGCTCATGGCCTCGGGATTCTTGCTCAGGTCTTGGGTTGGTTTCAGGCCGGCGTGCTCGCGAGCCATGCGCACAGCATCGCACCAGGCCAGGCCCAAATAATCCAGTAGCGGCTCGATGGCGCGTACCAGCCGTCGACGGGCATCGAGCTCGAGCGCGACCACCACCTTATGCAGGTCGTTGTCGTTACAGAACGCGATGCGTTCCTTCTTGGGCTTCGTGAGTTTTGCGGCCAGCTCGTCGGCGTAGTGCCACGGGCGGCCGGCGTCGGCCAGCAGCGCCTCGATTTTTCGCATCATGGCACTGCGATCGAGGTTGCGCGGCCGGCCGCGCGTCTTGGCAGTTCGCCCTGGCTTGGGTTTCCATCCCAGAGCCTTCAGATGTGCGATGAATTGCTCGCGGCCGTGTGCGTCCAGATCGGCGGCACTGCGGACCCGGCATACGCTGAACAAATGGTCGCGATACTCGGTTTCCGTCCAGCCGAATTGCTTTGCCGCGATGTGAATCATCGCCAGGGCTGTGCGTCGATGTGCCATTTTCAGTTCCTGCTACGAATTGCACCTAACCAATGAGAGCAGTCCGGACACAACTGATCGTCGAGATAACGACCAAATCAACGCAATCGGCGTTGATCGTTCCGTTGGCCATTGATCGGCCTGTGCAGAGATTGGGTCTCACCGCGCCTGAAACCGGCTTCGAGAGCCGCGTCATCTCGCCCGTGAATGCGGGTCTGGCGCACCGGCATTGATGCAAGCGATGGGTAATGCTCCGACGTATACGCCGCGATGCGCTGACGGTCCGCGTCGGTGCCGGCAAATTCCTGAACCGTTTGGGCAACAGCAATCACCCAGGTCAAGGCGAACGCCTGGCCGCGGCGGATCTTGGTTTTTCGCTGGCAGCGCTTGAGCGTGGCCACGTAAGCCTTGCGGTCACGCTCCAGAGCGCGTCGCAGAACCGTGTAGGCGTACTGCGCGAGCCGGGGCCCTGGATCGGTCCCGACAAACGTCATCGTCTGCCCTCGAAGCTCTGAACCGATCAGAAAATCGCAGGCAAACGCGTTCGCGCACGTTCGGGCCAAGACCACCAAATGTTGTGGCGGCTGGCTTTTCACGCCGCTCAAACATGACGATTCGGTTGCCTCGGCCGCGGCCACCTGGCTTTCGCTAACCGAGAACTCGCGCATCAGGGCCTGGGCCTGGCGTAGTGCTGTGGCGGCTTCGTGTTCGTTGGATGACGCCGACAGCGCCAGGCACTTGCGGATCTTCTCGATCGCTTTGTCGCGTTGCATCATATCGTTGAAACCCTTGCCGAGATCCGGAAATGAACTACGAGCAGATATATCGAGACGACGAGCGCGGTTTTAGCGTGATGGGCGCGAATCCCGACAAATGGGCGATGAAGGTTGTCTTCGACCACCCGGTGCTGGGTGAAATCAAGGACCTCGACAACAGCTACCGCTCGAAACAAGAGGCCATAGCAGCCGGTCGCGAGCTCGGCGAGCAGCTCACGAAGCTGAAAAAATAAAAGCAGCCAACCGCCGGCAACGAGGGGGTCGCGTTGCCGACGGCCGCTGCCGGGACGTGACGTGCCCAACCGGCCGGATCTCACGGGTGATTCGGCCCGTTCTCCGGCTGCCGGTGTTATTGCCCCAGGACACCGCCGGCTGGTCCTGGCCCGGGATAAATACGCATCCCGGGCGACGCTCACCGCTGGGGTGATCCGCCGCGACGCAGGCCAAGATCGGCACAAGCGTCGCTGTATAAAAAATCCATGATCCGGCCGCAATCAGCGTTCGAAATATCCTGCGTCGGATCGTCGCGAATCCACTGCGCAAACGCTGCGGTAAGGCGTTCTTCGTCGAACACCCAGTACGCGCCATATGCCATCGACTCGGGCGCTGCCTGGCCCGCGATCGGTCGAGCCGTACCGCGCGCAGAATCGCGTGTTTGCAAATGCGTCGACGCGCGACGCTTATGCGTTGGCAGATTCTGCCGAGCCACAACTACACCGCCGCCAGGTTGAGCGGAATCGCCTCATAGCGATCGGTCTCTTCGCAGCGCGTGTAAACGCGCACATAAACCGCGGTACCGGAAACCTGGATCGACTCGCGCAGCGCGTCCATCGCCGTCTCCCATTCCGGGTCATCGATGTCGTAGCGCAAGAGCTCAAGTACCGCCTGGCTGCGCATGTTGCCCTGCCGGTCGGTTCGAAACGCTCGATCCACCAACACCTTGATATTGTCGTTGGCACCTTCGGACCAGCGCGTAATGCAGTCGTCGATCGCCTTCTTGGCTATCTTGATCTCTTCCGTGAACGTGATCCGGTCGGCATAGGCACGCTCGACCTTGTACCGGCCGTTGAACGTGATGATCGACAAATTGCCTTTGTCGCCGCCGATCTTCACGTCGTGGCGCTCGGCCGCAATCTCCACCAGATCCTCGAGCTCGGCCAGCGCATCGATCTTGAACTGGCGCAGCGCTGCGTTGATGGCCATCGCGCGCTCGGACAACCGCCGGGCAACGTCGTCGCGCAACTTGTCCGACTCGCGCACCTTTGATTCGGGCACAAGCCGGCCGGCGCTGTCTTCCATGTAGCCGGCCGGAATCTGGGTTTCACTCATGGTCAGTCTCGCTGTCGGTATGCGATCGCTGTCGCAGACGGGCCGTGGCCTCGGCCACCGCTGTTTTCAGGCTGCCGCCGGGAATGGGTGCAGACCGGGAACCGGCCGGGGCCGGCTCGGCTTCGGGCGCAGTGGAGCGGCGTTCACGCGGCTTGGCCGGGCGGCCATCGCTGCGTTGGCGGCGTTTGCGCTCTCGTTCGGCTTCGGCTTGTCCTTCATCTCGATTGGCCCCCGAGGCAATGATCTCGAATAAATAGGCGTTATCCTTGAGCGGCAGCGATAGTCGGTGCTGCTTATCGACAACCGCCTGAAGCGCTGTGGCCCACACCGGCATCGGCGCTGCCCAAGTGCGCCCGTGTCGTTCGATGGAACCACGCTCAATCGCGTTATTAATCTCGCGTGTCAGCCTTAATGCCCGGCTCCAGGCCAGCGCACGTTTCGGCGGGCTGAACAGGCGCAGATAATCGAATAATGCGCGGGCGATCGCCGGCTGCAGATTGCCCACGAGCTGGCAGTACTGCTTGGCGTCCGCTTCATCGACGAACTGATCGAGCGTGGCCACGCGGCCACAATCCGGGCAGGCTGCACGTACCTTCATGAAGCCTCCGGATTGCCAGCCCCGCAAAACGGGCAGAACCACGTGCCGTGCCCCGGCGCCTCGGGGTCTTCGACGAAATGCGACGGCCACGTGCCTCGCGGCTCAAATATCGGCTCGGCCATGACCAGACAGCCGTTTGTTACCTGATGCGCATGAGGCGCCAGGCCATACGCCGGATAACAGGGCTGCCCGTCGGGATCGGTGCAGTGCGGACAGCTTCGAGCAACATCGTCCATCGCTATACCTTTTCAATAGCGTGAAGAATGAGCTGGGCCCGCTCGTATTGCGGATAACGCTCGCGCGCCACACGAAAGGCGGCCAGAATGTCGTGGTGGCGAATGACCACCGACGGGCCCAGAGGTTTGCCGTTACGGTGCGGCGCAAAATAGAAATCGCGCTGGACGTCGCCGCTCACGCCATCTCCACGCCGTCGGCCGTTCTTTTCCGTGCCGTATTGCGCTCGCGGTAACAGGCCTTGCACAAGCTCGACAGGCCTGCCAGGTCATCGCGTTTGGCATAAAAGAATTCGGTATCGGCCGGCCAGTAGTCGCCGCAGCCCGTACACAGCTTCTCCAGGCCCAACGGCTCGGTCAGCCGGTAGCGCCCGGCCGCGATCGACGCCGTAATGAACCCACGCCCGACGATCGGCGCATACGGACCCACATGCTTGCCTACGCGCGCCCGGCTCATAGCGCATCGTCCAGGCGCAGCTGGCCCGCCAGATCCGGCAGCGCGACGTTCATCATCGCGGCGATCTGCTCGAAGCCGGTGATGTTGCGCCGATATAGATAAGTGCAGGTCCGCTTGAGCTCCGCCGTAGAGCTGGCCAGATAGTACCCGCGGCCGGGATGGCCGCAGATATGACGGCCAGCACGTCGCAGCTCGACGATCACATAGCGCAGTTGGCGCTGCTTGTGGGCCAGGCCCACCACGCTGCCGGTCAGCTCGACAGCCAGTTGGTCGCTGTGAATCGCGTTCTGTTCGCCGATATGGCCGGCCATCGCGGACAGCAGCGTATCGGCGGTGATCGGGTTCGACATGGCTATCGCTCCTGCGCCTCGAGGGCGCGTCGCAAGGTGCCAGGCGTGACCTCGGCCAGATAAGCCAGAAGAGCCGAGACATCGGGCCGCTGCAGCTCGCCGTGCAGCCCGTCGGACGTATCGACCGACAAGCGCCCGTCGCTCCAGAGCGCGAAGCGCGGCGCGCCCGGGTCGGCAGAGCAGCGTGATGCGTCAACCGCGGCGGTCTCGACGTCCGCTTGCTCGTCGCCGGCGTCGATAAACGGCCCGGCCACGGGATCGGCCCATGCCGGCAGGCCGTACTCGGTCAGCGCGCTATCCACGCGCCGGCGCCCGACCAACTGCCCCGAGCCTGTTGGCCCCGCGTGATACGACAGCGTCTTGCCGATCTTGTCGCGTGCATCCGTCAGGCAGGCGGCGAGGTCCTCGATCGTCATCCAGGCATCGGCATCCCGAATCGCCTGAATGACGCGGGCGCTTCGGCCGGTCGACCGGCCCGTCGTCGGCGACGGGCCGCCGACGGCGTATACGCCATCAGGCACCGCGCTGGCCTCCCGTTCGCTTGGCGGCTCGGCGTGCCAATCGGCCAACCCGTAAAGCCGCAGGTTCGAGCCGGCTTGCGGCATCGATACCGCCGTGTCTTTCAACGCCTGGCCGATCTGCTCGCGCGAGTATTGACGCAGCGCACTACAAATCTGATCACGCGTAAGCCATTCGCCTGCGGCCGCCAGTACCGCCGCAACGTCCCGTGTCGGAGAATCGGCATTCGACTGGCCGGGCCGCGTGGCGCAATCGGCGCTGATGAGACGGTAGGCCCGCTTGTTGCGATGCGTCACCTGTGCCACGCGGCCCTCGGCCACCAGCTCACGTAGCGCCTGCTGGGCATCATCGACCTCGGCCGAGGTCGCGCACGAGCGATGCACCGCCGACGCAGTGGTCGGCGCCGCCGCGCGGGCCAATGCGGTCAAAGCCTCATCGCGCACGCGCCGTGCGATGGACGCTCTCACTTTGGCCCGGCTCATGACGCCACCTGCCAGAGCACCGTGCAGCCGTGGACCTCGGCGCGCTGCTCGGTCTGAATGCCGAAGGCATGCCGGCGCCGGATCATCGTCGTGCCCGGCAAACAAGGCGCCCGCATCGGCATAGTCACATGCAGCACCGGGCGCGCGTCGCCAATCTCAAGCCGGTCAATCACGATGTCTCGCGCGGCCAGCTCGGCCATCGCTTTCTGCGCCAGCACCACCTGACACGCCATCCGCTGGTTGGCGGGCGCAAGTTCGGTTGTATGGATAGCCGACATATCAAGCCTCCGGGAAAAGCTCGGCGTGGATGAGCGGATCGCCGGTCCGGGCCGCCTGGTTCATCGCGGCCTTGACGCGGTTGTTGATCGACAGCGGATAAGACTCGCTGCGCACCTCGTTCACGCCGCGCAGGCGCTGTGTCAGCGAAGCGTGAATCGCCGCGGCCGCGTCAGCAGCAAAGATGTCGTCATAGCGCGCGCGCACGCGCGGGTGCTCGAATTTCTGGCGCAGATAGGTCTCGATCTGGCCGGCATCCATCGGCCCCAGATAAGCCGTCTCGATACGACGAATCACCTCGCGCGCGCCGTAGTTCTGCTTGGCATTCAAAAGCCCGCCCAGCTCGGGCTGGCCGACCAGAATGATGCTGATCAGCTTGCGAAAGCCGTCTTCGAGCTCGTAGAACCGCTTGAGGTATTTCAGCGTCTGGATCGAAAGATCATGAGCCTCCTCGATGATCAGCACGTGGCGGTTGCCGGCCCGGCTGGACTCGGTCAAAAGACGTTCGATCTGGCGCGCCTTGGCCTCCAGCGACAGCTTGATCGTCTCGTGCGGGGCCAGGTCCGATATCACCGCGTCACAAATCATCGATGCATTGAGCTTCTTCTTGTCGATCGCACGCGGCTGAATCGGCACGATCGACAACTCATCGCGGTTGATGCGGTCCAGCAGATCGCGGCGCAGTGTCGTCTTGCCCGCCCCGGACTCGCCGATCACCGCCATAAAGCCGCCGTGCTTGGCGGTCTGCATCATGGCCTCGCGGATATAGCGCTGGTCATGGCCCAGATACACATCGTCCGGGCTTTGCACATCGTCCACGAACGGATCGCGAAAGAGCTTGAAATGTTTCTTGGCGGCAGCGGTGAGCATCTCGGTCTCCGGGATGTCGATATAGCGTTGGATTTGCGCAGACCGCTCGGTCAGCGGCGCGCGGTTTCGAGGCTTGCGTAGCGCCGGCGCGTCCTCGTGCGTCAGCCAGCAGTCGACCAGCTCGGTGGCACACACGCCGCGCCCGAGCAGGAATTGCTCCATCTGGTCCTGTAGCGTTTCGGCGCGCGTGGTTCGGGGCCAGCGGTTGTGGTTGAGCACCGAATTGATCGTCGCCGGCGCCAGCGGACGGCCCTGATTGGGCCCGCCAGTCTGTGTGGTCGAGGCAGCGATCTCGCGCGCGCTGATGCCGTGTTCAGCCAGCACAAACTTGATCTTCAGCGGTGCGTTTTTAGTTGCGGCGGCAGACATGCACCCTCCTACTTGGCAACCCGAAGCACGGGCTGCGTAAATGAATCGGGCTCGCTACCCAACTCGGTAACGAGTGCGTCGATGGCGTCTTCTGCGACGCCATCAGGGAATCGCTCGCGCAGCGCGGCGTTTTCGTCGCGCGTGACCGGCCGGCCCAGACGATCCGCCAACAACCCGCAGACACTGGATACCGATACCGGCTTGCGCTCGGGCTCGAATCGGTTGGGCGTATCCAGCTCGGTGCCCTTGCGGCGCATATAGGTCGGCAGATCCACATGGGCGAGATGGCCGTGGGCATCCAGCCCGCCGAACGGCGTATCGCCACGTTTCTTCGCGGCTTGGGTGTCGTCGGCATTCGCGCCGCCGTAAGCCGCGCGATCGGCGGCCGCGGCCCGGCGCTCGATCTCGGTATCGGCCGGGCGCTTGTAGGCCTCGCCGATCACGGCCGCGCCGGTTTCAAAGCCTGCGGCGTCGAACACCAGCGCCTCACACACATGGCTGTGGCGCTCGCCGCGATAATCCTCGACCGTTACCGACACCTGGTTGGGCCCGTAAATCAGCGGCGCCACATCCACCGTCGCCCCGGCAAACGCCTCGGGAATATGGCGCAGGTCATAGCGCTCGCTGCGCTTCGTGTTCGGGTGACGAAACGAAATCGTGATGTCGTTGTTCACCCGCCGGGGTTTGGGTTCGGCCGACAGCAGGTACTGACAAAGCTCGCGATCCGGCAACAGGCGTAGATGGGCCTGGCGGATCGTCTGCCAGAGCCCGAACCGGCTGACCGGCTCACGCATGCCGCGACGCTGCAGGCGAGCGTCGTAATCCGGAATACGGTCCGCGTTGTAAGCGTTCATCCAGCCGAGCGCCGCCGCATTGAGCTCGTCCACGTTGCGGATCGGCTCGTAGCGGAGACGGCTCTCGAACAGCTTCTCGACCAGATTATTGGCGTTTTCCACGCTGCCCTTGGCACGTGGATTGCCCGCCTCGTGCGGGATATGCGTCACCTCCAAGGCATGTAGCGCGCACTGAATCGCCTTCGACGTGTTCGCGGAGCCCTTGTCCCAGACCAGGATCTGCGGCACCCCGTGAAACGGACAGTCGTCGCGGGCCTCCCAGCAGAACAACAGGAAATCCCAGAGATTGGCCGTGGTCTCGCCGGCGGCGCGGTAATAACGCACCTGGATCGTCGCCGAGTAATGATCGACCAGCACATACCGCCAGACCTTGAAATCCTCGATACGGGCCACGTTGGCGGGCTTGTTCTTGTAGAACTTCGCCTCGTCCATCATCCGCTGCGTGCCGTCCGGCTCGTAGTAGATCAGGCACAGCGACGGGTCCACCTGATGCACATGGTTCGGGTGCAGGCTGCGTTGACGCTGCACCGGGCGTTCGCGGCGCTGGCTGGCCAGATCCATCTGGCGCTGGCGCATCAGCGTGTTCAGCCGCCCGTTCGACACGCTGAACTCGCGGCCGTTGGCCCCCAGCAGGCTGCGCGCCGTCGGCGTTTCCATCGTCGCTTTGCCGTTGGCGCGCAGGCCGACGCGCAGCGTGGCCGACAGATCGGTGAGTGCGGCTTCGTCCTGGGTCGTCCGGCCGGCGTCGGCGCGTTTCTTGCGCCCGCTCGTCCAGCCCACCTGGGCCAGCAGCTTGTACGTCTTGTTGCGTGACCAGCCGAACATCGCGGCCACCTCGTCGATCAGCGCGGTGCGCTGGCCGTGGCCGGCCGCATCCAGGCGGCGGGCCAGCCGCCGGAGCTCGTCCTGTGCAGCCAGATGTGCTTTCTCCTGCACCGGCATGATCAGACCCTCCGCTGGGCGGCTTTAAGCCAGCCCAGCTGCCAGAACGCGATACGCGGGTTCGGCTCATCCGTGGGCGTGCGAAACCGCACGCGGCCGTACGGGCAATCCGTCACGCGCACGCCCAGCGAATGCGCCAGGAACCCATCGCCAAACGCCTCGTCGCGACACTCGGTCGCCGGACACCAGCCACCAAGCGGCGTGTTCAGGCTCTGGACAACGACCTGCTGCGTACCCGCGCGCATCACGCCGATCCCGACGGTTGCGAGCTGACGGCGAGTACCGCCTGGCTCGCCTGAATCCAGGCCGCGAGTTGTGCCTCGTTCATGCGATCCGCCAAGGTCTCGGCCATCTCGCGCAATACCGCTTGTGTGTCGAACCGGCCGGATTTTTCCCCGAGTAGCGTGGCGATCGCTTCACCTGCGGCCAGGCGTTCGACGAGCTTGGCTGCCGGGTCGTCGGCGAGCGGGCACCAGTGCCAGCAACGCATCACCGCTGTGCGTGCATCGATGGTCGTACCGTCGACGAACTCGATCAGCCGGGCGTCACCGGTCTCGTGGCGGGCGGCAATGATGCGATCCGGGCCGCGATGATCGCGCGTGCGCATCGCATCGCCCGCCTGGCCATCGGCGGTATGGGTATACGGGCGAAACCTCATGCCACACCCCCGGCGTCATCGCGGAACGCATCGACATCCATCAACGGGCGGGCTGCCGGCTTGTAGCCCGAGAACACCTCCTCGCAGCTCACGCCCAGCTCCTCGGCCTTGGCCACGATCTGCTGGACCGCGTCGTAGTACACGACAGCCATCGCCTCGATCGCCGATTCTCGGTCGTCGTCCTCGAATGGTTCGGTAAGAATCGTCTCGCGCAGCGCGTCGAGCTGATCCAGGCCCTGCAGCACCTCACCCGCACGCTTGGTGCCCGCCTGGGCGATCTCGAAGGCCCGGCTGGGCCAGGGTCGGGTCACATCGCGCGCCTTGTGCAGATCCGCATCAAGCTTGTCGATCTTGGCGTTCTTGTCGGCCAGAAGACGCTCGTGGGTTTCGGCGTCTTCCGTGTTCTTCTGCTTGGCTTTGCGCAGTGCGTCGCGGAGCTCGTTGCGTGTCATGCGCTCATATTCATCGAGCGTATGACCGGCCAACGTACCGCCGTCGTTCAACGCTGCGATCTCGTCATCGTCCTCGGTCAAAAACTCCAGCATTTTGGACTTGCCGAGATCGGCAAGCTTGGGTGCCTTCGAGAACTTCACCGCGGCCTGCATGAAGCGCCGCGCGGTTCGCCCGGAGCAGCCAATCTTGTTCAGCGCCCACTGGAAATCGGCGTCGGTTTCATGCTCGCGAATCTGAATCAGGTTACAGCCCAGATACAGACACATCCGGCCCATGTCGCCATACATCTGAGCCGAGGTTTCGATCTTGCGATAGAAGTCATACGGCAGATCGTCGCCGTAGCGCTGGTCGATCTCGGTCAGGTTCTGGCGCACCGTATCCAGGGCCGCCATATCCTCGGACAGAGCGTTGTGATCAATCACCTGTGCGTCGTCGGAATCAGTCATCGGGTAGGCCTTCAAAACGTCGTGGTAGGGATTACGAAAGACGGGAATAGCGCTGACGAATTTCATCGACCTTGCGCTGGGCCTTGTCCAATGACTCGAGCATCGACAGCCCGATCTGGCCCACGCGCGGCGACAGCCGCCAGCGATGTGTTTCCGGCACGCGCTCGGCGATACCGGCGGCTTCCAGGTTGGCCAGATCACGTGTGACCTGGCTCTGCCCGATGGCCATCGCCGTGGCGATCTCGCCCGGCGCCAGGCCATAGAGTTCGTTGCCCGCCAGCACGAACTGCATCTGCAGCACGCGCTGCTGGCTCTTGCTGATATAGCGGGGCTCGCTCATCGCTTGGCCCCAATCGCATACAGCACCGCCTGCTCGGCGGTCGCGTTGTTGCGCAAGAGAAAATCGATCGCGGCCTGGCGGGTACAGCCCATCGCCTGCAGCTCGTCAACCAGGCGGTGCAGTTCCATGTAGCAATCGGCGGCCGTTACGCCAACCTCGTGTTTCTTTAGAAACCACAAGAAGCCGGTATCCGCACGGACCTGTTCGGCCAAGCCGCCAAACGCGGCAAGCGTGTCGGCCAGGGCAACGCTCTCGTGATAGCCAATGCTTGAACGCGTTTTCATGCCTCGTCCTGACGGGTTCCAAAATCAAGCTCGGGCTGGTCATACCGCTCGACGTTGGCGCGGTGGCTGGCCAAGTCCGTCATGGCCGCGTCGATCGCTGCCAGCGTGGCCTCATGGTCGTGCTGGCCATCGGCGAACAGCAGCAGCTGTTGCACGGCGGCGGTGAACGTCGATTGCAGCGCGTTGATATCGCTGGCCGACGCCGCCTTGCCGGTGGGCATATCGATCAACAGCTTGTGGTCGCTGGCCGCCAGATACTGGGTGACAAAGCTGATGCCACAGGCCGCCTCGAACGGGCGAATCAGCACCGTGGGGATACGCCCGGATTCCACCCACTTATAGATCGACCACTTGTTGGGCTGGCCCATGAGGTCGGCGATCGAATCCACGGACCGGTTATGCCGGGCCTTGGCGTGCTGAATACACAGCTCCATCGCATGCGGGATACTGGTCGGGCGAACGCGCTTCCAACGAGTGCCGGTCATTTGATTGCCCCGGTCTCTCGGAACGCGACGGGGCTCCAAACAAACATTGGTCTTGCTTCTATCGAGCCCCGCTCAGCCGGCGTACCTTTGGAGGTCCTCGGCAAGACAAGGCACTCAGGCAATTCGATATGAGATGATTTCGCACGTTTAGGCATTACAACGCCTCGCCAGGAGCGGAGTTGCGGTGCCAACGCGGCCACAGCTGGGCCAGGCTCAGTTTCGTATGCCGAGAGATTGCGTCTTCTATGCGCTTTGATCGGCTACGAGAAAACACTACGTAGTGAACGGCCGATCGAGTCACGTGCAGCTCGGCCGCCACTTGGCTCATGGAGCTGTGCGCCTCGGAAAGAGCAGCTTTTATAGCCTCTGGTTTCACGCTATTGGACGTTACTTATGACCTTCATCCAAAAATTAAACGACAATGGACGTTAAGTCAACGTCGGAAATGCCCGGCGATCGCATTCGTCGTGCTCGACGTTTTTTAAAGCTCTCGCAGCAAAGATTTGCCGACGAACTTGGCATTAGCCGGAGTTACGTGGGTGACGTTGAGAACGGTCGAATCAAGCCATCGGATAATTTGATCGGTCTCATAACGTCAAAATTTAACGTCGATATTGAGTGGATCACGTCAGGCCGAGGCGAGATGGTTCCCGACTCAACGCCCGAGCAGGCAGACGCACTGCTCAAATTGCATGAGCAGAAGCTGGCAGTGTCCAAGGGCGCCTCGGGAGCCGAGCCTAAAATTCTTGGTGAATGGTCTTTCGACGTTCCGATATTTGATATCGAACTTTCTGCGGGACACGGCTCCGCGGTTGAAGACGAAGTGATCGTCGACTATCTATCAATGCCTCAAAGGTTCTTTGATCGCCGCGCTGTCGACCCGGCCAGCTGTGGCGCTGCCATCGTTCGGGGCACCTCGATGGAGCGCCTTTTGCGAGATGGGGATTACGTCGTATTCGACCGATCAATAAGAAAAATAGTCAGCGACGCGTGTTACGTCATCCGCGTGTTTGACGATTTGCTGATCAAGTACGTTCGAAAGCTGCCCGATGGCGATCTGGAGATAACGGCGGAAAATACGCCGGCATTTCGACCGTTCACCATCCGAGCGGTGGATCTGGAAGGGCCTCAGATTCAAATCATCGGCCGAGTGATCGGCGCAATCGTAAACTGGCCGTAGACAGGCCCGGGAGCAAGCTCATGGCAATGACGCAGTGCGAAGAATGCGGCAACGACATATCGGATCGGGCACAGAGCTGCCCGCAGTGCGGGGCGCCCGGTCAGGCGGCGCAAGCAGCAGCCAAGCCGCAGCATCGCGATAAAGTCGGCCGGACGGGCGGCGTTTACGAAGCGCTTGGGTTTGTCATGATCGTCGGGGGCATGCTCACGACAATGGCGGCGGGCCCCGGCATCACCAACAACGTAGGTATCGGCGCACTCGTCGGTGGCATCGTCGTGTTTCTTGTGGGCCGATTCAAATAAGACCAAATGCGCCGACGTCGGCGCATTTGGCTTGTGCCCGTTTTAATGAATTCGGCGCTCTATACCGCCGAGAATGCCTTTTTCAAGCGTGCCGTTTGAATAGGCCTGTACCCAATTCGTCTTGTAAGGATAAATCTGCGAGCCGTTTCCCGTGCGCAGTTGATAGCGCATTTTGCTATTGACCTGAACGCGCGTGCGGTCCGGCTCCAAGGCGTTGGCCAAGATGTTCAAGCTTACCCGACGATCCGTGATCTGATTCTCTGAGCCGAAAGTGCTGCCAGGCATGCCCTCGTCGGCCCATTCTGGATCATAGCTCGCTTCCGATACGGCAACGATCCCGCTGTCTTTTTCGAGCGTCGTGATGTTGATCCCGGATTCCCCCACGGCCTGGACGATTGCGCTCCAAACCTGGTCGTATGATGCGTTGTAAACGCGAGACCGCGTAATATCCTGTTCGACCGGCTTGACTGGCGGTGTTGCGCAACCGGCCAGGCAAAAGGCCAGTACGCATGATGCGATTGCGCGATAGGTCATCGTTCCCCCTTCGTGAAAGATACGCACGAACGTGCGGTGTAAATACAGCACGAGAGGCGTAAGGACTGCAATCACATGCGTCCTTGAGTTACCTCCGGGCCGCTCGACGCCCGAGAACGCTAGCGTGCACGGTCGCCGGCGACCGTTTGAAAAGAAATATTTTCAGTTGGTCGCCGGCGACCGGCTATACCTCGGCCGCTCGCCGGCTCTCTCGCGAATCGGTAAAGCCTTTTAATGGCCGCGCGGGGCCTTGCCTCGCAGTCTTGGCGGCATGAACGAATCGCAGATCTCCGCCATCGCCACGCGCTGTGCTGCCGAGCACGGTATTCCGTTGCCGATCCTGTTGGGCGTTATCCAGGTCGAGTCCGGCGACTCGACCTGGGCCTCGCGCTACGAGGCGCACTACCGCTGGACGGTTAACGCCCGCACCGGGCGCCCGCTCACGCTCACCGCCACACAGGCCCGCGCCGGCCGCGCGCCGGACGGTTTCCCCGCGCCCGATGCGGGCGAGGTGGGCTATTTCTCCACGGCCGATACCGAGTATGTCCACCAGAAGACAAGCTGGGGCGCCATGCAGGTGATCGGCGCGGTGGCGCGTGAGCACGGGTTCATGCACGAGCTGCCGATGCTGTGTGACCCGCAATACGGCATCGATATCGGCGCGCGCCACCTGGCGCGGCTGCATGACCGGTTTGGCGCACAACACGGCTGGGCCGGTGCGCTGGATGCCTACAACGACGGCACGGCGCGTATCGAGCGGCCCGTGGATTACCCGCACAAGGTGGCCCGCACCTCGCCTGATGCAAAGGCGCTGATCTTCCCAAAGCCCGATCGGGCGGCGTGATTCGTCGTCCGGGCATGGCCGCGGCATGGCAAGACGCCGCCGCGCTCATTCGTCGTATTTTCTAACCCCGATGGAGATCGATATGCACATGGTCGAGATGGTGTTCGCGTATGTGAGTGCGGCGATCACGTTCGCCACGTTCGCATTGCAGGGCCTGGCCGCAATCACGCGAATCACACCCAGCACCGCGGACGATGAACTGCTGGGCCGGGCCCAGCGCTGGGTCAAGCAGGCACAGCGCGTGCTCGGTCTGATCGCGCTGGATACGGCCAGCACGCATAAGCCGCGGCGCAGCTCGAACGGGCCGGGCGGCAGCGCCGGCGCCGCCGTCACCTCGATCGTGGTGGCGATGGTCATGGCTGTTTGCCTGGCGGGCATCGGCGGCTGTGCCCACACGCCGGCACCGCAGACCGCCAAGCAATCGTTGGCTTATACCGAATCGTCGTATGCCGCGGCCGTGAATACGGCCGTACGCCTGGAACGCGCGGGCGCGCTCTCTGCGGCGCAGGACACACGGCTGGACGATCTCATCCAGCGCGGCAACGCCGCCCTGGCCGCGGCACATAGCGCGCTGGGCAACGATCAGGCTGGCGTCGTGCAAGGCCGTCTGGCCACGGTCGATGCGGTACTGGTCGCCGTGCGCGACATGATTCAACAGGAGATCACCGATGGGCACTAACGTCGTCACCGCGATCAACGGCTTGATCGCGCTTACCGAACTCTCGCGCCAGCTCAGCGAGGAAATGGGCCGGGCCGCGTCCAAGATCAGCCAGGCCCAGGCCGAAGGCCGCGACTTGAGCGATGCCGAAATGGCCGAGATCGAGACCGCCCGGCAAGACGCCGTGGCCGCCTGGAACGCCCGCGCCGACTAAGGCGCCCGCCAAGGACCCGACATGACCGAGGACCTGATCATATCCGTGCTCACGATCCTGGGCGGGATCGCAGCCCTCCAGGGCGGCACCATCTGGATGGTGCGGATCATGATCGATCGCGGCCAGCGCCAGACCCAGCAGGCACTCGATAAGCATCTGACGGATTCGCGCGAACACGACCGGGCCCAGGACCAGCGCATCGAAGCGGTGGAGCAGCAGATCAGCCAGCTCCACCGCGATCTGCCCGAAACCTACATGCGCCGCGACGACTACGTGCAGTCGTTTTCCCGCATCGAACAGAAGATCGACGCCATCTGGGAATACATGCGCAACCACCTCATGAAGCCGCGTGGAGATTGATCGATGACCGATCCGCATCAGTTCGAAAAGATCCAGCGCGAGAACATGCGCTGGCGCATTCTGCAAACCGCCGAGGTCAGCCACCCCTGGCCGGTGCGCGAAGACCTGCTGCTCTCGACCGTGGCCGGCCCGGACATGCCGATCACATCCACCGATCTGCGCCGCGAGGTCGCCTACCTGGAGCGCCGCGAACTGGTCACGGTCAAAAACCGCGGCCTGGGCCCATACCTGGTCGAGTTGACGCGTTATGGGCTGGATCTGGCGCAGTACACCATCGACTGCCAGCCCGGCATTGCCCGGCCGGAGAAATACTGGTGATCCGGCGCCTGACCAAGAACCAGCTCTCGCACACGCTGGCCGGCTTCGGCTGGCTGGGCATGGGCCTGTCGACCATCGGCGTGGCCGCGCCGCTGATCGCCCTCGGCGCGCCGTTTGTTCTGGCCGCCTCTATCGCCGGCGCGGCGATCTATACCTGTGATCGTCTGGCCACGAACGTCGCCGACGAGCTGTGCCGCCGGGGCCGCTGATGGGCAAGCGTGCCGCAATCGAAACGATGGCCCCCGAAGATCGCCAGCAGCTCGAGCGCAAGCTCGTGGCCAACGGCTTCTCGGACTATGAAGCGCTGGCACAATGGCTCCAGGCGCTGGGCTACGAGATTCATAAGAGCCAGGTGCATCGGTTCGGCCAGTCCTTTCAAGAACGCCTGAAGCGCATCAAGACCGCCACCGAGCAGGCCAAGATGCTCCAGGACGAGCTGGGCGACGACGAAGGCGCACTCAACGACGCGCTCATACGCCATGTTCAGGCCCAGCTGTTCGAGCTGCTGGAAAAGATCGACCTCGACCCCGACGAGATCGACATCCACAAGCTGATCCGCAATATCGCACAGCTCTCCACGGCCACCGTGCGGCAGAAACAATGGGCCGCCGAGGCGCGTGATCGCGTGGCCCGCGCCGCTGAAAAGGTCAGGGCAATCGGCAAGAGCAACGGCCTGTCCGACGATGCCCTGAGTCAGATCGAAGGCGAGCTGAACCTGTTCTGATGAGCGCCGACGCCTATTTCCTGCCGTACCAGGCGCGCTATATCCAGGACCGCGCCCGCTTCAAGGCCGCCGAAAAATCCCGCCGTATCGGCTGGACCTACGGCCAGTCCTATGAAGACACGCGCGATGCCGCCCGCAAGCGCGGCCCCCTGGACGTATGGTTTTCCTCGGCCGATGAATCGGCCGCCAAGGAGTACATCCGCTACGTGGCCCAGTGGGCGCGCATCTTCAATATCGCGGCGACCGATCTCGGCGAGATCGCGCTCGAATCGGATAAAGACGTCAAGGCCCTGGCCGTGGAGTTCGCCACCGGCAAGCGCATCACAGCACTCACCTCCAACCCCAAGGCATTCCGCTCCAAGGGCGGCAAGCTCGTGCTCGACGAGTTCGCGTTTCACCCCGATCAGGATGCGATGTGGAAAGCGGCCCGGCCGATCATCACCTGGGGCTTTCCGGTCCGCGTGATTTCGACCTACAACGGCAAGGGCAATCGCTACTACCGCCTGATCAGCGACATCAAGAAAGAGCTGGCCCATGCCGGGCGATCACGCTGGAGCCTGCACAGCGTGACCATCGAGCAGGCCGTGGCCGAGGGCCTGGCCGATCGTATCGTCATGACGGCCGTGCTACCCCGCGTCGACAAGGGCTTGAGCGTGCGCGGCGTGGCCGATCTCACCGAAGAGCTCGAGGCCGAGGTCAGCGCCGCCAGCGATCTGGCCGATGTTGCGCTGCTGCACCGGCTCAAGCGCTGCGTGGTCGAGCGCCTGGACGGCTCTAGCGCATTCGAGCGGGTACGCCTGCTCTCGCTGAGCGAAGACGAGCGCCAGACCTGGATCGACGAAGAGCGCGCGACTGCCGGCGACGAGGAAACCTGGCAACAGGAGTACATGTGCATCCCGGTCGACGAGGCCACCGCGTGGCTCACCTGGGAACTCATCATCAGCGCCGAGCACGCCGAGGCGGGCCTGCCAGGGGAATACGCGGGTGGCCCGTGCTTTGTCGGCGTCGATATCGGCCGGCGCCGGGATCTGTATGTGATCTGGGTGCTCGAAAAGATCGGCGATATTTACTGGACCCGCGAAGTCGTCGCCCTCCAGAAGGCCCGGTTCTCCTTGCAGGCGGCCGAGCTGGCACGCGTGTTTGCCACCTACGACGTGCGCCGGTGCTGCATGGACCAGGGCGGCATGGGCGAAAAGCCCGTCGAGGACGCCAAGGACGCCCACGGCGCGTATCGCGTGGAGGGCGTGATCTTCAGCAACACCGTGAAGATCGACCTGGCCACCCGCGGCAAGCAGCGCTTCGAGGACAAGCGCGTGCGCACCCCGGTCGACAAGGCCATCCGTGCCAGCCACCACGCCGTGCGCAAGCTGACCACCACCGCCGGCAACGTGCGCTTCGATGCCGAGCGCAGCGAGGTCGGGCATGCCGACGAGTTCTGGGCCCACATGCTGGCGCTGCACGCCACCGACGACCAGGTGCAGCCCGCCGCCGGCGCCTCGGTCGACCAATCGGCCGATACCTATCGAACGAATCGCGGCTCGGCCCGCCGACGGGCGGCCATGCTCGCAGGCCGCCTGTGAGCGCGCAGACGCCACAGCCGCCATACCGCTACGCCCGGCGTGCCGATCGGCGCGCCCAGGGCGTTCATGAACGTTCATGAACACGACTTTATCTATGCTCGAACGCATCAAGCACATCGCAGCCAGTTTCACGCGGCCCCTGCTCGAACCCGCCCCGGGCGAGGGGCCGATGCGCGAGGCCGCCGGTGCCACGCTCGACAGCACCGAAGAGCCCGGCTTCCGCCGGCTCTCGGCCGACCAGGGGCGCGATCTGTCCCCGCTGGCGCACGATCGCATGCAGCGCCTGGCGTACTGGATGTGGGAACAGAACAACCTGGCCAACCGGCTGATCGAGCTGCCCGTGGCCTACCTGCTGGCCGAGGGCGTCGAGCTGGTGGTCTCCGCCGCCGACCAGGAAGACGACATGCAAGCCGCACTCGACGGCTTCTGGCATGACCCGATCAACGCGATGGACCTCAAGCTGGCCAAGAAGACGCGCGAGCTGGCCATGTTCGGCGAGCAGTGCTGGCCGGCGTTTGTCAACGACACCACCGGCCATGTCCGTCTGGGCTATCTCGACCCCTGCAATATCGCCACCGTGGTCACCGACCCGGACAACATCGAGCAGGCGATCGGCGTGGTCACGAAGAAAGACAAACACGGCAACGCCCGCCGGTACCGCGTGATCGTCAACGGCGACGACGCCGAGCTGTTCACACAGCGCACGCAAGAGATCCGCCAGACCTTCACCGATGGCGATGCCTTCTTCTTCACCGTCAACGATCTGTCGAACAGCCGCCGCGGCCGCTCCGATCTCACCGCCCAGATCGACTGGGTCGACGGCTACGACCAGTTCCTGTTCGGCGAGCTCGAACGTGCCGATTTCCTGCGTGCCTTCATCTGGGATGTCGAGCTCAAGGGCGCCACGCCGGCCGAGGTGGCCCAGCGCGCCAACGAGATCACCGCCCCCAACCCGGGCAGCGTGCGTGTGCATAACGACAGCGAGGCCTGGAAAGCCGAGTCGCCCAGCCTCAACGCCGGCGACACCGACACCATCGCCCGGCTCACGCGCAATCACGTGCTCGGCGGGGCGACCGTGCCCGAGCACTGGTTCGGCGGCGGTGGCGATGTGAACCGCTCGACCGGCGAGAGCATGTCCGAGCCCACGTTCAAGATGCTGTCGATGCGCCAGCGCACGTTGAAGTACGTGCTCGAGTACGTCGCCTGGTTCCAGTTGCGCCAGTGGGCCGCCCGGGGCACCGGCCGCGAGCGCGCCCTGGACGCCGCCCGCGTCGAAGCCCGCTTCCCGGAAATGACCGCACGAGACACCTCCAAGTACGCCGGCGCGCTGGCCCAGACCGGCCAGGCCGTGGTCATGCTCATCGACCGCGGCCTCATGAGCGAGGCCACCGGCCTGCATCTCATCAACAGCATCGCCTCGCGCCTGGGCGTCGAGATGGACTGCGCCCAGGTGCTCGAAGACGCCAAGGCCGAAGCCGCGAAGCGCACCGAAACCCAGTACGGCGTGCCCGGCGTGGATCCCAACGACCCCGATATCGACACCCCATAGCGCGCGGCGGCGGCGTCACCTGCCCATGAAAATGGTGAGACGGTGCGGGCAGACGCACACCTTATATAGGAGGGGTGTTATGCAAATCACGCGATGGATCAGAACGGTTGTCCGGCCGAACGATATCGAGAGCGTCGGCCTCCTGTACTGGCGTGCCCTCGTCAGCGCGCTATTGCGTATCAGTCTGCGACTGCCGCTGCGCGTTCTGGCCGGGCTGTGCAACGCCTGCGCCCTGTTTTTCGAGGCACTCGCCAATCAGCTGATGGCCTGTGACCGGCTGATGCACTCGATAACGTGTCTGCCCTACGTCAAGGGCATCAAGGCAGAGCTTGCCCGGCTCGGCGATGACGAGCGACGCCGGGTGCTGCGCCGGCTCAGCGCCTCGCTCGACGAAGACTGACAACAACATGGCAGAAGACGATCGCACAACACGCTTTCGAGCCGAACGGCGCAACCAGGTCGCGCGCCGCGCGGCCATCATCCGCGATACACAGGCCGAGATCTTTCGGCTGCTGGATCTCGCCGAGCAACAGATCAAGACCCGTATCGCCAATGCGCCCACCGACTGGGAAACGTTCTTTCTGCCCCAGCTCCAAAGCCAGATCCGCGCCGCCATGAGCACGTTCGCGAGCGAGGCCGGCCCGGCCACGGCCGGCTCGGCCAGCACCGCCTGGCAAGCCGGCATCCATCTCGTCGACAAGCCCATCGCCGCCGGCGGCATCCAGATCGCCGCCTACCTGCCCGCCATCGACACCCGCCAGCTCGTGGCCATGCAGGCCTTCCAGACCAGCCTCATGAGCGATATCGGCACCACACTGGCCAATCGCATCAACGCCGAGCTGGGCCTGGTGGCCATCGGCAGCCAGCTCCAGAGCCAGGCCATCACCCAGATCGAAGGCCATCTGAAGACCGGCGGGCGATCACGCGCGACCACCATCCTGCGCACCGAGCTGGGGCGCGTGTATGCCACCGCCACGCAAGAACGCATGAGCCAGGCGACAAAGCGCCTGCCCGGCCTGCAAAAGGAATGGCGGCGCTCCGGCAAGGTCCACAGCCGCCCGGCCCACAATGCAATGAACGGCCAGCGCGTCGGCGTAAACGAGCGCTTCGTCATCCCGTTCTCCGGCGTCCACCTGCGCTATCCGCGCGACCCGAACGCGCCGGCGGCCGAGACCATCAACTGTGGGTGTGAGTCGTTGCCGTGGATGGCGAGTTGGGAGGAAGCCAGTTGATTCAACGCGGCGTGATTTTCTCTATTCCGGAACGGTACTGATCGCAGGCTGTTTCAAATTCGAAAGCAAACCTGTCCATATGGTCATGAAGATGATCACGGAACGACTCATCAAAGTTTTCCATATCGGTTTCAGTCTTAGAGTCGACTTCACACATCAAGCTAACGTGCGCTAGACCGAGCTCTTTTTGCAGATCGTTAAGCCTTGGATAGTAAAGGTTTTGAACGCGATTCAAGCGACGGAAAAGCTGGTTATCGCGCTGTCGTGCATGTTCGATTTGCTCATCGATGATTTCAATATCATCGAAAGCATCAACTAAGGCGTGATCAAGGCGATCGTGCTTGAGGCGAAGCGTATGCAAGACCGATCCTTGGAGGTCAAGCAGAGCCTGGTACATGCCTTCCAACCGTTCCCGATCCCGATGGCGACGGGAACTTCGAGCCTGCCACCAAACATTTACTAGAGACGCCAGTATGGCGCCCCCCGCAGCAAAGATTGTTGTCGCTACGAGCGACGTACTTATTCCGCCAGTCATGTCTTAGCCCAGACCAAACTGAGTTTTGATTGCTTCGCCGCTTGCTTTTGCCGAGGCTAGAAGACCGTATTTGGCGATATCGAACATTGTCGTCACGCTGGCTCTAGGGGCTTCTGCCTTCAACGTCTGCCAGATTTCGGGCTGATCCATTGCCTCGATGAACTGGTGTCCTTTTGCAGTCAAACGAATGGGCGGATCACCGCACAAATAGTCCGCGCCGTCGCGATGAAACGCAAAGGATTTAACGCCCTCCGGGCCCTTTATGAAGCCGTCGTCTTCCAGCAATTCAAGATGAAAAAGCATTTTTGCGTCGGCCTCAATTGTCTCGTTTTCTATCTCCGATAGATAAGGCCACGGCTCTGGCGAAGCCTGTATTTGATTCAAAAGCAACTTTAGATAGTCAGGATCCTGTCGCATCTCTGTTTATTGTCCGGCTCGATCTTGTGAATCAGTAAACCCTTTTAATGGAGCCGGTATCAATCCCCGCCTAATTTCGACGCCATCGCGCACAGCGCAGGCATCGAACACCGGCGGAGATTCGGATGGCGGAATCCAAGCCCAGCACGGGCAAGAACACGGGCCAGGCCAAGACGGCCGAGAAGACCGAGGCCGACCAGGCCCTCGAGTCGGCAAAGGCAGAAGCGGCCAAGCTCGTAGAACAGGCCAAGGCTGAAGCAAAGACGATTGTCGACAAGGCAAGCGCAGACGCACAGCAGAAGCTGGACGCGGCTGATGCCGAGGCCGGACGCATCGTGGACGATGCCACGGCCGAGGCCGCCCGGATCACCGAGGCGGCCAGCGTCACCGTTGCGGGTGCGCTTGAAACCCGCGAGCCGACAATCGACCGCGAAGAGGCCGCGGCCGTCGTGGGCATTGCGGCCAGTGAGGTCCACGCCTGCGCGCTGGCCGTTGACGGGCGCACCGTCACCGTCGTGACCACCCAGGGCGCCAAGCTCAAGGGGCGCGTCTGATGGTCATCAAACGTCCCGAAAACGGGCTGGAAGGCCCGCAGGCGATCCGCGAAGCCGCAGCCGGTGATTTCCGCGACATCATCGCCTTGCTACGCGAAGCGCTGCGCCAGGCCAGCGTGCGCGAATATGTCGATATGGAATCGGTCTACGCCGACCATGTCGTCGTACGCGACGGCGCCCGCTACTGGCGCTACGACTACACCCTGAACGATGACAACCAGGTGCAGCTCGGCGCACCGCGCGAGGTCACCAAGACCTTCATCGATGCCGCCATGCGCGAGGCCGCGGCCAGCCCGTTCATCGAGGCCAACGACAACAGCGGCATGCGGTTTCGCATCCGGGCGATCAAGGCCGGAAAGTCCAAGAACAACGCCTACTACCCCGACCAGGTGCTGCGCGAGGCCACGCCGTTGTTCAACGGCGTGCGCGTGTTCGCCAAGGCCGATGCCGAGCACCTGGCCGGCGGCGGCAAGTCGTTTGCCAACCTCATCGGGCGGCTGACCGACGCCCAGTTCGTTGAAGGCAAGGCCGCCGACGGCGGCGAGATCCAGGCCACGCTCGAACTGCTCGAATCGGCCGGCCCGGTGGCCGCCAAGATTCGCGAGGCCCATGCCCGCGGCATGTCCGAAATCTTCGGCTTTTCCATCGACGCGACCGGCCCGATGAAAAAACGCGGAACCATGCGCGAGGCCGTGAGCTTTTCCAAGGTCGACTCGGTCGATCTCATCATCGAGCCCGGCGCCGGCGGGCAGATCATCAATTTCATCGAAGCGCTACAGGACGAGGACACCGACATGAAGCTGCGCGCCCAAATGCTTGAGGCGATCAAGAAAAACGCCCCCAAGCGCCACGCCGAGCTGGGCGAGGACGCAACCGAAGACCAGATTCTCACGGCCTACCGCGAAGCCACCGCGCCCGAGCAGGCCACGCGCGAGGCCGCTGCCCAGACCGGCACGGATGACCCACCGGCGGCCACCCAGGCCGATATCGACCAGGCCGTGCGCATGGCCGAAGCGCGTGCCGATGCACGGGCCGCGATCGCCGAATCGGGCCTGCCCGAGCCGGCCAAGCAGCGTCTGGGCGAGCAGTTTCGCGAGGCCCGAACAATCGCCGACGGCGACGTGAAGAAGGCCATCGACAATGAGGCGGCCTACCTGGCGCGCTTCACCGAGTCCGGCAAGGTATCGGGCCTGGGCGACACGGCCCGCGTCGAGGGCGGTGAAGACCGCGCCGAAAAGGTCAACGCCCAGCTCGATGCGCTGTTCGATCGCACCGGCAAGACCAAGGGCATGCGCTCGATTCGCGAGGCGTATGTCGATATCACCGGCGATACACGCATCACCGGCCAGATGAAGAACTGCGACATGAATCGCATGCGCGAAGCGCTGGGCGGGCACGCCTTCCGCGAGGCCATCGACAGCTCCACCTTCGGCGACGCCCTGGGCGATGCCATTCGCCGGGCGATGGTGGCCGACTACAACGCCGGCAGCCGCTATAACGTCTGGCGGAATGCGGTGGACGTGGTGCCGGTGCAGGATTTCCGCACCAATCACCGCACCCGCGTCGGCGGCTACGGTGATATGCCCAAGGTGGCCGAGCGGGCCAACTATCAGCAGCTCGCTTCGCCGACCGATGAAGAGGCCACCTACGCCGTGGAAAAGCGGGGTGGCATCGAGCAGATCACGCTCGAAACCATCAAGAACGATGACATGGGCCTGATCCAGCGGATCCCCACGCGCATGAGCCGGGCCGCCCAGCGCACGCTGGCCAAGTTCGTGCTCGACTTTCTGCGCCTCAATCCGAACATCTACGACGGCCAGGCGCTGTTCTCGGCCGAACACGGCAACCTGGGCAGCGCGCCGTTGTCCTCGGCCGGGCTGGCCGCCGGCCGCCTGGCCATGCTGCAACAGACCGAGCTGGACTCGAACGAGCGCCTGGGTATCCCGCCGGCGATGCTCTATGTGCCGAGCGATCTCGAAGAAGCGGCGTTCAACCTGTTCCGTCGCCAGACGAACAACGACACCGACTTCATCGAACAGATGCAGATGGCCATCTACCCGGTCTGGTACTGGACCGACGTCGACGACTGGTGCCTGGTGGCCGACCCGGCCGATATCCCGACCATCGAGCTGGGCTTTCTGGACGGCCAGGAAGAGCCCGAGATCTTCATCCAGGACATGCCCAACGTCGGCTCCATGTTCGTCAACGACACCATCACCTACAAGCTGCGCCATATCTACGGCGGCAACGTCATCGACTACCGCGGCTTCTACAAGAGCGTGGTGCCGGCGTAAGCCGGCCACCGGCCCCGGCCACAGATGCGCCCACGTCGGCGCATTTGCCCCCACCAAGCGCCGGCCCGGGTCTGACCTTGGCCGGCGTTTGTCCTGCTATCGGAGACACCCATGCTCGGCGACTATCAGACCCAGGTCGATGCACTGCTACGCGATCGCGAAGGCGTGACCGGGCCGGCCTCGCGCGACGCGGCCATCGGCCAGGGTGTATTGCGTTACAGCACCGACCGGCCGATTCGTGATGTCGTGGATCTCACGGCGGCCGACACGCACTACCTGGCGTTGCCGGCCGGCTGGGTGACTGACTTCTCGCGCGTGCTGCGCGTGGAGCACCCCATAGGCCAGCACCCGCCGGCGATCGTGCCCGGCGAAGACTGGCAGCATTACGACACCCCGGCCGGGCTGATGATCCTGCTGCACGTTGGCCTGGCCGTCGGGGCGGCGGTACGGGTGACCTACACGCGCCCGCACACCGTCGACGCGCTGACCGACACGATCGCCGCGATTCACCGCGACGCCGTGGCCAGCTATGCCGCCGGGCTGCTGTGCCGTGAGCTGGCGGCCTACTACAGCGGCGACTCCGACAGCACCATCGCCGCCGATACGGTCGATCACGGCGACCAGGCCATGCGCTGGGACAAGCGCGGCCGCGAGCTGCGCCAGCGCTATTACGAATCCCTTGGCGTAAACCCCAGGCGCAACACCGCGGCCGGCGCCGTCGTGGATCTTGATCGCCAACCGTCCTATGGCCGCACGGCCTGGACCCGCATGCGCCGCAACGCATGAACGATATTCAGATCGATATCGCCGGCCTGGACGGGTTGCTGGCGCTGTTCGAGCGCTACCCCGAGATCACGCGCGAGGTACTGGAAGAGACCACGCTGGAAGCGAGCCTTCTGGCCGAGCGCGAAATCAAGGAGCGTACGCCCACCGGTGTGGGTGGCGCCGCCGGCCTGAAAGGCTCGATCGCCAGCCAGGAGCCGGCCTGGCTCGGCGACGAGCTTGTCGGCGCGGTCAGTACGCCGCTGGAATATGCCCTGCCGGTGGAGCTGGGCACCAAGCCGCATTTTCCGCCGGTCGAGGCGTTGGAGGATTGGGTACGCGCCAAGCTCGACGTGGACGAAGAGCGTGTCTCCAGCGTGGCGTTTCTGATCGCCCGAAAGATCAGTGTTCGGGGCACCGACGGCGCACACATGTTCGAGCGCGGGTTCGACGCGGCCCGAGACCGTATCGACGCCATGTTCGCCCGTGTGCCGGCCACCATCCTGGAGCGCGCCCAATGAGTGACGTTGCGATTGCCACCATCCGTTCAACGATCACCGAGACGCTGCAAGGGATCCCGGCGATCGGCCGCGTGCACGACTACGAGCGCTATGCCTCGGCCAAGGCCGATTTGAAGGCGCTGTACGAATACGAGGGCCAGATCCGCGGCTGGTTCGTGCGCCGCGCCGGCGCGGCCGAAACCATGCCCGACACGCGTCTGGGCCGCACGGCGGTTGACAACCGCTGGCAGATTCGCGGCTACATGAGCCTGGCCGATGCCGAGGCCAGCGAGCGCGCCTTCGATGCGCTCGTGGCAACCATCCAGGCCGCGTTTCGCACCGACGAGACCCTGGGCGGTGTGGTCAACACCACGTTCTTTCAGGACCGCGCGGGTATCCAGGTCGATGACCTGGGGCCCGTGCTGTTCGCCGGCGTGCTGTGCCACGGCGCGCGCCTGTCCTTGCGCACCCGGCATTGGATCACCGGCCTTCAAGGCACCCGATAGGAGCCCCCCATGAGTGACACCCCGAGCGCCGGCGACAAGCCGGCCGACACCGCCCCCCAGAAACACACGCTTCTCAAGCCGCACAAGCATGCCGGGCGCGACCTGGCACCCGGCGAAACGCTGAACCTGCGCCCCGATCAGGCCAAGCGCCTGCGCGCCGAGAAGAAGATCAAGTAGGAGCCCCTCATGTCCGACACACTAGACCTGCATTCCCTCGACGATGTCCTGCCGGCCGGTGAGCTGTACTGGGACCCCGAGGACGACCAGCGCCGTCTCACCGGCGAGATCTATTTGGGCAACACGCCGGCGTTCACCACGCCGATCTCGACCAACACGGTCGAGAAATGGGACGACGACGCCCCCACGCAGGTGCGCGCGGCCGCCGTCACCACCCGCATCACGCGCGATATCGCCTTCACCTGCAACCACATCAGCCCGTTCGTGCTGGGCCTGTTCATGATGGCCGAGGCCGCCGCCGCCCGGCAGGCCGGCGGCTCGCAGACCGGCGCGCCGATCAACGGTGGCGGCCCATTGCTCGGCGGGCGGATCTACCAGCTCGGCCAGGACCCGGCCGCCCCGGCCGGCGTGCGCCAGGTCAGCGATGTGGTCATCACGGCTGACCCGGCCAACGCCGACACGGCTGCAAAAGCCGGTACCGACTACACGCTGGACGCCGAGCGCGGGCGTATCACCGTCACGCCAGGCGGCGCCCTGGACGGCAAGCGTGCGGCTGCCGACTACACCCTGGCCGCCAGTGAATGGGCCCAGATCCGCGGCGACGCCTTCGGCTCGAAGTACGGCGCGCTGCGCTATATCGCCACCCAGGCCGAAGGCCCCAAGCGCGATATCTATATCCCGCGGATCATGCTCACACCCAACGGCGAGGCGGCCTGGAAGGATCGCGAGAACTGGCAGGCGCTGCAGTTTCAGGGAATGGTGCTCACCCGATACGGCCAGGCCGGCCGGCTGCCGCAGATGCTCATCAACGGCCAGCCGGTGGCCACGGAGTAAGCCATGTCCGATACACACGCCAACGACATGGCCACGCTCCTGCCCGATCGCGAGATCACCATCGCAGGCGTGGCCGTCACCGTCCGCGAAATCCGGTTCGCGCAGACGGCCGAGGCCATGCAGCTCATGGCGCCGGTTATCGAGGCGCTGCGATCGCTGGAGCTGGCGCCCGATGCCCCCGAGCTGGCGATCGGCCCGCTCGAGGCGCTGGTCAACGCGCACTGGGAAGCCTTTCGTCGGTTCATGGCGCTGGCCACCGGCCGGCCCCAGGCATGGATCGATGACCTGCCTGACCAGGCCGGCCAGGAGCTCGCACTCACCGTGCTGGCCGTCAACGCCGGTTTTTTTTTAAGGCGGCTGGCAGCGCATCGCCCGGCACCGGCGCCAACGGCCGATGCGCCCGGCTTGTCGACGTCTTCGCAGAGCTCGTCGCCAACGGCTTCGGACCAAACGCCGCCGACATCGCGCGCGCACTGACCTGGCGCCAGGTCGATATGTATTACCAGGCCTGCCTGCGCCGGCGTAACCACCGCCGCGCCGATGCGATCGAATCCGTCGGAGCGGGCATGTCGGGCGGCCGGGGTGTGGCCAAGCTGCTGCGCACGCTGCGCGGCAAGGGGTAGATGATGGACAAGGAACTCGAGGTTCGTATCCGGGCCCTGGTCAGCGGCGCCAAGGACGTAGAGCGCCTGTCGCGCGAAGTGCGCGAGATGGGCGAGCAACGGGTACCCGATACTACGAGTGGCTTTCGGCGTGGCCTGGCAACCACGAGCCGCAGCCTGCGCCAGACCCGTATCGATGTGGTCAGCCTGCAAGGCGCGGTGGCCGGTCTGGGCCTGGCCGCCGCGCTGCGCGAGATCGTACAGGCCAGCGATACGTTTGCCAGCGTACGCGGCCGCCTAAAGCTTGTGACCGATGGCACAGAGCAGCTCAAGGCCACCGAGAGCGAGCTGTTTCGCATCGCCCAACGCACACGCAGCAGCTACGAATCCACCGCCGAGCTCTACGCGCGCACCGCGCGCAACGCCGAATCGCTGGGGCTGAGCCAGCAGAAACTGTTCACGCTGACCGAGGCAACCAACCAGGCAATCCAGATCGGCGGCTCCAGCACGCAGGAAGCCGCCAACGGTGTCATCCAGTTCAGCCAGGCGTTGGCATCCGGTGAGCTGCGCGGCGACGAGTTGCGCAGCGTGATGGAGAACATGCCACGCCTGACCGAGGCCATCGCCAAGGGCCTGGATACAGACATCGGCGGCCTGCGTGACATGGCCGAACAAGGCGAGCTGACCGCCGACCGCGTCACCCAGGCCGTGTTGTCCCAGACCGACACCATCGAACAGGAATACAACGCACTGCCGCGCCGGGTCGGCCAGGCCCTCACCCAGTTGCAGAACGATGTACAGAAAGCCCTGGCTCGCTCGAACGTGGATCCGCTCATCGAAGGCATCGATGATCTGCGCGAGACCCTGACGGATCCGGCAACGTTGCAAGGCATCGAAACCTTGGCGAACGCTTTCATTCTGGCATTCGGCAAGGCCACCGAAGCGGTGTCGCTGACGATCCGTACCGTCCAGTTTTTATCGGATTCGGTGGCCGCCGATGTTCATGGCGCTGCGACCGGTGACATCGTCCGCCTCGAAGACGAAATTGCGCGGCTGGAAGAACTCAAGGAGATGGGTAAAGGCGTGCTCGGCCTGGGTAATCGAGCCCTGTCGTTCGGTGACAACGGGGGAAGTGGCTTCCAGGTTTGGCTGAGTGACGACGAAATCGACAAGCAGCTGGCTAAGAAACGCCAGCAGCTCACGGTGTCCCGTCAGCTCCAGCAGGCGCAGATCGACCTGAACCGCAACGCGCCTGTCGCCGGCCAATCGAGCGACGAGCCAGCGGCGCCGCCACGTCCTGGTGGGTCCGGCAGCGGCAACGATAGTGCCGGCGCTGACAAGCAGGCCAAGGCCATCCAGGACGTCCTGGACAAGCTTCGCGAGCAGCGCGACACCTATGGGCAGACCGCCGAGCAGGCCGCGATCTATCGCCTGGAAACGCTGGGCGCCTCTGAGGCCCAGATCGAGCAGGCCCGCCGGATTGCCGGCAGCATCAGCCAGCTCGAGGCCGAGGCCGAGGCCCAGGACAACGCGGCCGATGCGGCTCGCGATCGGCGCCGCGAGCTCGAGCGCAACCAGGCCGCCGATCGCGCGCTGCGCCTGGGCCTCGAGGACGAGATCGAGCTGCTCGGGCTGTCCGAGCGCGAACGCGCGGTCGAGATCGCCCAGCGCCGGCTGTCCACCGATGCCACGAATGCCCAACGCCAGGCCGTGGGTAATCTGGCTGGACGCCTCTATGACATGCGCGAGCAGGCCGAGCAGACCGAAGACGGCATGAACCAGTTCGCGATCCAGGCGGCGCGCGATATTCAGTCCACGATGGCCGATGTGCTGTTCGACCCGTTCGAACAAGGCCTGGGCGGTATGGTTAGCGGTTTCGCCGAGGCGATCCAGCGCATGGCCGCCGAGGCTGCGGCCGCGCAGCTCGGCTCGAAACTGTTCGGCAACTACGGCGAGTCCGGCGAGATGGGCGGGCTCATCGGCAAGGGGATGGACGCGCTGGGCGGCCAGTCCGAGGGCGGCTTCTTGAGCGACGTGGGTGCGTTGTTCGGTGGCGGCAAGGGCGCCGGCGGTGGCCTGCTGGCCGGCATCGGCTCGATGTTCGGCGGTGGCGGCGGCGCCGGCGCAAGTGAAGCCGTCGCCAGCATCTTTCACGGCGGCGGCGTCGTGGGCGAGACACACACCGAGCGCCGCGCGGTACCGGGCGCACTGTACGGCATGGCCGAGCGCTACCACACGGGCGGCTTTGCCGGGTTCAAGGCCAACGAGGTGCCCACGATTCTCGAGCGCGGCGAGGAAGTGCTCACCGAGGACGATCCGCGACACGCCAAGAACATGGGCCAGCGCTCCGGCGGCACGACACAGGTCAACCTCGGCGATGTCGTGATCGAGGGCAGCGGCATGGATGAGGCCCAGGGCCAGGCCTTTGGCCAGCAGCTCATGCAGCGCTTTCGCGGCGTGGCACGCGAAGAGATCATCAAGGCGACCAAGCCGCGCGGCCCGCTCTCTGGCTCGGGCAAGAATTGATGCCGGCCCCGATTCTGCCGTTCTCGCCCAATTACCCGGCCCAGGAGAACACCGAGCCGCGTACGCGCACGGTGCAATTCGGCGACGGCTACACCGAGCGCGCGCGCCGCGGGATTAATAATCTGCCGAGCACCTTTAGCGTGACCTTCAGTCAGCGATTCGCCGACGGGGACGACCGGGTGTTCGAGGCACAGCGCGATGCGGATCGGATCATCGAGTTCTTTCGCGAGCGGGCCGGCGTCAAGCCGTTCTACTTCGCATTTCGCAACGCCTCACGCATCCACCTGGTCGTGGCCACGAGCTGGTCGAACAATCCCCAGCCCGGCGATATCTACACCATCAATGCCGAGTTCGAGAGCGACTACGCCGAGGCGAATTACTGGCAGCCGATCTATGCGCTCTGGCCCAACGGGCACGTCATGAACGCATCGCTGCAAGCGCTGGAGAACCTCGTCAATGGCCCGGCCGCAACGAGTGCCCCATGAGCGATATCACCACCGAAATCGAGCGTTTGAACCACGACGATATCGTCGAGCTGTTCGAGATCGATGCCCGGCGTGTGGGCGGTGACCGGTATTTCTTCCACGCCGGCACCAACGAACTCGGCCAGGCCGTGGTCTGGCAAGGCGACACCTACCTGCCGCGGGCAGTGCAGATGTCCGGTTTCACGGCCGAGGGCGACCAGCGCCCGAGCCCCACGATGACCATTGCCAACGTCACCGGCGGTATCTCGGCGTTGATCGCCGAATACGAGGATCTGGTGGGCGCGCGCGTCATTCGCCGGCGAACGATGGTCATGTTCCTGGACGCGGCCAACTTTACCGCCGGCAATCCCACGGCCGCGCCGGAGCAACTGGCGGCGGACGTGTTCTATATCTCGCGCCGCGCCGAAGAGACCGATATCACCGTCAAGTTCGATCTGGCCACGCCCGACGAAGCACTTCAGCGCCAGATTCCGGCTGAGCAGGTTTACCCGCATTGCCCGGCCATCTACCGCGATATCGACACCGGCTGCGACTGGGATCCGGACTCGGCCGGCCCGTTCTTCGACGCCGATGATCGTCCGACGAACGCCGCCGGCGATCGCTGCGGCAAGCGGCTGGCCAGTTGTCGCAAGCGCTTTGGGGATCGGCCGTTACCCTTCATGGGCTTCCCGGCCGCCAGCCTGTTGTCGAGCTGATATGCGCTCCTGGCAGAAAGACGCCCTGGCTTACGCGCGCGATCAGGCGCCCCGCGAGATGTGTGGCCTGGTCGTGGATCATCGTTTCGTGGCCTGTCGCAACATCCACGGCAATCCGCGGCATCACTTCGAGATCGCGCCGGCGGACTATCTGGCAGCGGCCGAGACCGGCACCGTCCAGGCGCTGGTTCACAGCCATGTCAACGTCTCGGCCAACCCGTCGGCCGAAGACCGTGTTCACTGCGAGGCCTCGGCGCTGCCCTGGTATATCGTTGGCCTACCCAGTGGCACCTGGGTCGAGTGTCACCCCCGCGGCTACACGTTGCCGCTGCTCGAGCGGCCGTTCATACATGGCGCCATCGACTGCTGGGCCTGCACGCGCGACGCGCTGGCCGCGTACTTCGGCGTCGAGGTTCAGGATTTCCGTCGCACGGATGGCTGGTGGCACCCGGACCGGGCCGAAGATCTGTATCGCGCCAACTATGCCCGGGCAGGCTTCGTGCAAGAGGTCGATCCGGACGCGCTACAGCCGGGCGACATGATCGTGATGGCCCTGGCCAGCCCCAAGCCGTGTCACTCGGGCCTGTATCTCGGCGACGGTCGCATGATCCATCACCCGCCTGGCGGCCTGTCGACCATCACGCCCTACGGTGGCTATTGGCGCGATATCACCGTGGAATGCATGCGCCATCGGGAGCTGATCGATGCGTGATGTCGTGCTTGGCGGTGATCTCGCGCTGCGCTTTGGCGACCGGTTCCGGCTGGACGTGGCCAGCCCGGCCGAGGCGGCCCATGCGCTCTGCAAGCTACTCGATGGCTTTCAGGCCGCCTTCGTTGGCCGCGATCACCAACGCCGCTACCGGGTCGTCGTGGGCGATCGTACGCTGGCCAGCACGCGCGAATGCACGCTGGAGAACGCCGAGGGCCCGACGATCTACATCCTGCCCGTGCTGGCCGGCGGCGACGGGCTGTTCCAAACGATCATTGGCGTGGCGCTCGTGGCCATCGGTGCCGTGACCGGCCAGGGCTGGCTGGTATCGATCGGCATCTCGGTGACGATCGGCGGCATCAGCCAGATGCTGGCACCGTCGCCCGACGCCCAGAAGGCACGCGACGAAGACCCCAACAGCGTCTTCGACGGCGCGATCAACGCCAGCGCCCAGGGCGCGACACTGCCCGTGCTGCTCGGTACCGGGTTCACCGGCTCGGTCGTGGGCTCGGCCAGTATCCAGAGCTACCAACAGGGCCGGATCGATTTCGACCCGGACGGCGGCGTCGTCACCGACGGTGATACATCAGCAGGCGGCGCAAGCGCCCAAGGCCAGCCGATGGCGGCACTGCACTGGCTGGTCGGCGGCGACGGGCGTCAACGCGCGGTAACCGACGGGCGTGACTATGTCCTGCGCGGTGCCGGCGGCGGCGGTAAAGGCGGGGGCGGCGGCATCGACGAGGCCGATAACTCGGCGCGCAGCACGGCCGTGGCCCGTGGCATCGACATCATCACGCAGGGCCCCTGTGGCGGCCCGGTCAACGGCCTGGCCAGCGTCTATCTCGACGATGTGCCGATCGCCAATGACGACGGCTCCACCAACCTGGCCGGCAAGTTCGCCTGGCGGCTCGGCACGCAGGATCAGAGCTACGTGCCGGATTTTCCGCGCGTTGAAAATGAAGTCAGCGTCACCGCCGATGTGCGCTACGGCACGCCGGTGACCATGCCGATCACCAACGACGTGGTGAACCGATGCCGAATCCGCCTGCGCTGGCTGTCCGGCATGCGTGACAGCTCGTCCGGCGATCGCATCGGCAAGGCCAGCGTTCGCGTGCTGTTCGAGGTGCAAAGCAACGGCGGCGGCTATGTCCAGGCCGTGGCCGAGCGCGTGCGCGAAAAGACCCAGGCCAACTACGAGCGCGAGTGGGAGGTCGAGCTCACTGGCGGCGCACCGTACAACATTCGTGTCTCGCGCCTGGATGAAGATTCGGACAGCTCGCTTGTCGTGAATGCGTTCCGCTGGGAATCACTCACCGAGGTGGTCGATGAAAAACTGCGCTATCCACTGCGCAGCTACTTTGCCTTCCAGGCCAGCGCCGATCAGTTCGCCACCGTGCCCAAGCGCGCGTATCACTGGATCGGCCACCTGTGCCCGGTACCGCGCAATTACGACCCGGCCACGCGTCGCTATGCGACGTCCGGGCCCGGCACCACCGGCGGCGTCTGGGACGGCACGCTCAAGATGGCCGAGTCGAACAACCCGGCCTGGAACCTGTTGCTCGTGGCCACGAACAAGCGCTGGGGCATGGGCAACTTTCTGGCCACTCGCGACATCGATATCTGGGAGCTATACCGCATCGGCCAGTACTGCGATGAGGGCGTGCCGGCGCCGGGCGGTGGCACCGAACCGCGCTGGACATTCTTTGCCTATCTGGCCAACCGCCGCGCGGCTTGGCGCGTCTTCGACATGATTGTCGCCGCATTCCGCGGCAGCGCGTTCTGGGGCGGCGGCAAGCTGGTACCCACACAGGACCGCCCGGCCGAGCCGGTCTATACCTATACCACCGCCAACGTGGTCGATGGCCTGTTCGTGCGTGAAGGCACCGACCTGTCGAGCAAATTCACGCGGGTGATCGCCTATTACCACGATGATGCGGAGCTGGGCGCTCGCAAGCCCGTTGTCGTCGATGATGACAAGGCGATCCAGCGCTTGGGCATCATCACCAAAGAGGTCGATGCCTACAGCACACAGGCCGGCTGCGCACAGCGAGTGGCCCGCTCGTATCTGGCCAACAACCAGTTCGGCGGCATCGTGCGGTGGGCGACAGGCAGCGCCGGTAGCGTGCGGGCGCCGGGCGAGGTGGTCGAGATCATGGATACCCGTCGCGCCCGGCAGCGTCATGGCGGGCGCATCGATACGGCCACGGCCGACCAGGTCACGCTCGACGCGCCGGTCACGCTGCGCGCGGGCATCGACTACCTGTTGATCCTGGTGCATGCCGGCCGGCGATTGGTCCGCCGCGTCATCACGGCTGCCGGCACGGTGCAGACCCTGGATATCGATACGCCGCTGACCGACCCGCCGAGCGGCCGCGACGCCGTCTGGGTCTTGGCCGGCGACATCAAGCCCGAGCGCGTGCGCCTGACCTCCGTGCAAGAAACCGATGAGGGCACCTATCGCATGGCCGGTGTGACCTACGTCGACAAGTATGACTACATCGACCGCGCGGCCGCGCTGGCGACCGAGATCGGCCGTGGCCGGATCCAGCGACCCCGCCGGCCCACGGGCCTGACCGCGATCGAACGGCTATACACCGCGGCCGACGGCGAAACCAAGCTCGTGCAGGCGATGTTTTCCTGGGATTATCAGGATGCCGTGACGGCGTACCGCGTTACGCTCAATAGCGACAACGAGCCCCCGGAAACCGTCACGGTCACAGGCCCCAGCGCGACGTGGCTCAACGTCGATCCCGGTGAGTACACGCTCACGGTTACGGCGCTGACCGGCGGCCTGCCAAGCCCGCCGGCCACAAAGACATTTGACCTCGAGGGCAACAACGCCCCGGTGGCCAGCTTCTACTCGCCCGATCGCTCGGTGCGCGTCGGCGACAGTGTCCAATTCTTCGATGTGAGCGCCCAACTGCCCAGCGCTTGGCTGTGGCGCTTCGGGGACGGTGCGACCGACGCCGCGCAGAACCCGAGCCATATCTATCGATCACCGGGCCTTTACACGGTCGAGCTCGAGGCCAGCAATCGGTACGGCTCGAACACGGAGACGCGCCAGAGCTATATTCAGGTCTCAAACACCGCGCCGGTGGCCGCCTTCGACGTCGAGGTCTCGGGCCGCGATGTATCGATCATCGACCAGCACGCCGGTGGCACGGTCGATAGCTACGCGTACGACTGGGGCGATGACAGCGCGACAGCCACCACGGCTGCGCCGACGCACACCTACGCCGCTGCCGACACCTACACGATCACCCAGACCCTGACCGGTCCCGAGGGTACCGACACCACGACACGCGCCGTCACGATTTCCGATTGAGGATCCGATGAGCTATCAATTCGACAACCCACCCAGCGCCGCGAACTGGGCGCGAACAACACGGAACCTGCAGCACATCGATGACCTGGTCGACGAGAAAACACCGCGCGACGTCGATCTGCCGGAGGGCGGCCGCAGCCGACCAAACATCGCGAAGCAGATGGCCGCGTTCCAACAAGACATCGCGTATGCGGGGCGCCTGGCCCAGATCAATGCAAGGTCGGCGCTCACCCGCGGCGTGCTCACGTTCTGGCCTAGCGTCGAAGCGGCGCGAAGCCAGGGCGTAACAGCCATCTATCTCGAGAACGCCGGCACTGGTGGCCAGGACGGCGTCTATACGCTGCTGACCGTTGGCGGCAATCCAGTTGTGCCGGCGGCGCTGCGTGTATCGATCGAGAACGGCTCGGTCGAGGCCGTTCTGATCGACTATCCCGGGCACGGCTATCAATCGGCTCCGACCCTCGACTTCTCGCTGGTACCGGACCTGGTCGATGTCGACGCCGAAGCATCGCTCGGCACCAACGTGCCGAACGCGGCTTATTTCACGGTCGCTAACGACGACAGTTTCACTATCTACGTCAATCGCACCGACGGTGCGTCTGCCGTTAGCTCGTACGCCAGCGTCGAGAAAGTGCAGCGCGCGGTCGATGCGATCACGGCGAGTCCTTCTAAGGATATTCACCAATCAGTAGATCGTTCGGGGGTGGCGCTCGCGCGAGTAACGCAACGCGGCGGTATTGCGATTCCCGGCCATAGCACGGGCCTGCAGAACGGATTCATGTCCCAAGCGGCCGCGCGTTTGGCGGAAATGCAGTGGCGTGGAGGGTACAGCGAGCCCGAACTCAACTATGCACGCGATCGTGCCTGGTACGGCGCGCAAGTACCTATCAAGGAACAGTTCTGGATCGCGAAGCCCTATATCGATGGCACAAAGCGTCAGCGACAACCGAAAACCGGATTGGTCCGGCCAGGGCGTATCTACGTGTCGTGGGGCAATCTCGATCCCGATCAGCCAAACACCGATACGGTTCCCGCACGGGGCGTCTACAAGTTGATCGATTACGACACCGATACGTTCGAAGTGCTGGGGATCAGCGAATTCCGAAACATTTTCGACTTTGGCGATGCGTCACGCGCCGAGAACGGCTCATCGGGTGCGCCGTTCGTACGACACCCGAAGACCGGCGTGCCGGTCGTTTTGGGTAGTCGCGGTGGACCGGCAGTCAATCGCACGCCACGCGAGTACGACACGGATCGGAATTTCTTCTGGGCCGAGATTCTCGAAACCGGGGAGCTCGGCCCGATCCACGAGATCTACGGAATCATTAATAGTTCGTACGGCTCTGCCGGCAATATCGTGCAGCTTCAGCACGGGCCCAACGCCGGGCGCATCCTGCTCTGCACGTACACGGCCGACGAGATCGGCGACCAGAGCGCAGTCATGTACACCGACGATCTTGAAAACTGGTTTTTCGGCACCCCGTTCGATGCCAACGGCACCAACGAATGGCATTTTGCCGAAGCGGTCGACGGTTCGATGCTCGGCATCTTTCGCAACACGGTGTCGTTGTACGACATGCAGTCGGTGTCCACCGACGGTGGCATCACGTGGGCAAAACCGCAGGCGAATTCGAAGCCCGAATGGGTCTCGTTCGAAAACAAGAAAGTCGCGCTCGGCCTAGGTCATCAACTCGGCAGCGGCACCGACAAGATCGCCTGGCAGAGCTCGCTTCCGCTAGACGAACAGCGCGGGTCGAAGTTCGGGCGCATCGGGCTCGGTCTTCGGCTGTCATACGACAATCTCGATACGGTCGCTCACCAGTACCGCTACACCTACTCACAGTTCGGGGGCGGCTACAGCGAGCTAATACAGATCGCGCCGGATGTGTTCTTCGCTACCTGGGAGACCGGGTTCAACACGCCTTCGGCCGGCATCGTCGGTCAGATATTCAACCTAGCAGAGGTCTTGCAGAATGGCCGTTCGATTCAAGTCGCCTGAATATTTCCGCGGCGCGTCGGCGGCCGGCTCCGGCATGTTTGCCGGCATGCTGCCGGCAGAAATCACACGCTGGTATATCGATCGCGCCGAGGCTATGGGCGCTACTGTCATAGACCGCGCTCAAGTCGCCGACGACGTTCGCGCGCTGTATCGCATCAAGGCGTTCGAGCAACCGTTCTTCTGTGCCTGGTCATCTTGGTGGGCCACGAAAACAAAGACCCTCGAAGGCACAACGGGCCTCATCGATCGAATGATCGGTCTTGGGCCGGTTAATCTCGCGGGCAAGTCCTACCGGCGCTTCACTACAACGACCGGCGCGCCTTACACCGCCGGGGAGCCTCGCTTGATTCGTCCAGGGGCCGGGGCGGGTGCGCCATACATACAGATCGAATCCCGCCAGAAATCAAGTGGTGAATTCGTCCAGGGGGCGCTCGTGACGGACTCACTCACGCTGCCAGCTGGTCTGGTCTACGCCGGCCGTTCATTCAAGTCGCAATCCGGCGAGGCTGAGATCGGCTTTGGTGCTTACCGCGATGCGAACTATGTTTTCAAGCTCGGCAGAGGCGCTGCTTTCGTACGCTCTGTGGCAGGCGTCGAGGCTAGCGCCGGATATGCCGGGGGTGTGCCGGCTCAAAGCGATGCGGTCTATGCGGGCGGCATCTGCGAAACACTCGGCGGTTTTGTCAGCCCGATCGTGAATGGTGGGCGTGTCGAATCCGGAGATTCGATCCATTCAGGCGCAACAGTTGACCAGGCTTTCCCGGATCCCGCGTCATACCCGATGCGAATCGGCCAGAACGTGCGGTGCAGCGAGATCGAAGACTACCGAGATCACGGTCAGCTCGTCGATATGGTATTCGCGGTCTGCAAAGACGAGTTCGTCGCCGGCGCGATCGAAGTCTACTTCCAATCGCGGTATCTCTCGTGATTCGGAACAAATAAGAGACAGCGACCCGCGTAGCGCTGGAACCGCTACGCGAGCCGCCCAACTCACGGAGCAAGGCCGTGAGCCGAGCCAAGGCTGTCCCGCCCCTGCAGAGGCCGGGTCAGCGTATATCACGTTCAAGGACTCGGCCAGATGGCAAATCCAATCATCCCGTGGATCGGTGGTAAGCGACGACTCGCGCCGCACATCCTTCCGCTCTTTAACAACCAACACACCTGTTACGTAGAGCCCTTCGTCGGTGCTGGCGCTTTGTTCTTCATGAAGTCACCGTCCGAGGTGGAAGTCATCAACGACGTCAACGGGGAACTCGTAAACCTCTACCGCGTGGTGAAGCACCATCTCGAGGAGTTCATGCGCCAGTTCAAGTACGCCCTGAGCAGCCGGCAGATCTTCGAGTGGATGAAGATCACGGTTCCCGAGACCTTGACAGACATTCAGCGCGCGGCCCGCTTCCTGTACCTGCAGAAGCTGTCGTTCGGTGCGCGTGTCGACGGACGGAGCTACGGCACCGCAACAACCAGCGGCCCACGCCTAAACATTCTGCGTCTAGAAGAGGACCTATCAGAGGCGTGGCTGCGTCTAAGCCAAGCGCACATCGAGCATCTGTCATGGCACGACTGCGCGTTGCGCTACGACCGGCCACACACGCTGACATACTGCGATCCGCCGTACTGGCAGACCGAGGGCTATGGTGTGGAATTCGGCTGGGAGCAATACGAGCGACTGGCCGAGTTCGCGCGCAACGCCGCTGGCACAGTGATTATTAGCGTGAATGATCATCCCGACATGCGGGCTGTCTTCGACGGCCTGGAGATGCGCGCCGTTGAGATCACTTACACGGTGGGTGGTGGCGCAAAAGCAGCGGAACGGCAAGAGCTGATTATCGGCAACTGGAAAGACGGTTGGCCAACGCTGGCAGGACAACAAGCCGGCTTGTTCTGAGCCGTCCAAATCTCAAAAGACTTTCAGATACTGCAACTAATAGCTCGACCAAGTTATCTCACGGCCCGCGCCGATTTTTCGCGGCCGGCTACACCGGAGAACAACACCCCGACCAGCGCGGTCTGCCAGGACACGCCCATACCCAGCACCACGGAATAGGCGAAGAACGCGTTCAAGCCCATGCTCGGCGCGATGCCCACCGGGTAGCGTGCGATCAGGCCCATGAGCGTCGTGCCCACGATGGCGGCCAGCGCGGTGGCGGTGAATACCGCCCCGCGATCCATGCCGGCGGCCGCCAGGATCGTGGGGTTCACGAACATGATGTAGGCCATGGCCAGAAAGGTGGTCAGCCCGCCCAGCGTTTCACGCCTGAAATCGGTGCCCTCGCCCGCAAAATCGAAATGTCGGGCAATGGCACCAGCCATGCCCGTCCGTGAGGGTCCGTCGGAGGAGTCGTTCATGGCCGCAGGCAACAAATGAAAAGCGGGCATCGACGCGCAGGTCGATGGCAGGCACCCGGGCGGCGGTTATCTCGCCCGCCCGGGATATCGCAGGGCCTGTTGCCGTTTCATGCGAGCGCCGCGTTGGCGTCCGCAAATCGTGTCCTGCAAGGCGCGAGTCGCCGCGTCGTGGCGTGCCACGATCAAGACTCGCAACGCCGCAGGGCGCGATTTGCGGCCCAACCC
>PBAO01000047.1 GCA_002715985.1 Lysobacterales bacterium | reverse complement strand
GCCCTTGCACTTCGAAACGGCAGGCATTGACTTCGAACATTGAAACTCCGGATGCGCGATCGACGCATCGTGGCTGACGCGGCAACCTTATGCTAAATACGAATGAGTATCAATGACACACAAAGACAATACGGCCCGGCCGCATCGACCGCACGACAGTATCCGACGAATGGCGTAATCTAACGGGTGTTATACGTCCGCCGAACCGTACGCCCATGCTCGATCATCTCCGTCGCGCTGTGAACAAGACTCTCAACGCGCCCGACAAGGCGCCCGAAGACGACACCCTGCCCGTACTCGATCATCATCAGGCACGCACCGCGCAAAAAGACGGTGCCACGATGATCGACGTGCGCGAACCCGACGAATGGGCTGACGGACATATCGCCGGCGCGCGGCTGCATCCGCTGCCCCGGATCGCCAGCGATCCCGATCTGGATCTGGCGCTGGGCACGCCGGTGATCACGTACTGCAAGGTCGGCGCCCGTGCCGAACGCGCGGCCGAAATCCTGCATGCGGCCGGCTATGCCGACGTCCAGATCATGACCGGCGGGTTTGCCGACTGGCAGGACGCCGGTTATCCGGTCGAGTAACCCGTTATAATGCGTGTATCGCGCAGACACCGGCCGACAAGAGCCGGCCGTGCGATGCACTGCTTCGCCCCGATCCACGACTAGCCCCGCAGAGGTCCGATGTCTGCTGTCATAGACGCCATCGAATACATGCTCCCCGAGCGCACCGAATCCATCGAAGAGATCGCGGCGCGCTTTCCCAACTGGCCGCTCGAACGGATTGCCGAAAAGACCGGCATTCGGGCCCGGCATGTCGCAGACGAGTCTGAATGCGCTTCGGACTTCGGCGTCGTGGCCGCCGAACGGCTGATCGAGAAAACCGGTATCGATCGCGCCTCGATCGATTACCTGATCTTCACCACCCAGACACCGGATTACCTGGCGCCGACCACGGCGTGCCTGGTACAGGAACGTCTGGGCCTGCCCACGCATATCGGCGCGCTGGATATCAATCTGGGCTGTTCGGGCTATATCTATGCGCTGGGCGTGGCCAAGGCGCTGATCGAATCCGGCCAGGCCACGCGGCTGCTGCTGATAACCGCCGATACCTACTCCAAGTTCGTCAATCCGGGCGACAAGAGCGTACGGGCGCTGTTTGGCGACGCCGCGGCCGCCACGCTGCTCACCGATCGTGAGGCCGGAGGCGAGCCACGTATCGGGCCCTTCGTCTATGGCACCGACGGCCGCGGCGCGGATGATCTGATCGTGCCGACATCGGGCATGCGTCGACGCGCGGCCGATACCGCGGTCGAGGAATACACCGACCGACACGGCAATACGCGCTCGGACCACAACATCTTCATGAACGGCCGCGCCGTGGTCGAATTCACGCTGCGAGAAGTCCCGCGAGCGGTACGCGAGACCTGCGACAAGGCCGGCATCACGCTCGACGATGTCGATGCAGTGGTGCCCCATCAGGCCAGTGCCATGGTGCTGGACGGCATCCGTGACCGGCTCGGCCTGCCCGAAGAGAAATTCGTGGTCTGCATGGAGGACATCGGCAATACCGTCTCCTGCAGTGTGCCGATCGCCCTGAAGCGCGCCGTGCTGACCGGTCAGATCAAGCCCGGCGCGCTCGTGCTGCTCGTGGGTTTTGGTGTGGGGCTGTCGTGGGGGGCCACCCTGGTACGCCTGCCCTCGGACTTTCTGCTGAGCGAGCAGGATTGAAGACCGACCCAGCGCGCCTGGACTTCGTGCTTCAAGACGATCCGCAGATTGCGCCGATCACGCCGATGGGCGCACGGGCGCGATAGCCCACGAGTTATCGCGTCTCGTTGGCGGATTCATCCAGCGGTGTCGCGCCCCGCGACAGCCGCCGATCCTTGCAAGGCCGGCGTGATCCGGAACCGCCGATCTCGCATGCTCCTGGCGATTGACCCGGGCGTGTCAGTGCCGGGCATGACGCCCGGCCGCTCGGCTGAGGCAGGCGGGCACTGCGCCTCATCACGAGAGATGAACGCAGCCCCCCGCAGCGACCCGTCACGACCGCTGCTTTACCAACGATAGCTGATATTGCCGATCACGCTGGCCGGGGCGCCGTAGTAGCACCAGTAATCACAGCTTGCGACATACTCCTTGTCGAAGATGTTGGTGCCGTTGACCTGAACCTGCCAGTGCTCGTTCACGTCGTAGATGGCCAACGCATCGAAGACCGTGTAGTCGGGCACGGTCAGATTGCCGTCGACGCTCTCGCCGACATAGCGCGCCCCCAGGCCGACTTTCAGCCTGGACAACACGGTATTCGGTGCGAACTGATATTCCGCACGCAGCGAGGCTTGATGGCGCGGAATCAGGGCAGCGCGCGCGCCGCGCACGGCTTCTGACTGATCCACCTCGGCATCGGTATATGAATAACTGCCGATGAGCTGCATGCCGCGGCCGATATAGCCGACAGTTTCAAACTCGATGCCTCTGGACTGTCGCTCGCCGCTCTGGACCTGAAAGCCGGCCGGCGACGTGATCAGGGTGTTGGTTTCCGTCAGATCGAAGGCGGCCAGCGTGGCGTAGCCGTCCCAACCCTCCGGGGCGAACTTGATACCGGTTTCGTACTGGCGCCCCTGTCGCGGCTCGTACTGATCCTCGGCCGTTGTGGTCCGGCCCAACGGATCAAACGACTCGGTATAGCTGAAATAGGGTGACAAACCGTAGCCGGCGTTGACCAGAACACCGCCGGTGTAGGAGTAATTGTCGACGTCATAGCCCTGGGCCGTGCCGGCCGTGCGGTTGGTGTTGGTCTGATCGGCCATGTCATAGCGCACACCGCCCAGCAGCACCAGCCGGTCATAGAGCTTGATCTGGTTCTGGACGTAGAGCCCGGTCTGCTTGCTCTTGATCTGACGCTCGACGAGATCGCCATCGGCAATCGGCTGAAAATTACCGTACTGCGGATCAAACAGATCAATGGGCTGGCCGAAGGACGACAGATTGCCCTCCTGCCCTTCCTGATCGATGTGCTGATAATCCAGCCCCAGCAACAGTGTGTTTTCGACGTTGTCCCATTGCCACTCGCCGATGAGCTGGTTGTCGATGGTCCACGCATCCAGCTGCCCGTCGCGATAGACCAGCCCGCGAGACCCCCGGCGCTCGCCCACGCGCGCCAGCACGTAGCTGCTGCGCAGCTCGAGCTCACGGTGGCTGTAGCGGGCGTTCTGCTTGAACGTCCACGTATCGTCGAGGTCATGCCTGAACTGATAACCGACCTGGTTCTGCTCGGCCTGGTTGCGGTCGTAAGCCGGCTCGCTGTAGCTGGTCCCGTGTTTCACCTTGCCGAAGGGGGTATCGTTGAGGGTGCCGTAAGCCAGCTTGAACGGATTGGCCGGGCGGCCGTTATCGCGCTGGAAACTGGTGAGGATCGTAAGCTGGGTATCGTCGGTGAAATCGATGTTCAGGCTGGGGGCGATGTAATAGCGAGTGTTCTCGCTGTAGTCGATCTGGCCTTCGCGCGCCTTGTACTGGCCGACCAGCCGATACTGAACGTTGTCGTGATTCTTGACCGGCCCCGAGACATCGAACCCCAGCCGGCGATAGTTGCGGTTGCCAAAGCCGGCGTCCACACGCCCACGTGCTTCATCCGTGGGGCGCTTGCTGATGGTGTTGATCAGGCCACCGGGCGGCGCCTGACCGTAAAGAATCGATGACGGGCCCTTGAACACTTCGATCCGCTCGATGCCGTAAGGCGGCACCATCCACTGATAGAAGCCCTCCTGATAGATCCGCAGCCCGTCCTGGTAGGTGATCGCATCGAAGCCACGCACCTTGAACCAGTCCGTATTGTTATCGGCGCCGAACTGGCCGGTCAGGATACCCGCGCGATAACGCAGCGCATCGTCCAGGGACTGGACGTTACGATCGATGAGCTCTTGCTGGTCGACCACCGATACCGAGCGCGGCGTCTCGCTCAGCGGGATTGCGATCTTCAGCGCGGTTTCGGTGACGACCACGGGCGCCAGTGTGGTCGTCGCCGAACCCGCGGGCGCGGCGGGCACCGGCGCAACCGGCGCCGCGGGCACAGGGGCCGGCTCCGTCTGGGCATAGGCTGCGGGAAAAGCCGTTGTCGCAAGCGCCGTGCTTACGCCTGCGACGGCGAATCGGTAATGCCGACGCCGAATCGGCATCTGTTCTGACATGAGATTTCCTATCGATAAAGCGCGCTGCAGCGCTGACTGTAGACGAACAGCTGCTGCAGACTCTATTAAGAATAATTCTCATTTGCAAGACTGGCTGTAAAGCCCCGCTATTTGTCGGCCAGCGCCTCCAGCGTTGCACGAGCGCCGTCGCGGTGAAGACGATTCAAGGCATCCGTATAGGCCGCGACGAAGCGTTCGTCGTCGATGACATCGCCGAACAGCTCACGATTCTCGATGAATGCGGTGGGATTGTCGCGGTTGTGCTGGGCGCTGGCCATCAGCGACTCGGCCAGGCGATCGACGATCTCGATCGGCGCGCCGGCCTCGTCCGTGCCCTCGGCATAGCGCGCCCAGCTGGCCACGACGGCCGCACTGCGATGAATATCGCCACCGCCGGCCAGCTGCTCGCGTACCACCGGCATGAGCCACTTGGGGATCCGGTCGGAGGACTCCGCGCACAGGCGGGCCAGCGTGTCGCGGATCTCTGGGTTGGAGAAACGCTCGATGAGGGTGGCCTTGTAGCGCTCAAGATCCACGCCCGGCACCGGGCGCAGTGTGGGCTGGCCCTCGTGGGTCATGTAAGCCATCAGGAAATCGGCGAACAGTCTGTCCTGACATACCTCGTGGGCATACCGATAGCCGGCCAGATAGCCGAAATACGTCAGTGCCTGATGGCTGGCATTGAGCAGGCGCAGCTTCATCAGCTCATAGGGCATGACGTCGTCGACGATCTGTACGCCCACGTCGTCATAGGCCGGCCGGCCCAGGGTGAAATGATCCTCGAGCACCCACTGGGTGAACGGCTCGCAGACCACCGGCCAGGCGTCGGTGATGCCGAACCGTTCGGCGATCTCGGCGCGGTCGGCATCGGTGGTCACCGGCGTGATGCGATCGACCATGGAGTTGGGAAACGCCACATTGTCCACCATCCAGGCGCCAAGTTCGGCGTCCTTGGCCCGGGCGAAGGCGGTGAACATTTCACGTGCCACATCGCCATTGCACTGGATATTGTCACAGGACATCACCGTGAACGGTGGCGTGCCGGCCGCCCGGCGACGACGCAGGGCCTCGGTAACCAGGCCGAAGGTCGTCCCGGGGACGGCGCCCTCGCCCAGATCGTGCGCCACATCGGCGTTATCGAAGTCGAACTCGCCGGTGACGTGATGAAAGTTGTACCCCCCTTCGGTGACGGTGAGCGAGACGATCTTCGTCGTCTCGGCGGTCAGGGTGGCCAGCACGTCCTCGACGTCGTCCGGGGCGAACTTGTAGTCGATGATCGAGCCGATCACGCGCGGCGCGTAGGTACCGTCGGCGTGTTTCTCGACCAGCGTGTACAGCCCGTCCTGAGCGGCCATGACATCGGCCATGCGCTTGTCCGAAGGCATGACGCCCACGCCGCAGATGCCGAAATCCAGCGCCTGGCCGGCGTTCATCAAGTCGTCGAGATACATGGCCTGATGGGCACGATGAAACCCCCCGACACCGAAATGCACGATGCCGATGGTGACCCGGCTGCGGTCATAGGCCGGCGTGGCCACGCTCGTATCGAGCTGGCCGAGTGCCGCGTTGTTGAGTGCGGGCATATACAAGGCTCCGAGAAAAGCAGCGACCGGGCCGACCGGCCGCTGCATCAGGCAATGGGAATCAGGCCGCGGGCTGGTCGGCCACGCCGGAATCGATGCCGATGAGCGTGTCTTGGCTTTCGGTATCGAACAGATAGAGCTTGTCCGCGGCACAGGTCAGCGCCACGGTATCGCCCATTTCGACCTGCTGGTGCGGCTCGATCTGGGCGGTGACCTTGGTATCGCCCACGCGTACCTGGATCATGGTCAGCGCGCCCAGGGGCTCGACCACCTCGACCTCGCCCTTGAGTGACTGGGCATCGGCCTCGTTGCCGGCCAGATGCAGATGCTCGGGCCGAATCCCGACATGCAGCCGCTCGCGCGTACCGGCGACCTCCCGCCGGGCTGCGTCCAGCGCCAGCGAAAAATCGGGGCCGGTTGCCGTACCGTTGGCGACAGCCGCATCAAGAAAATTCATCGCCGGGGTGCCGATGAAGCCGCCGACGAACACGTTGGCCGGCTGCTGGTAGAGGTTGTTGGGGCTGTCGATCTGCTGGACGACGCCGTCCTTCATCACCGCGATCCGTTGGCCCATGGTCATGGCCTCGGTCTGGTCGTGGGTGACGTAGAAGGTCGTCACGCCCAGCTTGCGATGCAGTTTGGTGATTTCGGCACGCATATCCACGCGCAGCTTGGCATCCAGGTTGGACAGCGGCTCGTCCATCAGAAACACCTGGGGCTGGCGCACGATGGCACGCCCCAGGGCCACACGCTGGCGCTGCCCGCCGGACAGCGCACGCGGCTTACGGTCCAGCAGGGGCGTGATGCCCAGCACCTCGGCGGCGTCTTCGACGCGCTTGTTGATATCGGCCTTGGCGTATTTCTTGAGCTTCAATGAAAACGCCATGTTGTCGCGCACGCTCATGTGCGGATACAGCGCATAGCTCTGAAAGACCATGGCGATATCACGATCCTTGGGTACGACGCCGGTCACGTCGCGCCCGCCGATCTCGATCGTGCCCTGGGTATGCTCTTCCAGGCCGGCGATCATGCGCATCGTGGTCGTCTTGCCACAGCCCGAGGGGCCCACCAGCACGATGAACTCGCCGTCGTGGGTGGTCAGATTGAAATCCTCGACCGCCAGACTGGCCGCACCGGGGTACTGCTTGCCGACGTTCTTGAGTGCTACGACTGCCATGGTGATCTCTCAGAAGTTTCTGTTCGTACGCCGATGAACGCGGATAAGCACGGGTTTGTATCCGCGGACGGGCGCACACGTCTGCGTGCGGCCCGGTATTTCCCTACTTGACCGCGCCGAAGGTCAGCCCGCGCACCATCTGGCGCTGGGCGAACCAGCCCAGCACGATGATCGGGGCGATGGACAATACCGAAGCCGCCGACATCTTGGCCCAGAACATGCCTTCGGCCGATTTGAACGAGGCGATGTAGACCGGAAGCGTCGAGGCCTGGTAGTTGGTCATGGTGATCGACCAGAACGACTCGTTCCACGCCAGAATCAATGCCAGCAGCCCGGTCGAGGCCAGGCCCGGCGTGGCCAACGGCAGAATCACCTTGAGCATGGTCTGGCCCATCGAGGCCCCGTCGATATTGGCGGCCTCGACGAGATCCTTGGGGATGTCGCGAAAATACGAATACACCATCCAGATCATGATCGGCAGATTCATGGCCGTGTAGAGCGCGATCAGCCCCCAGACGTTATCCAGCAGGCCGATGGTCTTGTAGACCAGAAAGATCGGTACCAGCACGCCCACAGCCGGGATGAACTTGGTCGAGACCATCCAGACCAGCGTGAAATCGGTGCGTTTGGACGGATAGAAGGCCATGGCATAGGCCGCCGGCACCGTGAGCATCAGTCCGATCACGGTCGAGGCGAGCGCGGTGAAAACCGAGTTCCAGGCGTAGTGCCAGTAGCCAGCGCCCTGAGCGAGTGCCGCCTTGAAGCTGTCCAGCGTGGGCTCGAAGAACAGCTGCGGGGTGACCGTGAACGCCTCGGCCTCGGTCTTGAACGCGGTAACCAAGAGCCAGATCAGCGGCAGGAACATCAGAAGAGCCACGGCCCAGCCGAGCACACCGAAAGCGATATTGGCGCCGGAAAAACGTTTGGCCTGCGCACTCATCGAGCTTCTCCTGCGTTGAGGTTGCCGGCCACGAAACGAATCAGGAAGATCGCGAAGATATTGGCCAGAATCACGGCCCCGATAGCGGCTGCCGACGAGACGCCGATGTCGTACTGCACGAACGTACCCTGAAAAATATAGTACGGCAGGTTGGTCGAGGCCGTTCCCGGCCCGCCGCTGGTGGTGGTGTAGATCTCGGCGAACGAGGTCAGAAAGAAGATGGATTCCAGCATGACCACCACATAGAGCACCTGGCCCAGATGGGGGATCACGATATGGCGGAACTCATGCCACTTGTTCGCCCCGTCCAGGCGCACTGCTTCCAGCTGATCCTCGGGCAATGACTGCAAGCCGGTGAGCAGCACCAGCATGGCAAACGGCGTCCATTCCCAGCTGATCATCGTGATGATCGAGGCCAGCGGGAACTGGGCCAGCCAATCGATGGGCTCGAAGCCGAGGGTACGAAACAGCCAGGCCAGCAGACCATAGGCCGGATGGAAGAGCATGTTCTTCCAGATCAGACCGGTGACGACCGGCATCACGAAAAACGGCGCCACGGCCAGGGTACGGGCCACGCCGCGTCCGACGAAGTTGCGATGAAACAACAGTGCCAGAGCCAGGCCCAGCCCCACGGTGACGGCCAGACAGACCACCACGATCAGCAGAGTCACCCCGAGAGCAGACCAGAACGTGGGGTCGCCCCAGAGGATCTTGTAATTCGTCCAGCCGGCCCAGCCGGTGATGGACGGCATCATCAGGTTGTAGTTGCGAAACGAGTAATACCCCGTCATCGCCAACGGCACGATCATCCAGACCAGCAGAAAGATCACGGCCGGGGCCAGCAACCACTTGGCCGGGGCGCGACGCGCCTTTTCGCGCCGAGCCGCGGCCCGGGCCGTTTCGGTGTCGTGTGTGATGGTAGAGGCCAAGAGCAGGTCCCTGTCGTTAGGCACGTGTTTCAACAAACGCTGACGCGTCAGAAAACGACGCAGACTGGAGCCGATCCGGTCCGCGTCGAAAAACCGTCATCCGTACGCGATCATTCTGTCGGATAACCCGACTGCATCATCATGCGCTCGGTGAAGGCCTGAGCCCGGCTCAGTCCCTGCGCCACGCTGGTCTGGCCAGACAAGATGCCGGCCATGATCTGGCCCGTTCGGGTGCCGATGGCCTGGAACGGCGGGATATCCACGAACTGGATGCCGGTATAGGGCACCGGCTCGGCAGTCGGGTGCTTGGGATCAGCGCTTGCGATCGCCTTTTCGACCAGCCTGGCAAAGGGTGCGGCTTTCTGATACTCGGCACTGTCATAGGTCGAGTGGCGCGTGCCCGGCGGCACGGCGACCCAGCCATGCTTGTCGGCAATCAGCTGGATATACTCCTGCGAGGTGGCCCACTCGACGAACGTCTTGGCAGCCTCCTGCTTGTTGGAGGATTTGGGCACCGCCAGTGCCCAGCTGTAGAGCCAGCTCGAGCCGTTCTCGGTTTTGGCCACCGGGGCCTGGGCAAAGCCCGTGGACTTGGCGACCTCGGAGTTGGCGGGATCCGAGAGATAGCCGGCCGCCACGGTGGAGTCGATCCACATACCGCACTGGCCGTTGGCAAACAGCGTCTCGGATTCGGTGAAGCCGTTGGAAGTCACGCCGGGCGGGCCGTATTGCGTCAGCAGCTTCTTGTACTGCGTGGCGGCCTGCTTCCAGGCATCGCTGGTCAGCTGCGGCTTCCAGCTCATGTCGAACCAGCGCCCGCCATAGGTGTTCACCATGGTGGAAAAGAACGCCATGTTCTCGCCCCACCCCGGCAGGCCGCGCAGACAGATGCCGTAGGTATGGTTCTTTGGGTCGTTGAGCTTGGCCGCGAATTTCTCGATCTGATCATAGGACGGCTGCTCGGGCATCGACAGGCCGGCTTTCTTGAACAGGTCCTTGCGGTAATACGTGATCGAGGATTCGGCGTAGAACGGCAATGCGTAGAGCTTGTCGTTGACCGTCAGGCCCTGCTTGACCGATTCAAGCAGATCATCGGCGTGATAGGAATCCGGCAGGTTGTCGAAGGGTACGAGCCAGCCGTTCTTGGCCCAGATGGGCGTTTCGTAGTTCGACAGCATGACCGCGTCGTATTGCCCGGCGTTGCTGGCGATATCGGTGGTCACTTTCTGGCGCAGCGCGTTTTCCGGCAGCGTGACCCAGTTGAGTTTGATGCCCGGGTGTGTCTTCTCGAACGCCGGGGTCATCTTCTGCATCGTCACCATGTCGGGGTTGTTGACCGTGGCGATGGTGATCTGGGTGGCGGCCTGGGCTGTTGCAAGCCCGCACGCGCTGAAGATCAGCCCGCCGATCAGCGCCTGTGCCGTCAGATACTTGAACGTCATGCCTTACTCCTTCCCCATGAAACGACGCGCGCCGGTTCGTACTGGCGACGTGCAATATTTTTCTCATGATGGAAAAAGTTTCACTCGAAGGCTATTCGCCTTTCATCGTAGACGCGGATCCGCCGGCGACCGGGCATAAAAAAACCGCCGCCCCGGCAGGCGATTGCCAAGGGGCGACGGTTCAGCGAGCAACGCGTCGATTAGCGGATCGGTGCCGCTCAGCCGTGGCTGGCAATGAACGCATCGAGTTCGCCCCGCGTGGAGGTTCCCTCCATGGCCCCGCGTCGCGATACCGCCGTGGCCCCGGCCGCATTGGCATAAGCCAGGGCATCCGCCGCGGCCATGCCCTGGGTCCGCAGCGTACAGAACGTGGCCCCGAAGGAATCCCCGGCACCGGTTGGATCAACCTCGGTCACGGCAAAGCTTTCATGGTGGGTCACGGTCCGGCCGTCGTAATAACGACAGCCATGCCGGCCGTTCTTCCACGCGATTTCGGTGACGCCCAGGGCAAGCGCCCGCTCGACGGCCCGCTCGTCGTCATCGATACCGACCAGCACGTTCAGTTCGCTGTCGCTGGGCAAGAGGATATCGGTGCGCGAGAGCAGATCGGTCAGCGCTTCACGGGCCCCGGAACGGGCCAGTGTCTCCTTGCGCACGTTCGGATCGAACGATACGCGGCCACCGGCGGCTTTCACACGATCAGCCGCCTGCCGGGCCAGATCGATCATGTGCCCGGAGAACAAGGACGTTCCGGCGATATGAAACAGCTTGCAGCCGGCCAGCACCCCATCGAACTGGCGCGGTGCGATCTCGGCACAGGCGCCATTGGCGATATTGAAGATGAAATCCCGCTGGCCGTCATCGTAGTAGGTCACGAACGCGCTGGCCGTGGTGGCCTCGGCGCGCGTGGCAATCGCCGAGACATTCACGCCATCGGCGGCCAGACGCTCGACGAGCATGCGCCCGAAGGCATCATCGCCCACACAGCTGACCATCGCCGCGCTACTGCCCAGCTTGGCGGCCTGATCGATGAAGATCGCCGGCGCGCCGCCGGGAAACGGACCGGCGAAGTGGCCGGGCACCCCAAGCGACTGGTTGGTCTCCAGCGCCATGAACTCGGCCAGGACTTCGCCAAACGTCACGATATCGGTCATGAGAGCGCTCGTTACAGAATCGACTGACCGGTGGCCTGCCAATCGGCCACGAACTGCTCCAGCCCCTTGTCGGTCAACGGATGATTGAACATCTGGTGCAGCACCTTGGGCGGCACGGTCACGACATCGGCACCGGACAGTGCGGCCTGCACCACGTGCTGCGGCCCGCGGATCGAGGCCGCCAGCACCTGAGTATCGATCTCGGGATAGGCGGCATAGATATCGCCGATCTCGCGGATCAGGGTCATGCCTTCCTGGCCGATATCGTCCAGGCGGCCGATGAAGGGCGAGATATAGGTCGCGCCGATCTTGGCGGCCAGCATCGCCTGGGCCGCGGAGAAGCACAGCGTCACGTTGATGGCCTGGCCGTTATCGACCAGATGCTTGCCCACTTTCAGGCCGGCCGGCGTCAACGGCACCTTGACGCATACGTTGTCGGCGATCGTGGCCAGCTTCTCGCCCTCTTTCATCATCGTGTCGTAATCGGTCGCGGCCACTTCGGCGCTGACCGGGCCGTCCACGACCTGGCAGATTTCGGTAATGGTCTCGATGAAATCGCGCCCGGCCTTGTTGATCAGGCTCGGGTTGGTGGTCACGCCGTCGAGCAGGCCTGCATCGGCAAGTTCGCGGATCTCATCCACATTGGCGGTATCGACAAAGAACTTCATGTGCTTTCCTTTGAGCTGACAGCGAATCGGCCGCCGCGGGCCGGTTATGGCTGATGTATGGTTTCGGTCCCACGATTGACCCAAAAAACATAGGCCATGAATCGTGACGGCTTGTCATCATTCTGGCACGAGGAGATTCACAAATGGGCAGCTCCACACGCAAGTGCTTTATCGGTCTGGATATCGGTACCAGCTCGGCCAAGGCGGTCGCCGTGGATGAGCGCGGCCACGTCCTCGCCCGCGCCTCGGCCGATTATCCGTTGCTCACGCCACAACCGGGCTGGACCGAACAGCGCCCGGAAGACTGGTGGGCCGCCGCCTGCACGGTTCTGGCCGAGCTGGCCGACGAGACTGAGGCCGCAATCAGCGCCATCGGCCTGACCGGGCAGATGCATGGCGCTGTGTTTCTGGATGCCGCGGGCGAGGTCATTCGCCCGGCCATCCTCTGGAACGATCAACGCACGAGTGCCGCCTGTGATCAGATCGAGGCCGCCGTCGGCCGGACTCGTCTGCGCGAGATCGCCGGCAACCCGGCGCTCACCGGTTTCCAGGCGCCCAAGATCATCTGGCTGCGCGACAACGAACCACAAAACTACGCACGGCTGGCCCACGTGCTTCTGCCCAAGGACTATATCCGTTACCGCCTGTCCAACATGCTGGCCACCGACGCCTCGGATGCGGCGGGCACCCTGCTCCTCGACCTTGCAAAGCGCGACTGGTCGGACGAGATACTCGCCGCTCTCGATATTCCGCGAGCCTGGCTGCCGGATGTTCACGAAGGCCCGGCGATCTGTGCCCGCGTGTCGGCCGATGGCGCAGCCGCCACTGGCCTGGGTGAGGCCATACCCATCGTTGCCGGCGCCGGCGACAATGCCGCGGCGGCCGTGGGCGGCGGCATCATCGACGATCACACCGCGCTGGTTTCGGTCGGCACCTCCGGGGTGGTCTTTGCCCACAGCGATACGGCCACTCCGGATGCCAGCGGCGAATTGCACTGCTTCTGTCATGCCGTACCCGGCGCCTACCACCTGATGGGCGTCTCACTGGCTTCCGGTGGCAGCCTCGCCTGGTTTGCCCAGAAATTCGCTCAGGCCGAAGCCGGCGTGGCCGAACGGCTGGGCGTGAATCTTCATGGCCTATTGGCCGACGAAGCAGCGACCGTTGCCCCCGGGGCCGACGATCTGTTCTTTCTGCCCTATCTGGCCGGCGAACGCACCCCCCACATGGACGCCACGGCCCGCGGCGCCTGGATCGGCCTGACGCTGTCGCACGACAAGCGCCATATGATCCGGGCGATTCTCGAAGGCGTCGCATTTTCGCTGCGCGACTCACTGACACGTATCGAAGCTCAGGGCGTGGTGCCGCAGCGCCTGATTCTCGGCGGCGGCGGCGCCCACAGCCCGGTCTGGCGCGCGATTATCGCCGCCGTGTTGAACAAGCCGGTGGCCGTGCAGGACGATCAGGAAGGCCCGGCATACGGCGCCACGCTACTGGCCGCGGTGGGCGCCGGCGTCTACGACAATGTACACAGCGCGGTCGCCGCGATGGTCGAGCTGCCTACCGAGTTCCAGCAACCCGACGCCGATCTCGTGGCCACTTATCGCCCGCGCTACGACACGTTCACGCGGCTTTACCCGGCACTGCGAGCGGCGCTGTAAGCCTTGCGGCATGCCGTGCCCGCGCAATCGGCGCCGATGGCGGGCGAACGATCGCACGGCCAATCAGGTCGAGCCGCCATCCGCCTGCCGCGTTTCACATCGAGGCGTGCATAAGGCACGCCATGGACCCCGTTTGCTTGTAACGGCGCGTTCGTCTTTTCGGCTTTCGGATCCGGCGCGATGCATACTCACGCCCCGATCGACGCCGAAGGGCCGAAACGCCAGACACAAAAAAGCCGGGTTGTCTGACGACGACCCGGCTTTTTTTCGTGCCACAAGACCTTGGCTACATACCGACCATGGTACGCATTTCCAGGCTGTACATGAGCCAGAGCGTACCCCCGACGAGCACGGCCAGAATGAGCACACTGAACAGCGCCGATCCGGTGTTCCAGGCGTTTTCGGCCGAAAAGTCCAGATGCAGGAAGAAGAACATCTGCACCAGAATCTGCACCACCGCGGCCACGGCCACCACGATCAGCGTGGTCCCCGTGTCAAACCACTCGAAGCCGACGGCCCCGAACGGGATGATGGTAAGAATCAACGACAGAACGAAGCCCGTGATATAGGTCTTGACGTTCAGACCGCCAAGACGGGTGTCTTCGTGATGTTCTTCGTGGGCCGGAGAATGACTCATCCCATGACTCCCGAAAGATAGACCGTGGAGAACACCGCGATCCAAACGATGTCCAGGAAATGCCAGAACAGCGCCAGGCGGAACAACCGCGAGGCCACCGGCGGCGTCACGCCCTTGAACGCGACCTGACCGACCATCACCAGAATCCAGATCAGGCCGAAGGTTACGTGGGTGCCGTGCGTGCCCACCAGCGTGAAGAACGCCGACAGGAACGCGCTGGTCTGCGGAGTCGCGCCTTCGTGAATGAGCTCGTAGAACTCGTGCAGTTCGAGCGTGACGAACAGCACGCCGAAGATGAAGGTCACCAGCAGCCAGAGCAGCACCCCGCCCTTGTGCTTGGCGTGCATCGAAAGCATCGCAAAGCCGAAGGTGATACTGGAGAACAACAGCGCCATCGTCTCGAAAAAGACATCACGGAGCTTGAACAGCTCGGCCCCACCGGGACCGCCGAAGGTGTTGTCCGATACCACTACGAACATCGTGAACAGCATCGAGAAGAGGATCACATCGCTCATCAGGTACACCCAGAACCCGAAGTTGACGATGGTATCGGGCCTCGATGCGCCATGAACGGTGTTGGCGCCGTGACTCATATTAGCTTTCCAGTTGACTAGGCAGGACGAAAAGTGCAGCTCGGGCCGACGGGTCCTTAGACCACGCCGGCTTTTTCGAGTGCTTCGAAACGCTTGTCTTCGCGTCGCTTGACTTCATCGGCCGGAATGACGAACCAGGTGTCGTCGTCACAGCCACGGATGATCACCGTCGCGATCATGGCCGCACCACTGACGGCCACCAGCCACCAGATGTGCCAGATCAGGGCAAAGCCGAACACGAAGGACAAGGCACCGAGGATGAAGCCAGCTGCCGTGTTCTTCGGCATATGGATATCGTCGTACTTGTCAGGGCGGGCATACGCCACGCCACGCGCCTTCATGTCGGTCCAGGCATCTCGATCCTGAACCTCGGGAATGACCGCGAAGTTGTACTCGGCCGGCGGGGATGCCGTGGCCCAGTCCAGTGTCCGGCCGTTCCACGGATCGCCCGAGACATCCTTGAGTTGCTCGCGGTCCCGAATCGACACGATCAGCTGAATGATCAACGACAGTACGCCGAAGGCCACAAACAGCGCGCCGATAGCGGCCACGATCAGGAACGGCTGCCACGCCGGATCATCGTAGGTCACCATGCGTCGCGGCATGCCCATCAAGCCGAGGATATACAGCGGCATGAAGGCGAAGTAGAAGCCGATGGTCCAGCCCCAGAACGCCCGGCGTCCCCAGACTTCGTCCAGGCAGAAGCCAAAGGCTTTCGGGAACCAGTAGTGGTAGCCGGCGAACAGGCCGAACAGCATGCCGGGGATCAGCACGTTGTGGAAATGCGCAACCAGGAACAGCCCGTTGTGCATCTTGAAGTCGATGCCCGGGATGGCAAGCATCACGCCGGTCATGCCCCCGATAGTGAACGTGATGATGAAGCTCAGCGTCCACAGGATCGGGAGATTGAAGCGGATCCGCCCGCGGAACATCGTGAACAGCCAGTCATAGATCTTCACGCCCGTGGGCACACCGATGATCATCGTGGCGATCGCGAAGATCGAGTTACGGGTGGCGTCCTGACCCATCGTGAAGAAGTGATGAACCCAGACCGTGAACGACAGAAGCGCAATCACCATGGTCGCGTAGACCAGCGAGGCATAGCCGAACAGGCGCTTGTTGGAGAACGTGGCGGTCACTTCCGAAAACACACCGAAGGCCGGGAGGATCAGAATATAAACCTCGGGGTGGCCCCAGACCCAGAACATGTTCACGAACATCATCTGATTGCCGCCGCCGTCCGACGTGAAGAAGTGCGTGCCGACGTAGCGATCAAGCGACAGCAGAGCCAGCACCACGGTCAGCGCCGGGAAGGCCAGAACCATCAGGATGTTCGTACACAGCGATGTCCACGTGAACATCGGCATGCGCATGAGATTCATGCCCGGTGCACGCTCCTTCATGATCGTCACGAAGAAGTTGATACCGGTGATGGTGGTGCCGATGCCCGAAATCTGCAGCGCCCAGATCCAGTAGTCCACGCCCACACCCGGGTTGGACTTGATGCCCGAATACGGCGCATAGCCTGTCCAGCCGGCATCGGAGAAATGGCCGACCGCGAGCGACGCCATGACCAGCATGCCGGCCGACACCGTCAACCACAGGCTGACCGCATTCAGATACGGATAGGCCACATCGCGTGCGCCGATCTGGGTCGGCACCGCGATATTCATCAGGCCGATCAAGAACGGCATGCCCATGAAGAAGATCATCATGGTGCCGTGGCCGGTGAACAGCTCGGCAAAGTGGTGCGGCGGCAGGTAGCCTTCCGAGCCACCGCTGGCGATCGCCTGCTGAGCACGCATCATCAAGGCATCGATGAAGCCGCGCATCAGGAAGACCATGGCGACGATGATGTACATCACGCCGATCTTCTTGTGGTCGACCGTGGTCAACCACTCGTCATATAGATATTTCCACTTGCCGTAGTACGTGATCGCTGCAACGAGCCCCACGGCCACCAGCACCATCATGATGTCGGCGGCGAGGATGATCGGCTCGTCTGGGATCGCGTCGAGTGAAAGCTTGCCGAGTAGGTTCATGATGATTTCATCTCACTGGGAACCGGAAAGTCGCTTGCGGCGAACTCAATCTCATCAATGGGCCGTGCCGTGTTCGGCGCCGGTCCCGCTGTCGGGCAGGATGTCGTGACTGCTCGTGGCATGCACCACATCCGACTTGCCGGGCGTATGGAACTGGTCGATGACCTTCCAGAACAGCTCGTCCTGCACCGGCGAGAAGTAGACAGCGTCTTCGACCACGCTCGGCTCGGCGAACTTCTTGAACTTCGCCATATCGAGCGGCTGTCCCTGAGCACGCACCTTGTCGAGCCACTGCTGGTAGCCCGCCTTCGTCATGCCGCGTGCCACAAAGCGCATCTTGGAGAACCCGTCGCCGGTGTACTGATAGTTGCCGCCATCGAAATTACCCGTTTCGCGCGACATTAGATGCAGCTTGGTCCGCATGCCGGACATGGCAAAGATCTGCGTGCCCATGCGCTGGATCATGAAGGCATTCATGACCGAGTTCGAGGTCAGATGGATCTCCAGCGGCACGTTCTTCGGGAAAGCGAATTCGTTGACGGAGGCCACGTTTTCCTCCGGATAGACGAACAGCCATTTCCAGTCGGTTGCCACGGCGTTGATACGAATCGGCTTGGCGTCCGAATCGATCGCCTTGTAGGGATCCAGATCGTGGGTCGATATCCACGTCATCACCGCCAGGATGATGAGAATGATGATCGGCCCGCCCCAGGCAAACAATTCCACCAGCCAGGAGTGATCCCAGTCCGGCGTGTACTTGGAGTTTGTGCTGGTCGAGCGGTAGCGCCAGGCGATGGCAATGGTCATGCCGAGAATCGGGATGAACACGAACGCCATGAGCAGAATCGTGAGCAGCGTGATGTCACGCTCGGTCTCACCGATCGGCCCAACCGGGTTCATCGTGGACATGTAGCTGAAGTCGCAACCGCTGACCAGCAACGTAAGGCCGATCATCATCGCGCCCGCGAACAAGCGAAGACTGTTTCTAAGCATTGCGTCTCAAGCCTTGGAGCCGATCGAGGCCATCCGCGAATCGCGGTGGCTGCGCTATCGAAGCTCGTGAAAACGGCGGGGCCGGCACCCGCCGCCGACCCGGTAGAAAAGCACGAGCCACTCTCGCGATTCGTGTTTCAGGATCGATAAAATACATGGGCCGTTAAGTCGCGGTCAATCTGAACCGGGATCCGTCGGGGCGCTGGGCAACGACCGGACACGCCTGGAGCAAGCAATCATCGGTTTCGTCCTCATGCCAGGGCCTGGATGGCGGACAATATCGCTGCGACCACTGCGACAAAACGCCGCGGCCGATTGCGCGCGATCCATCAAATCTGTGCATGGCGAAGACATAATCGGCCGCGCCCTCGACTTGTTCGCACACGGTCAGGGCTCGATACTTCATCCAACGGCCAACGTCGCGCGCGTGCCGGCTTTCTTCATCCAACCTGGGTTCGATAATGCTTCGATTGGCGCCTCGCCCATTAGTTGCCGGCCTGTTTCTTGTCGTGCTCGCTGCTATCGCCACGTTCAACACGCAGGCTTGGGCACAGGGGATGGCCAGCGTCGAATCACTGGCCGGGCAGAGCGCGCAGACCAAGCAGATCGATAGCAAGCAGCTTGCGACATCGCTGGATGACGTCATCCAGACACTGGAGAACGAGGACGAGCGGCGCGCGCTGCTGGCCCAGCTCAAACAGCTCAAGCAGACCACCCAGGCCGAGGCCGATCAGAACAGGACCTCGGTGACCACCAGCGGCGGCCTGCTCGGCGCTCTGGCCGACTCGTTTTCCGATCTGTCGTCGAAGTCGGCCAGCGGCGACTCGCCGACAGCCGTATGGCAAGCCCACGCCAGCGATGCCGCCGCCGAGGCCGGCGCGTTGATCGCGCAGACCGAGCGACGCGAACTGGCCCGCAATCTGAGCGCGATCGGCATTGGCCTTCTGATATGGGCCACGCTGCTCGCCGGGCTGATGGCAGCGGCGCGACGGTTGTTCGTGCATCGCGGCTGGCCCCTCGTGCTGCCGCCGGAACCCCGGCCCTGGATGCTGCTTGCGCATTTCACGCGTCGTGTCTTTCCCTGGCTTTTCACGTTCGGGCTGCTGCTGGCCAGCGTGCGCCTGCTACAAACAGCCACGCCGGCACGAGCCTCGTTGCTGGTACTGGCTTATGTCGCGCTGTGCGGGCGCCTGCTCTCGACCGTCTTCGATGTCGTGATCGCCCTGTTCACCCGCGGGCACCGCCGGGTGGCCGTATCAATCCTTCATGACAAGGCACTGATGCCGCTGTTTTTCATTGGTGCGCTGGTTGCATTCGGCGATGCCGTCAACAGCAACCGCATGATCGGCCTGCTGGGATACAGCCTGTCGGATTGGCTGTCGGTATCCGCCAACGTCGTGGCCGCCGTATTGAGCGGCATTCTGGTGATCCGTATCCGCCGACCGGTCGCGCATCTGATCAGCAACCGACGGCTCAAGAATCGTCTGAACAACAATTTCCGCGATCTGGTGACGTTCGCGGCTCGGCTCTGGCATGTGCCTGCGTTGCTGCTGGTGATCGCCTCGCTGGTGGCGATCTTCGTGACCGGTGGCAAAACCGACGCCGCCTTTGCCCGTGCCATGGTGTGCACTGTCTTTCTCGTGCTCGCGCTGGTGGTCACGGGCGTCATCCGACGTCAGCACGAGCGAGCGGCACGCTATACGCTCAAGAGCCATTTCGCCGACAGGCTGCGTCATCTGGGCTTTACGTTGGCGCATTGCGCGGTCTGGGTGATATTCGCCGATCTATCGCTGAGGGTATGGGGGTTTTCGTTGTTCGGCATCGGCGAGCCCGGGGCAACCAGTGCCCGCATCGGCCATGCCCTGATCCGTATCGGGCTGACCGTACTCATCGCCTGGCTGGTCTGGATCGCCGTGGACGGGGCCATCCATCGCGCCCTGCACGGCAAGGATGCCCGAGGGCGACGGCGCAACAGCAACCGCGCCCAGACCATCACCCCCATGATCCGCAACATCGCACTGTTCACGATTCTGATCATCGCGAGTATCGCCGGCCTGGCCAATCTCGGCGTGAACGTCACCCCGCTGCTGGCCGGCGCAGGCGTGATCGGCATCGCCCTGGGCTTTGGCGCGCAAGCGCTGGTGGCCGATCTGATCACCGGCATCTTCATCCTGATCGAGGATTCGCTGGCAGTGGGTGATTTCGTCGAAATGAACGGGTATATGGGCACTGTCGAGGGCTTGAACCTGCGTACCGTGCGCCTGCGTGACCTGGACGGCGTCGTGCATATCACGACGTTCTCGCACATCGATGCCATCCATAATATGTCGCGTCAGTTCGGGATCGCGCTCATGAAGATTCGTATTCCGCACGACCTGCGTATCGACGATGCGATAGAGCTGATGCGCAAGACCGCCGCCGACCTGCATCGAGACCCGTTCATGCGCGGGCTGATCCGCTCGCATTTGGAAATGCAGGGCATACACGAGTTCGACAACGGCTCGCCCATTCTGCGGATGCGCCTGCGAACCGCGCCCGAGTATCAGTGGGATGTCTCACGCGCCTTCAATCTGGCGCTCAAACGTCGAATGGAGGCGGAGTACATCAATATCGGAGCACCACGCATGAGCGTGTCGATGGAGGCCGCAGGCGGCACGCGTTTCGACAAGCGCGGCAAGACGAGCGACACCGAAACCACGCCGACCAACCTCGACTGGCCGACCGACAACGCGCCCTCACCCGACGGTGGGTGAGGCCGGGTCACTGGCTAGCGCGCGATTCGCGACTTGCCCGTTGCGCTCGGCATCACGAACAGGATGACCACCCCCACAACGATCAGCGTGGCCCCGGCCACGTACTGTGGATACCAGATTGTCCAGCCGCTGGCCGCCCAATAGGCCGAAAAGCTGGTGCCGCTGGTCTGGGCGAAGAAAAACAGCACGACGCTGCTCAAGACGAGTTGAATCGCGCCGACCGTGGCGACGGCAATACCGGACTTGTTCATGGTGCTCTCCCGCTGAGCGCTGGCCAATGGAAACGTTGGGTCGAGCCCGAAACGATGCTCGAGAAATCGGAAGTCGTCTCACGGGTATGCACGCCGCGCCCCGCCGGTGCAAACACGGCTGTCTACACCGTCCAAAGGACACCGGCCGGGCAGCGCTTTAAAGTGCATATAAAACAGCAGGTTGTTGCAAAGAGAGCGCATATGCGCGAACAAGATGCATATTCCTTCTAAGCCAAAAGACGTAGTCCGCCCGGCCGCCGACAGGCGTGCGTGATTTGCTGTTTGCGCTGAAGTAGCCACGCCGACGCCCGCCGGGATCACGTGCGACGCCGACTAAAGGATAAGACTATCAAGCCGATACGGCGCATCTAAAACAGCATTTCATTGTCATGATTCGCCGCCTCAGTCAGGGCAGTTCGATCCGCGGCCTGTGACTCCATGTCGCACCCACTGGCATAACCCTCTGAATAATATTGTTTTTCAAAGCTGAACCCTAAAAAGGCCTATCGCTCAAAGTTCGTGCGCCTTGCGGCTATAAATCAGCTGCGTTGTGTCAATACACCTAAAGTCGTATAGTTCGATCCAGATTCGGAAGGCCGGCATTTCTATACCGGCTTCATTGGAGGTTTGGACATGGCTTTTAAAAAACGTGCTTTTTTGACCACGGCCCTGCTGCTGACCAGCGTTACGGCGTTTGCCCAGCAAGAAACACTGGAAGCCATGCAGGCGCCGACAACAGCGGATGCCTCGTCCAGCGTGACGAGTACCAGCCAGAGTGCGCGTGCTGCACGCCTGGCCGCTGCAATCGATGCCTATAACGCACGACCCAACACCGGGGCGGTTGCGCCAAGCGCAATCAATGCGGACGCCGTGACGGACACGCCGGCCACGCCGGCGGCTCGGCGCCTGGCTTTCGATGTGCGGGCATACAACGGCGAGCTCCGCCCGGTCAGCGATAAAACCGACTACAGCAACGGCCCCAACCGTCAGGCTCTGGCACTCGGCCGTGAGATCACGCGCTTCAACCAGACCGGCGGCTCGCTGGACGTGGTCGGCCAATCGCGCGCCACGATTCAGTAACGTCAGCAAGAATCACGACACGCCTGGAGGCCGGGGTGGCCACACCCCGGCTTTTTTGTGTCTCGGTGTCGGCCAATCGTATAACAGCGGCTGATGAAAAAAGCGGATATCATATTTAACTTGTAAAAAACAATTAAATGGTTTTACGGGGAAAAATATGAATACAAACAGACCTTTGAAGTGGCTCGTCTGGCTTGCACTCTTGGCTAGCGTAAGCGCGTGCGCCTCGCGTGCCGAGCCGGCTGCCAGTGCCACGGTCGATGGCACGCCTTCAGAGATTAAGGATCAAGACACGCTTGCTTCCGAAATCGATCAATACAACGAACAAAGCAACACGGGAGCCTCGGCGCTGAATACCGATAGTCGTACGCAGGCCGACGACCGCCCGGCGGATCCGGCAGCCCGGGATCTGGCAAACGAGGTGAATGCGTACAACAACACCAGCGAGCCGGACGACAGCAGCTCGGCGATCGATGGCCGACAACCGACGACGATCGAACGCCAACGCACGCTCGAACAACAGCGGGCGACCCGCGAACTCAGCGAGGAAGTGCGCAACTACAATCGCAACGGCGGCACAAGCAGCCGCATAAGCGAAGACACCGAGTAACGGGCACGGGCGGGCCGGCCGCCATCGGCGGCGGCCCGACTGCTTATCCGAAAGCCTGGATGCCGGTCTGGGCACGCCCCAGAATCAAGGCATGGACATCGTGTGTCCCTTCGTAGGTATTCACGGCCTCCAGATTCATGACGTGGCGAATCACATGATATTCGTCAGAAATTCCGTTGCCGCCGTGCATGTCTCGGCTCATGCGAGCGATGTCCAGCGCCTTGCCGCAGTTGTTGCGTTTCATCATCGACACCATCTCCGGCGCCCAGTCGCCCTGATCCATCAACCGCCCCAGACGCAGCGCGCTCTGCAGGCCCAGGGTGATCTCGGTGCTCATATCGGCAAGCTTTTTCTGAATGAGCTGGGTGGCCGCCAACGGTCGGCCGAATTGCTTGCGATCGAGTGTGTAATCACGCGCGGCGTGCCAACAGAACTCGGCCGCCCCCATGCTGCCCCAGGCGATGCCGTAACGCGCCTTGTTCAGACACGAGAACGGGCCCTTGAGCCCGGTCACGTCGAGCCGGTTTTCTTCGGGCACGAAACAATCGTCGAGCAGAATCTGGCCGGTGATCGAGGCTCGCAAGGAGAACTTGCCCTCGAGCTTGGGCGTGGTCATGCCGCCGAAGTCGCGCTCGACGACAAAGCCGGCGATCTTGCCGTCGAGATTGGCCCACACCACAGCCACATCGGCGATCGGCGAGTTGGTGATCCAGGTCTTGGCACCGTTTAGCACATAGCCGCCGTCAACCGGCCTGGCCTTGGTGGACATCGAGCCCGGATCCGAGCCGTGGTCGGGCTCGGTCAGGCCGAAGCAACCCACGGATTCACCGCTGGCCAGCTTCGGCAGATAGCGTTGCTTGATGGCTTCGCTTCCAAAGGTTTCGATGGGAAACATCACCAATGAGGACTGCACGCTCATGGCTGAGCGATAGCCCGAATCCACGGCCTCCACTTCACGCGCGATCAGCCCATAACAGACATGGTTGAGCCCGGCGCCGCCGTATGCTTCATCGACGGTGGCCCCCAGCATGCCCAGCTCGCCCATCTCGGTCATGATCTCGCGGTGGAAGATCTCGTGGCGGTTGGCTTCCAGCACCCGCGGCTTCAGGCTGTTCTGGCAGTAGTCATGGGCCGCGTCGCGGATCATGCGTTCGTCTTCGTCAAGCTGTGCGTCCAGGCTCAGCGGATCGGACCAGGTAAATGATTTCATGCGGTCACTCGTAGCGAAATAAATCGGAAAGGAATCAGTCGCGGGCGATCAGCAAGGCCACGCCCTGACCGATGCCGATGCAGAGGCTGACCACGGCATAGCGCCCGTTGATGGCCTCGAGCTGGCGCAACGCGGTGAGTGCCACCCGTACGCCCGATGCCCCCAGCGGATGGCCCACGGCGATCGCGCCGCCGTTGGGGTTCAGGCGCGGATCATCCGGCGAGAGCCCGAGCTCACGACAACAGCCCAACACTTGGGCCGCGAAAGCCTCGTTGATTTCGATGACATCCATATCGGCCAGCGTGAGCCCCGCGCGATCAAGCACTTTGTTGATCGCACCGACCGGGCCCAGGCCCATCACGCGCGGCGGGACGCCGGTCACGCCACCAGCGACCAGACGCGCGCGGGGGGCAACGCCGGCGGCCTCGCCCGCAGCCCGTGTCCCCAGGATGACCGCGCCTGCACCGTCGTTGACGCCCGAGGCGTTGCCGGCCGTCACGGCGTGGCCCTCCACGATCGGCGCTAGTCGGGCCAGCTTTTCGGCCGTGGTGCCGGGCCGGGGGTGCTCATCGGCATGCACGACGATATCCGGTGATCTGCGCCCGCCCGGCACGGTGATCGGACACAGTTCGGCGTCGAAGAAACCGGCCGCCCGCGCCGTCTCGTAGCGGGCCTGTGACTGGGCAGCAAACGTATCGATGTCGGCGCGCGCCAGATCATGCGCACTGGCCACGTTCTGTCCGGTCTCGGGCATCGTGTCGGCCCCGAATGCCTCGAGCACTGCCGGGTTGGGAAAACGCGCGCCAATGGTGCTGTCGAACATCGGCATCGCGCGGCTGTAGGCGCGCTCGGCCTTGGCCATGACGAACGGCGCCCGACTCATCGACTCGACCCCGCCGGCCATCGTCAGTTCGGCCTCGCCCACGGTGATCGCACGCGCACTATCGATGATCGCCGACAGCCCGCTGCCACACAGCCGATTGACCGTCTGGGCGGCCACCGAGACCGGCAGGCCCGCAAGGAGCGCGGCGTGACGCGCCACGTTGCGCGCATCTTCGCCGGCCTGATTGGTACAGCCGATCGTTACGTCCTCGAAGCGTTCGCCCGCGAACGGATTGCCTTCGATGAGCGTACGCATGACTGTGGCCAGGAGATCGTCCGGGCGCACCGCGGCCAGCGTCCCGCCATGGCGGCCAAACGGACTGCGCAGGCCATCGTAAATATAAGCATCGAGCATCGGCAGCAGGCTCTCGACCAGTAAATTCGGAACAGTGTTTCGTTTTAACGCAGATTGAGCCGCAACGCGACTCGCCGTTGGTCGCATGGACGCCGTGCCATGGCCCGCCTAGCGTTGATGCATCGTCGGGTGGCGAGTGCCCGGCTTGTTTTTTCATCACGCGCACTGCCGGAGCCCATCATGGCCGAAACACACCCCACGCCCGATCATATGAGTGATGCCGAATGGCAGGCCCGGATCGATCTCGCCGCAGCCTATCGACTGGTGTCGCTCTACGGCTGGGATGACCTCGTATTCACGCATCTCTCGGCCCGCGTGCCGGGGCCCGAGCATCATTTCCTGATCAACCCCTACGGCTGGCTGTTCGACGAGATCACCGCCTCGTCGCTCGTCAAGGTCGACGAGGACGGACAGATCGTTGATCCCGGAGCCACCAACAACGTCAACCCAGCCGGTTTCACCATCCATAGCGCCGTACACATGGCACGCGAGGCAGCCGGCGCGGTACTGCATCTGCACGCTGCCGATGGCGTGGCTGTCAGCGCCCATCCCGACGGGCTCTTGCCCTTGTCGCAGACTGCCATGCTCGTACGACCACACATCGCCTTCCACGAATACGAAGGCGTGGCCCTGGATCTGGCCGAGCGCGAGCGCCTGGTCGCTGACCTCGGCGATCACGACATCCTTCTGCTGCGTAATCACGGCACGCTGACCGTGGGCCGCAATGTCGGCGAGGCCTTTATCTATATGTATTTCCTGATGAAAGCCTGCGAGATCCAGGTCAAGACCCTGGCCATGGGCCCCGGCCACATGCCGCCCCAGGCCGCGCTCGACACCACCGCCGAGCAGGCCAAGGGGCTTGGGGCGGCCGGCAAGCTGGCCTGGCCGGCGTTATTGCGCAAGTTGGAGCGGATGGGAAGTGATTATGCGCGGTAGTTTGATCTAATCGTGTCTTGCGGGCCGTTCGATATTTCGACCGCCTGTGAGCTCTTTTAGCACCCACGAGCCGTTTTAGCCGTGCGGTTTCGCACTGCTGTGCGAATCACTTTCGTTTGCTTGTCCAAACGAAAGTAACCAAAGGAAAGGCCCCCCTACATATCCGCCCGCTACGCGGGTCCGCGCAGCCGCACAGGTTGCCTGGGACACGGCCAGAACTCGCATCGCTTTC
>PBAO01000046.1 GCA_002715985.1 Lysobacterales bacterium | reverse complement strand
GCATGATCCGTGCGGTGCGCATCGCCACCAAGCTGGGCCTGACGATCGACCCGTCGGCCGAGCCGCCGGCCGATATGGTCGATCTGCTGGCCGATGTGCCCTCGGCACGCCTGTTCGACGAAGTGCTCAAACTGCTCATGCACCCGGCCGGGCCGGAGGTCTTTGCCGCGCTTCGTCACTATGACCTGCTGCGACCGATGTTCCCGCAGACACACGCCGTGCTGGAATCCGATGCGGGCGCGGCCAGCGAAGTGCTCATCAACACCGCAATTGCCAATACCGCTGCACGTATCGAGGCCGGCAAGCCGGTCACTCCGGCCTTCATCTTCGCCGCGCTTCTATGGCCAGCAGTACGCGAGCGAGCGGCCGATCTCGAGCGCGAGGGCATGCCGGCCTCACCGGCGCTCTCCAGCGCGCAGTCGCATGTGGTCTCGCAACAGGTTCAACGTGTAGCGATTCCCAAGCGGTTTTCGATCCCGATGCGCGAGATCTGGCAGCTTCAGCCGCGTTTTCACAAGCGCCGTGGCCGCGCGCCCAATCGCTTGATACCGCATCCGCGTTTTCGCGCGGCCTACGATTTTCTACTGCTGCGCGCCACCGCCGGTGAGGTGGAACAGGAACTGGCCGATTGGTGGACCCTGGTGCAGGACGACCCGGCCACGCCCAAGCCGGCGTCCGGCACCGGCATGAAGAAACGCAAGCGTCGGGGCGGTCGCCGGCGTCGCCTGCACGAAGATAACGAGCCGCCCGCCGACGACGAATGAATGAGGCAGCGACCGGCGACGCCCGCGTGGCGTGGTTGTCGCTGGGCAGTAATCTCGAGCGGCCGGCCCGCCAGGTCGAGGCCGCAGTCGCGGCGTTGCAGGGCGCCGCGCATACCGATGTGCTGGCCGTGTCCTCGCTGTATCGCACCACGCCTGTGGGCGGGCCGCCCGGCCAGCCGATGTTCTGTAACGCCGCGGCGGCGATCAAGACAGGCCTGATGCCGTATGCGCTGCTGGCCGCACTGCAGACGATCGAGGCTGGCCAGGGGCGCGTGCGCGACGTGCGCTGGGGCCCGCGAACGCTGGATCTGGATATCATCGCCCTGGAGGGCGTGCGCTCGTCCGATCCGCGCCTGACGCTGCCCCACCCGCGCGCAGCCGAGCGCGCCTTTGTTCTGGTGCCGCTGGCCGAGATCGCGCCGGCGCTCGAGCTGGGCGAGGCCGGGCGCGTGATCGATTGCCTGGACCGTGTTGCCCACGACGATATCGTGGCCTGGGCCGGGCCCTGAGCACAGGCTGTATCCTTGGCTCAGAGCGCTGCCGGTAGCCCGTTGGGTTATCGTGCGGGCATGTGCTTTGGGCCCGACCGCGTCGTTGCGCCAATGGGCGCCCGATCGATGCCCTGTCCGGGCGTATGCCACGGTCCGGCCGTTCGAGGCCATGTCGAGCGCCTCGATCTCGTGCATGATGCCCTCGACCATGCCCGCGTGTGTGTCGTGCCGGCCGGATCGGCCGACCGGCCGCGGCTGACCCGCGCGGGCCGGGTTTCATGTTTCACGAATGCTATAGTTTTGCCATGAACACGAGCCCTTACCCCCACCTGCAGACGATCGACGACAAGCCGGTGACCATCGCCGATTTAAGGACGATGAAAGCCCGCGGTGAAAAGATCGCCTGCCTGACGGCTTATGACGCCAGTTTCGCCGCGCTCGAGGATCGGGCCGGTGTCGATGTGGTGCTGGTCGGCGACAGCCTGGGCATGGTGGTCCAGGGCCAGAGCAGCACCACCGGCGTCACGCTGGACGACATGGTCTATCACAGCCGGATCACCGCGGCCGGGCTCTCGCGGGCCTTTCTGATGACCGATCTGTCGTTTCTCACCTATGCCACGCCCGACATGGCACTGGCAGCCGCGCATCGTCTGATGGCCGAGGGCGCGGCGCATATGGTCAAGATCGAGGGCGGGGGCGAGCTCGAACCCACGATCCGACACCTGGCGACCTACGGCGTGCCGGTGTGCGCGCATCTGGGCCTGCGCCCGCAGATGGTGCACAAGCTGGGGGGATTCAAGGTCCAGGGCCGTGATGAAGCCGCGGCCGCGCAAATGATCGAAGACGCTGCGGCCCTGGAGGCTGCCGGTGCCGATATGCTGCTGCTGGAGTGTGTGCCCTCGCATCTGGGCAAGACGATTGCCGAGCGCGCGACGGTGCCGGTGATCGGCATCGGCGCCGGGCCTGATACCGATGGTCAGATCCTGGTGATCTACGACATTCTTGGCCTGTCGCCCGGCAAGAAGCCCCGCTTCGTGAAAAACTTTCTCGACGAGGCCGATTCGCTCGAGGCCGCAACGACCGACTATGTCGCCGCGGTCAAGAACAGCACCTATCCCGGCCCGGAACACGGCTTCAAATAAGTGTCTATGCAGCTACTGAAAACGGTCGCCGAGGCCCGTGCCTGGCGCAGTACACGCTCGCACGTGGCGCTCGTACCCACGATGGGCAACCTCCACGCCGGGCATCTGGCACTGGTCCGCGCAGCCCGTGGCCGAGCCGACGACGTGATCGTCAGCATCTTCGTCAATCCGCTCCAGTTTGGGCCGAACGAAGATCTGGCCAATTATCCGCGCACCTTCGAGGCCGATATCGCCGCCCTGGAGCATGCCGGCGTATCGGCTGTGTTCGCCCCCGGCGTCGAGGAGATGTATCCGGCCGGCGGGCGCTCGGCCACCACGGTACACGTGGCCGGCATCACCGAGATGCTCTGTGGGGCCAGCCGGCCCGGGCATTTCGATGGCGTGGCCACGGTGGTGGCCAAACTGTTCAATATGCTCACTCCGGATATCGCGCTGTTCGGCGAAAAGGATTACCAGCAGCTGGTCGTGATTCGACAGATGGCCGAGGATCTGGCGCTGCCGGTCGAGGTGACCGGCGTGCCCACGGTGCGCGACGAGGACGGGCTGGCTTGTTCCTCGCGCAACGGCTATCTGACCGCGCAAGAGCGGCGTCAGGCCGTGGCCTTGTCGGCAGCCATCGATGACGTGACGGCGCGCTTGGCCGCCGGTCAGCGTGATTATCGCGCGCTGGAGGCTCGTGGCTGGGCCCAGCTGGCCGACGCCGGCTTTGACCCGGATTATTTCGATATTCGCGATGCGCGTCTGGCGCCGGCCACAGAGCAGACCACGGTGTTTCGTGTGCTGGCTGCCGGGCGCATGGGGCGCACGCGTCTGATCGATAACAAGGGGGTGGCGATCACAGACCGATGACACGCCGATTGAAATCGGTTTCATCGACTTGCCGCCAGGTCTGGCTGTACGGCGTGGTTCTGGGCTAGGCTCGGGGCATATGTTTCAACGCGCCGCGCTGCCCTCGGCGCGAAAGGCTGTCTGTCATGTCCGATCCTCTGGCCACACGAAGCTGGCCCCGTCTCGAAGCGCTTGCCCATGCCCAGGGCACGCGTCATCTCACCGAGCTGTTCGCGGCCGACGAGACCCGTGCGCCGCGGTATACGGTCACCGCCTGTGGCCTGACGCTGGACTACGCCAAGCAGCGCATCGACGACGAGACCCGCGATGCGCTGCTGGCGCTGTTTGACGAGCAGGGCGTGGCCGCAGCGCGCGAGGCCATGTTTGCCGGTGAGCCGATCAATACCAGCGAAGATCGGGCGGCCTGGCACGTGGCCCTGCGTGCCCCGGACACGGCCCCTATGTACGCTCCGGTGCACGAGGTTCGTGATGCGATGGCCGCCTTCGCCGATGAGGTGCGAAGCGGTGCCTGGACAGGCTTTGATGGCCAGACCATCACCGACGTGGTCAATATCGGTATCGGCGGCTCGGATCTGGGGCCCAGATTCGTATGTGAATCGCTGGTCACGGACGAGCCGCCACGCCCGCATTTCGTGGCCAACGTCGACCCGCACGATCTGGACGACACGCTGGCCGGGCTGGATCCGGCGCGCACGCTCGTCATCGTGACCTCGAAATCCTTCGGCACGGCAGAAACGCTGGCCAACGCACGCGTCGCGCGCCAGTGGCTGATCGCCGCCGGTGCCTCGGAAAACGATGTCGCCAAGCATTTCGTGGCCGTGTCGACCAATGAGGAGAAGGTCCGGGCATTCGGTATCCAGCGGATGTTCGGTTTCTGGGACTGGGTCGGCGGGCGTTACTCGTTATGGTCGGCGGTGGGTCTGTCGATCATGGTGGCTCTCGGCGTCGAACGCTTTGCGGCATTGTTGGCCGGCGCCCGCGCGATGGATCAGCATTTCCGGGAGACGCCGGCCGCTGACAATCTGCCGGTCTGGCTGGCCCTGACGGGAATCTGGAACAACAACTTCCTGGGCCTGACCAGCCATTGCGTGGTGCCCTATGCCCAGCGCATGGCTCACCTGCCATCGTTCCTGCAGCAGCTGGAAATGGAGTCCAACGGCAAGTCGGTCACGCGCGAGGGCGCGCCGGCCACGGTCGCCACGGTGCCGACGATCTGGGGCAGTGTGGGCACCAATGCCCAGCATGCGTATTTCCAGATGCTGCACCAGGGCGAGCTGGCCGTGGATCTGGATTTCATTCTCCCGTTGTCGTCGCCCGAGGACGCCGGTGACGAGCGCGAGATCGAGCGGGTGGCCAATTGCCTGGCCCAGGCCGAGGCCCTGATGTGCGGGCGTGACAGCCAGGCCTTGCGCGGCGAGCTCGAGGCCGAAGGATTGTCTGGTCAGGCGTTGGAGCATCGCCTGGCCGCGCGGCAGTTCGCTGGCAACCGGCCGAGCAACATGCTGGTCATGGACACACTCGATGCCCATCACCTGGGCGCACTGATCGCTGCCTATGAGCACAAGGCTTTCGTTCAGGGCATGATCTGGAACGTCAACAGCTTCGATCAGTGGGGCGTCGAGCTCGGCAAGGCGATGGCCGGCCAACTCGTGGCCGATCTGGCGGCCGGCCACACGCCGAGCGCGCATGATGGCTCGACCGATCGCCTGGTGGCACAGGTTCGCGCGCACTGGGGACGTTGATGCACGCCACACACGATTATCTGCCGCCACGGGTCTATGACGGCGATCAGGTCGCTGCCCTGGATCGACGGTTCATCAATGAGTTCGGTGCGAGCAGTCAGGCACTGATGCAGCGCGCGGCTCGCGCGGTCTATGCCGAGCTGGCCGAAGGCTGGCCCATGCCGGGACGCATGATCATCTTCGCCGGTCCGGGCAATAACGGCGCGGATGCCGCGCTGATCGGCGAGATCGCCCACGCCGGGGGCTGGGATGTGACACTGGTGGCCCCACTGGGCCTGGACGGCATCAGCCAGGCCGCGCGTGCTGCCTTTGATCGTTACCGCGACGCGGTTGGCGAGATCGCAGACTTTGACGATATTCCTGCAACCGGCGACCTGATCATCGACGGGTTGTTCGGTATCGGCGTCAACCGCGAGGTCACCGGGCCTGCCGCTCGTGCCATCGCGCGCATCAATGAGGCAAGCGCTCGCGGAACCGGCGTGCTCTCGGTCGATATTCCATCGGGCCTGGATGCCACGACCGGGCGTGTGCATGGCACAGCGGTCAAGGCCACCCGAACCGTCACCTTCATCGGCTTGAAGCTGGGCCTGATGAGCGCCGACGGCCCCGCGCATACCGGTGATCTGGCTTTCCATGATCTGGACGCGCCGGACACCCTGTATGCAGACCAGCCCTACCGGGCACGACGTATCGCGCATCGTGATCTGCGTCATGTCCTGCCGGCTCGTGCGCGCAGCGCACACAAGGGCGACAACGGCCATGTTCTGTGTCTGGGTGGCGATCGCGGGCTCGGCGGGGCCATTCGCATGACCGCCGAAGCCGCCCTGCGCAGCGGGGCGGGGCTGACGAGTGTGGTTTGTCATCCCGATCATGCCGGGGCGATGAGTCAGGCCCGGCCCGAGCTGATGTGTCTGGGGCTGGACGCCGACGACGTGGATGACATGCGCCTGTCGGCGCTTCTGGATGCGGCCTCTGTCATCGCGATCGGCCCGGGTCTGGGCGCGCCGGACGAGCATACGAGTCCGAACTTCGGTGACAGGCTCTATGACCGGGCGATGGCCGCCGATGTGCCGTTGGTGGTCGATGCCGATGCCTTGAACCGTCTGGCCCGGGCGCCGCAGCAGCGTGGCAACTGGATTCTCACCCCGCACCCCGGTGAAGCCGCGCGGCTATTGGGCTGCGACACGGCCGATATACTCATGGATCGTGTCGGGGCGGTGCGTCGTCTGGCCGAGCGCTATGAGGCGATCGTCGTGCTCAAGGGGGCCGGCAGCCTGGTGGCCACGCCGACCGAAATCTGGTTGTGCAGCCAGGGCAATCCGGGCATGGCGGTCGGCGGCATGGGCGACGTTCTGACCGGCGTCATCGCCGCGCTCGTGGCGCAGGGGCTCACGCGGGCCAACGCTGCCGTGGCCGGAACCTATGTCCACGCACTGGCCGGCGATACAACGGCCGATGCGATCGGCGAGCGCGGCATGTTGCCCAGTGATCTGATCGCGCATCTGCCGGGCGAGCTCAATCCGGTCGCCCGATGAATTGTCGGCTGGCCGATGCAACCGCCACTCGAGCCTTTGGCCAGGCGTTGGCCTGTGTTCTGGGCCAGACGCCGCATGGCCTGGTGATCAGCCTCGTGGGTGAGTTGGGCGCCGGCAAGACCGAATTGGTTCGTGCCACGATCCAGGCGCTGGGCCATGAGGGGCCGGTGGCCTCGCCGAGTTATACGTTGATCGAGCCGTATGAGTTGTCTCGTCGTACGGCCCGGCATATGGATCTTTATCGTCTGGGAGATCCCGAAGAGCTCGAATATCTCGGCATACGGGATATCGAGGCCGATGATCTCCTGTTCATCGAGTGGGCCGAGCGCGGCACGGGCTATCTGCCGTCGATCGATATCGAGTTCACACTGACCTACGAGCAGACCGCCCGTCGGCTTGGCGCCAAGACGAATACGACGCGCGGCGCCGCCGTGCTCGAGCGGCTTGCCCCCAGCCGGCACCGCCCCGGCTAGACACCGCGCGTTCAGCCGGCGATCGCCATGCTGTTGCCGCTTTCAGGCCCAGACGCTAGGCTTTCGGCCAGCGGGTTTTCGACATCGCGGGGCAGGGCGTTCAGACATGCGGATACACCATGCCATCGGTATGCTCATCGTGCTCGTGTATGCCGGGGCCTCGAGCGCCCTGGCTGCGCCGAACGAGCTCAAGGACGCCCGTCTCTGGGCGTCGCCTGAAAAAACCCGTGTCGTCTTCGATCTGTCCAGCGATACCCAACCCGATATCTTCATGCTGGCCGATCCCTACCGGCTGGTGGTGGATCTGCCCGGTACGAAAAGCACCGGCCACGCCGCTCGCTCGCAGGCGGACACGGCGCTGATCCGGCGTATCCGCACCGGCATTCGTCATGGCACGGACGTGCGTGTCGTCATGGATCTGACGCGCGCCGTCCGGGCCAAAAGTTTCATGCTGGAGCCCGATGCCGACCACGGTTATCGCCTGGTGGTGGATCTATACAGCGGCAGTCGCGTTGAGCAGGCGCCCGGCCAGCGCGTCGTCGAGCGCACTCCCGAGGACCGGGCCGACGTGTCGTCCACCCGCGAGCAGGCCGAGCGCACGGCCACGGCACTCGCCGAATCGGCCAGCGAGGCCCCGGATGCCGCGGTCAAACAGCGAGACGGCGGGGATCGTGCTCGGGTGGCGGCCGCCGCCGGGCGCGATATCGTGGTGGCTGTGGATGCGGGGCACGGCGGGCGCGATCCCGGCGCACACGGGCCCGGCGGCCTGCAGGAAAAGACCGTGACGCTGGCGATAGCCCGGCGCCTGAAGGCCATGATCGACGAACAGCGGCACATGCGTGCTGTTCTCACCCGCAAGACCGATCGCTATGTGGGCCTGCGCGAGCGCATGGTCATTGCCCGCAAGGACAAGGCCGATTTCTTTGTCTCGATCCACTGCGATGCGTCGCCGGCCGGCGCCAGTGCCACCGGGGCCTCGGTCTATGCGCTGTCCGGGCATGGAGCCACGAGTGAGCACGCCCGCTGGTTGGCCCGACGCGAGAACGCTGCCGATCTGGTCGGCGGGATCAGCCTGAAGGACAAGAATTCGAGCCTGGCCTCCTTCGTGCTCGATCTGTCGCAGAGTGCCAGCATCGAAGCCAGCATGGACGCGGCCTCGCGCGTGCTGAGTGAGCTGGATCAACTCGGTGATCTGCACAAGCACCAGGTTCAGCAGGCCGGCTTCATGGTGCTCAAGTCACCCGATATCCCCTCGATTCTGGTCGAAACCAACTTCATCTCGAACCCGGCGGCCGAGCAGAAGCTGGCCACCGAGCGTTATCAGACACAACTCGCCGAGGCGATGCTGTTGGGCATCAAGGGCTATTTCGCACGTTATCGACCGGCGACCTTCGTCACCGACGCCCAGACCTATCGCGTGAAGCCGGGGGACACGCTCTCCGAGATCGCGGCTCGATTCGGCACCACGACCAAGCACCTGAAACAGCGCAACGAACTGTCAGGCACCGAGCTGCGCGTCGGTCAGAGGCTCACCATACAGGCCGTCACCGCCCAGCAACTCGCCAGCCGCGGGTGACGGCCCAACGAACGACCCGGCGGCCGCGCTTGCTGCTGGTGGGTTGGGGCGCTGTACACCGCCATTTGCTGGCCGCGCCCCGGAGTCTGGCCGCGACCTTTGATATCACGGTCGTCGCGCCCGAGCGCATCGGTGGCGGTATCGAGCCTGCCACCGCGCTGGACGGGCGGTTCTCGCATCCGCTTGGCCACGCGCCACCGGAACTTGTCTGGCACCGCGAACGGCTGGCCGGCCTCCAGACCGTGCATCAACGCGCGATCCTGACAAACGGCCAGCGTATCGATTATGACCTGATCAGCCTGGCGATCGGTACGCGACGTGTGCCCGCGTTTGTCGGCGGCAGCACCGCGCGTGTCTATTCGGGCCATTCGCCGGCCGATCTGCGGGCCATGGCCCGGCAGCTCGGCCCGTCGCACTCGGCCCGGCGAATGCTCATCGTTGGTGGCAGCCCGCAGGCGCTGCTTGTGGCCGAAGCCTTGATGCGCCGTCCCGATCTTCGAGACGGCCACACGCTGACCCTGCTATGGCCCGGCGATCCGCTGCGGCACCGAAGCTATCGGCGTCGCTTCAAGCGGCTTGTTCAAAACGATATCGCGCTGGTTCGTCATGTCGTGCCGATCGAATACGCCGGGCACAAGCTGGTGGCCGAGGACGGACGACGGTTTGCCGGAGATTGCGTGCTCTGGGCCGGGCCCGCTGCCCCCGCTGCCGCCGTTGAATCGATCGCAGAGGGCAGCGGGCTGGCCGTGGATCGACATCTGCGGGTCCGTGGCACGAAGACACTGTTTGCCAGCGGGGCCACGGCGGCGCTGGCTCAGACAGAGACGGTGCTGCCCGGCCGACAGGCCGTGGCACACGCCAAAGTGCTGCAACATAATCTGCTGGCCATGGCCCGTCGAAACGGGATGCGGCGTATCGCATGCCCCCCGGTCTTGGTGCGGGCCATGCACGGGTCGCGTGCATAACGGGATGCCCCGGCCGGAATCGGGCGGGTATCAGCCGCTCTGGCGACCCGCCCAGTCGCGGGCGAACTGTTCGGCCGTGCGCCCGCTGCGATTGCCGCGAGCCAGTGCCCATTGCAGTGCGGCACGCTCCCATGGCGCATCGTTTCCGATATCGACATCCAGGCCCAGGGCGGCCAGATGATGGGCGGCGATATCCAGATAATGGGCCTGGTCGAACGGATAGAACGACAGCCACAGGCCGAAGCGCTCCGACAGCGATATCTTTTCCTCGACGGCCTCACCGTGATGGATCTCGCCGCCAACGTGCGTGGCGGCCTGATTGTCGGCCTGGTATTCCGGCAACAGATGACGCCGGTTGGAGGTGGCATAGATCAGCACGTTGTCCGGGGCCGCGGCCAGAGAGCCGTCGAGCACGGCCTTCAGGGCCTTGTAGCCGCCGTCGCCGGTTTCGAACGAGAGGTCGTCCGAAAACACGATGAAGTGCTCGGCGCGCCCGACGAGACGAGTGACGAGATCCGGTAGATCCACCAGCCGATGGGCCGGTACTTCGACGATGCGCAGACCCGCGTCGGCAAATTCGTGCAACAGCGCACGCACCAACGACGACTTGCCGGTGCCCCGCGCGCCCCAGAGCAAGGCGTTGTTGGCCGGACGATCGGCCAGGAACTGGGCCGTATTGGCGACCAGCCGCTCTTTTTGATGCGCGATGCCGTGCAGGCGATCCAGCGGCAACAGCCTGGGAGCGGCGATCGGCGCCAGCGTGCCGTCATCGCGCCAGCGATAAGCCAGGGTATGGTCGGTCAGACCGTCATCGGCGGCAGGTTTCTCGGCCGCATGGCGTGCTTCGGCCACGTCGGCCAGGCGCGTGAGCTGTGCGGCGATCTGTTCCAGTGTTTCCTGTTGCATACAACGAGTTTATCGCAGGATCGGCGGTGCCAGACAGATGCCGGGCATGAAAAAGCCCGCGATGGTGGCCATCACGGGCTTGCTTCAAGCCAACGCGGATCCGATGATCAGGTCGAGCCTTGATCGTTGCTGGCTTCGGCGGCCCAGTTCTGCAAGGCGTCGTTGAAGCGACGTACCGATGCCGGCACCGGCCGATCGGCCAGCAGAATGCTCGACGGCGGGGTTCCCGGCCCGTAGAGCGCGCTGTTGGCACGGGCATCGGCGCTCAGTTTGCCCCCCTGAAGATTCAGACCGGCATACAGCCCGCCGGTGCTCTGGCTGTAGACATAGACCGGTGCCTGACGGCTTGCCCCGATGCGACGATCCCAGCCCGAGGGCCCGGCCGTGGCGCTCAAGGTGCCGTTCAGGGCGAACTGACCGTCAAGCACGGCACGGACCGCGTCCCGCGATTCAAAAAGCATGATCACGTTGGCCCGCTGCGCGCCGGCCTGTAGCCCCAGGCTGGCCGCATTCAGGTCGTAGGCCGCCGGCGGGGCCTTGGCGAAATCGCCCGAGCGATCACGACAGGAAACGAAGCCGTCGCCGTGGGTGCCACCCACGACGAGCCCGGCCTTGGTCACACCCGGCAACACAGCCACGCAGCGGGCATTACGGATCAAATCGCGCGGGATGCGCTGGTTGTTCGGACGCTCTTGCTGCGTGGCCAGCACCTGGGCTGCATCGGCGGCGCGGTCACGCTGCTGGTTGAGCAGACGGGTTTTCTGCTCGGCACTCATATCGCCCGAGCTGGCACAGCGGGCCAGAAACAGCGCGCCGGCAGTCGCCGTCGTCATGCCCAACCTTGAAAACATGGCCATGGGGATCTCCGAATCTTTCTGTATTTGACAAACAGTATGGCCGATGACGTCGGAAAGGGCTATCCATACAGCCGCATGCTGCGATGGGCGCCCTGGCGAAGCAGGGCGTATCGATCAACGACTCATGAACGCGCCATCAGGCCAGCTTGCGGTGCTTGGCCTTGGCCGAGCCTTCGGCGGCACTGCCCAGGCGACGTTTCCGGTCGGCTTCGAAGTCCTGGTAGTTGCCCTCGATGAATACGACGTCGTCGTCTTCAAAGGCCAGGATATGCGTGGCGATCCGATCCAGGAACCAGCGATCATGCGAGATGACCAGCACCGCGCCGGGGAACTCCAGCAGGGCTTCTTCCAGGGCACGCAGGGTTTCCACGTCCAGGTCGTTGGTGGGCTCGTCGAGCAACAGCGTGTTGCCGCCTTTCTGCAGCAGCTTGGCCAGCTGCAGACGGTTACGCTCACCGCCGGACAGCTCGGAGACGCGTTTCTGCTGGTCGCCGCCCTTGAAGTTGAAGCGCCCGATATAAGCACGCGAGGGCACTTCATAGTTGCCGATCTGCAGGATGTCCTGGCCGTTGGACACCTCTTCCCAGACGGTTTTCTCCGAGTTGAGCTCCTCGCGCGACTGGGTGACGTAGGCCAGATCGACCGTATCGCCCACGCGAATCTCGCCGGAATCGGGCGTCTCTTCGCCGTTGAGCATCTTGAACAGGGTGGTCTTGCCGGCGCCGTTGGGCCCGATGATGCCCACGATCGCGCCCTGCGGAACTTTCAGCGAGACGTTTTCATAGAGCGTGCGATCGCCATAGGATTTGGTGACATCGTTCATCTCGAAGACCAGATCACCCAGGCGCGGGCCCGGCGGGATATAGATCTCGTTGGTTTCCGAGCGTTTCTGGTACTCCTTGGACTGGAGTTCCTCGAACTGCTTGAGACGTGCCTTGGATTTGGACTGACGGCCCTTGGCGTTGGAGCGCACCCATTCCAGCTCGGACTTGATGGCTTTCTTGTGTGCGTCCTCCGCCTTGGCTTCTTTTTCCAGGCGGTTTTCCTTCTGCTCCAGCCAGGAGGTGTAGTTACCCTCCCAGGGAATGCCGTGGCCACGATCCAGCTCGAGAATCCAGCCGGCCACGTTGTCCAGGAAGTAGCGATCATGGGTCACGGCCACGACAGTGCCCGGGAAATCCTTGAGAAAACGCTCGAGCCAGGACACCGATTCGGCGTCGAGATGGTTGGTGGGCTCGTCGAGCAGCAGCATGTCCGGCTTGGACAGCAGCAGCCGGCAGAGTGCAACCCGACGGCGCTCGCCCCCGGATAGCTTGGCCACGTCGGCCTCCCAGGCCGGCAGGTTCAGCGCTTCGCCGGCCCGATCCAGGGTGTTGTTGATATCCCAGCCGTCGGCGGCGTCGATGGCTTCCTGCAATTCGGATTGCTCGGCCAGCAGCGCCTCGAAATCGGCATCGGGATCGGCGAACGCCTCGCTGATCTCGTTGAAACGGGCGAGTTTGTCTGCCAGATCGCCCAGGCCTTCCATGACGTTGGCCCGTACATCCTTGGCCTCGTCCAGCTCCGGCTCCTGCGGCAGGTAACCGATATTGATGCCGGGCATCGGGCGTGCCTCGCCCTCGATCTCTTTATCGATGCCGGCCATGATGCGCAGCAGCGTGGATTTGCCCGCGCCGTTGTAGCCCAGCACACCGATCTTGGCACCGGGATAGAACGAGAGATAGATATCGCGAAGGATATGTTTTTTCGGCGGGACGACTTTGCCCACGCCGTTCATGGTGTAGATGTATTGAGCCATAACGATGCGCGCAGCTTGAAATACGGGGCGCAATTCTAGCCCAATACCGGGGGCGCAACATCCTCGACAGGCCAGTACCGATACTAAATATATAACCAATCGATATTGAATCGACCGATGGAAATAACTTTTAAGCGTTTAAAATACGCCGCAACGAAGGCCGATCCAGCGGTCGTGGTTTGCGATGAGGAGTTGCTCATGAACGTCGATATTGAAAACGCCAACAAAGAACTTGCCGGCAAGCATCCGCAGGAGATCGTCAACTGGGCCGTCAGCCTGGGCAGCAAGCCGATCGTGACGACCAATTTCGGCCCTTATGAAGCCGTGATCCTGCATCTGGCGGTTCAGGCCAAGCCTGACATCGATGTGGTCTGGATCGACTCGGGCTATGCCACGCGCAAGACGTATCTCTTTGCGGAAAAGCTGATCACCGATCTGAACCTGAACCTGACCGTGTTCAATCCCCTGAGCTCGGCGGCGCGCCGCGATGCGCTGATGGGCATTCCCGACGTGGATGATCCGCAGCACGAAGAGTTCACTCGCCAGGTCAAGCTCGAGCCCTTCGGTCGAGCCATGCGTGAAATGGCCCCGGACGTCTGGCTCACGGCCGTGCGCCGGGATCAGACCGCCTTCCGTCAGGGCATGGATATCGTTTCTCAGGACACGCCGGAGGCCGTGGTCAAGGTGGCGCCGGTGCTGGAATGGACAGCCGCTGACATGGACCAGTACCTGAGCGAGCACGGTCTGCCCAACGAAACCAATTACTATGATCCGACCAAGGTGCTGGGCAATCGCGAGTGCGGGCTGCACAACCGTTTCACGGCCTAAGCACCCCATCGATTGACGCTCGAGCGCACGGGATCATCCCGTGTGCTTTTTCATGCGCTGAATCGGTATTCGTCGGCGGCCGGGCCGGCTGTTGTCAGAACACCGGTGCGGCGGCGGCGAGATCCGGCCGGGCGGTATCGTACAAACCCCGGGCCGGCGCCACCGCCAGCTTGTCGTCGTCGGCGACCTCGCGCCGATCACTCATCCAGCGCAGGATGTCGTAGTAGGCACGGATATTGCTCACATAGGCCAGGGCGATGTCGCCGTTGGCCAGGCCATAACGCAGGCTACGGGCATAGCGGGCGTCATCCAGGTCAGGCAGGGCATCGGCCATGTTGAACCAGATATCCGGATTTCTTCCGGCGCCGCTCAGAAGTCGTCGCGCATCCAGAACATGCCCCAAACCGAGGTTGTAGGCTGCCAGCGCGTACCACACGCGATCCGGGCGCTCGATCGCCTCGGGCAGGCGCTCCATGAGCTGGAGCAGATAACGCGTGCCGCCGTCGATGGACTGCTGCGGATTGCGCCGGTCGACGATATCCATGCGAGCGGCGGTGGATTCGGTGAGCATCATCATGCCGCGTACGTCGGTCGGGCTGCGGGCTGACGGGTCCCAGCGCGATTCCTGATAGGCGATCGCCGCGAGCAGCCGCCAGTCGATGCCGTAATCGCGGGCCGCACGCTTGAAATAGGGCCGCCAGCGCGCCAGGCGCGCCTTGACCTGGCGTGCGAACTCAGCGCCTCCGATAAAGCCCAGACGTGAGGCATGTCCGTAATAGCGCTCGTCCAGGCGGGTGAGCAGATTGCTGGTTCGGGCCGTGTGCAGGTAAGCGATCGTCTTGTTGTAGAGCGCATCGCGGCCGGCCGCGCGATCGGCCGGCGACAGGGCCCAGGCCAGGTGCCGCTCGCGCGCCTCCAGCTCGAAGGCCACACGCAGGCTCGGATGATAGCGCTGGTTCAGCGCCACCAAGTTGGCGGGCGCGACGGTCGTGCGCACGTGCCCGGTCGCGATCTGGGCCATGACGCCTTCGATATCGGTCCCGGCGGCCTGCTTGAAGGCCAGATTCGGCTGGACACGGCGCAGCCAGTCGGCCATGGCGGTATCGTGGGTGAGCGTCAACCGGCCCGACAGATCGGCCAGGTCGTGCGGGCGTGGCGTATAGCGCTTGTAGACGACGGCCAGCGGGATCGTCTTGTAGGCCGGCGTAAATCGCACTCGCCGGCGTCGGGGCTTGTTGATGGCCACTCCCACGCCAAGCTGGGCCCGATTGCTGGCCACGGCGGCCAGCACGGCCTCTCGATCGGCTACGGTGATGATCTTGAGCCGCGCGCCCAGCGTGTCGGCGAACCCGCGCACCAGATCATATTCATAGCCGCGTGCGCGCTCCGGCCCGGCGTAATAGGTATCCACGGCGTTGACGGTGGCCACGCGCAGCTCGCCGGTAGCGCGAATCTGCGCCAGGGCGCCGGGCCGGCGCTGGCAGGTGGCCAGCCCGGCGACAACGAGCAGGAGCAGGCCCAGCGCACACGCCCGCGCTATCCGCGGCGCCACCGGCATGCGTGAGACAGGGCGTTGCGTGACAGACATGAAATTAATCCCGTGGGCCTATTGGGTCGCGGCAAACATTGGTTTAAGATACGCGACTTCGTTGACGCCGGCAGACAGCCGGCCTCGATGAAAAGCGTCGGAGAGGTACCGAAGCGGTCATAACGGCACCGACTCGAAATCGGTTGGGGGCGAGAGCCCCACGTGGGTTCGAATCCCACCCTCTCCGCCATTAATTTCTTCCCGGTCTCGCTTCAATCGCCTATGGCCGACGCCGATTCCAAGCATCGTTTGTATCGTGTGTCGTTCCATAACCAGGGCGAGGTCTACGAGATCTATGCGCGCCAGATCGCCCAGGGCGGTCTGTTCGGCTTCGTGGAGATCGAGCAGCTCGTCTTTCACGAGCACACCACGGTATTGATCGATCCGGCCGAGGAAAAACTCGCCGACGAGTTTGCCGGCGTCACGCGCAGCTATATCCCCATGCACTCGATCATCCGCATCGACGAGGTCGATCGGCGTGGCCAGGCCAGGATCACGCCGGTCGAGGGCAAGAGCGAGTCCAAGGTGCGCCCGTTTCCGATTTATACACGCGGCGGGCCGAGCGGCTCGGATACGTGACCGGAATGGTGAATGCCGGTGCGCTGTCGTTTGCGCTGCTGGGCAGCGGCAGCCGCGGCAACGCCATGGTGGTGCAGTGCGCCACCACGCGCCTGCTGGTCGACTGCGGATTCTCGGCTCGTGAAATCGAGCGACGCCTGGCACGCCTCGAGCTCGTGCCGGCTGATATCGATGCCATTGTCATCACCCACGAGCACGACGATCACTGGAAAGGCGTATCGCGTTTTTCGCGGGCCCACGGCCTGCCGGTCTGGCTGACACCGGGCACGAAAGCAGCCAAGGCCGGCGACGCGCTGGCCGCCACCGAGCTGTACTCGCCGCACGAGTCGTTCGCCATTGGCGATCTCGAGCTTTTTCCTTATCCGGTGCCGCATGATGCCCGCGAGCCGGCGCAGCTGGTGATCGGCAACGGCGACAAGCGCCTGGGCGTGCTATCGGATATCGGCGTGGTCACCCCGCACGTGCGGGCCATGGTCGATGCCTGCGACGGCTTGGTCATCGAATCCAATCACGATCCGGACATGCTGGCCTCGGGCCCGTATCCGGCCGCACTCAAGGCACGGGTCGCCGGTCGGCTGGGGCATCTGAGCAATGCTCAGGCCGCGGCCCTGCTCACCGAGATCGATACACGCGACCTGCAGCACGTCGTGGTCGCGCATATGTCTGAATCCAACAATCGCCCGGAACTGGCCCAGGCCGCGCTTGCGAAAGCGCTGACCTGCGCGCCCGACTGGGTTCATGTCGCACACCAACGCGAGGGGCTGGCGTGGCGCAGTCTGAGCAACCGATGAATCGAACCGCGATCTATGCCGGCGAGCCGGCCCTGGCTGACTTCGAACGCGAGCGCCTGCGGGCCGGGCTGGCGGCGGCGGGCGTGGCAACGTCCGGCGTCACGGCCCAGGCAATCTATATCGCCGGTTTCGATGACACGGCCGATGACGAGAGCGCGAAGCGTCTGCAGGACGTGCTTGGTGTCAGCGGCCAGGCGCCGGAACAGACGGGTGTGTTGGTTCTGCCGCGGCTCGGCACGGTATCGGCCTGGTCGACCAAGGCCGAGGATATTGCTCGCAATGCCGGTGTGGCCGGGTTGCAGCGTCTGGACCGTGGCCTGGTCTATCGGTTTGACGGTACAGCCGCGGATCGCCGCACGCTGGCCGACAGCGGTGTCCTGCACGATGCGATGACCCAGACGCTGACCGATGACTGGTCGCTTCTGGCCACGATCTTTGCCGTGCCCAAGCCGCGAAAGCTGCGTCGCGTGCCGCTGGCCGACGAGGGCCAGCCAGCCCTGCATGCAGCCAACCGTGACTGGGGGTTGGCCCTAGATGACGACGAGATCGTCTATCTGGCTGAGCAGTACATGGCACTCGAGCGTGATCCGACCGATGTCGAGCTGATGATGTTCGGCCAGATCAACTCCGAGCATTGTCGCCACAAGATCTTCAACGCCGAGTTCGTGATCGACGGCGAGCCCCAGGCGGCCTCGCTGTTCGATATGATCCGGGCCTCCTACAAGGCCGCCCCCGAGGGCGTGCTGTCGGCCTATCGCGACAACGCTTCGGTCGTCGAAGGCCCGATCGCGACGCGCCTGGCCGTGGACGCCAAGCGCACGTACCGGCTCAACGAGGAGCCGGTTCATCTGTTGATGAAGGTCGAGACCCATAATCACCCGACGGCCATTGCGCCGGCACCGGGGGCGGCCACGGGCGCCGGCGGCGAGATCCGCGACGAGGCCGCGACCGGACGCGGCGGCAAGCCCAAGGCCGGGTTGGTCGGCTTCTCCGTGGCCGACCTGCGTATCCCCGGCCATGGTCAGCCCTGGGAAACCGATGCCGATGCGCCCGCGCATCTGGCCAGCGCGCTGGATATCATGCTCGAGGCCCCGGTCGGGGCCGCGCGCTATAACAACGAGTTCGGCCGACCGGCGCTGGGCGGGTATTTCCGTACCTTCCAGCACGACGAAGCGGCCACCGGTCTGCGCGGCTATCACAAGCCGATCATGATCGCCGGTGGTATGGGCAATGTCCGTCCGGGCCACGTTGAAAAACACCACGTACCGGTTGAAGCCTGCCTGATCGTGCTGGGCGGGCCGGCCATGCTGATCGGCCTGGGCGGCGGGGCGGCCTCCTCGATGGCCAGCGGCGCCGATTCGGCCGAGCTGGATTTTGCTTCCGTGCAGCGGGCCAATCCGGAGATGCAGCGCCGCGCGCAAGAGGTCATCGAGGGGTGTATTGCCCGCGGTCAGAATAACCCCATTGCATCGATTCATGACGTGGGCGCGGGCGGGTTGTCCAACGCACTGCCCGAGATCATCGATGCGGACGGGCGCGGCGGCTCGGTGCGCCTGCGTGATATCCAGTCGGCCGATCCCAGTCTCTCGCCGATGGAGATCTGGTCCAACGAGTCACAGGAGCGCTACGTGCTGGCAATTGCCGCCGAGGCGCTGCCGGTATTCGAGAAACTGGCCGCACGCGAGCGGTGTCCGTATGCGGTCGTCGGTCGAGCCACGGCCGATGCCCGGCTCGTGCTCGAGGACTGCGAGGCGACAAGTGCCGAAAACGCACGCCCCGTGGACATGCCGATGTCGGTGTTGCTGGGCCGTACGCCGCGCATGACGCGCCAAGCCAAGCGCAGCCCCGTGCGCCCGGCGGCTTTCGCGCATCGCGATCTGAACCTCGTCGAGGCGTTTGATCGCGTGCTGGCCCTGCCCACGGTGGCCAGCAAATCGTTTCTGATCACCATCGGCGATCGCAGCGTCGGCGGCATGACCGCCCGTGATCAGATGGTCGGGCCATGGCAGGTGCCGGTCGCCGATGTGGCGGTCACCACCACCGCCTTCACCGGGGATACCGGCGAGGCGATGGCCATGGGCGAACGCGCGCCCATCGCGCTCGTCGACGCGCCGGCCTCGGGCCGGATGGCCGTCGGCGAAGCGATCACGAACATCGCTGCCGCCCGTATCGCCAAGCTGGGCGACGTGCGTTTGTCGGCCAACTGGATGGCCGCCTGTGGCGATGAGGCCGAAGACGCACGGCTGTACGACACCGTACGGGCCGTTGGCGAGCAACTCTGTGCCGAGCTGGGCCTGGCGATTCCGGTGGGCAAGGATTCCCTGTCCATGCGGGCCAGCTGGTCGGGCGAGACCGGTCCGCGCACGATGACTGCCCCGGTTTCGCTGGTGGTCTCGGCGTTCGCGCCCACGACCTCGGCGCGGGGGACAGCCACGCCGCAGCTCGTGGCCAGCGATATCGCCGATACTCGCCTGATCCTGGCCGATCTGGGCCAGGGACGGAACCGCCTCGGAGGTTCGGCGCTGGCCCAGGTCTATGGCGCGCTGGGCGATACCGCGCCCGATCTGGATACGCCGGCGCATTTGGCCGGCTTTTTTGCCGCGATTCAGGAGCTGGCCGCCGCCGAGCATCTGCTGGCCTATCATGATCGCAGTGACGGCGGCCTGGCCGCCTGTCTGGCCGAAATGTGTTTCGCCGGCCATGTGGGCATCGATATCCAGCTCTCTGCCCTGGATAGCGATGCCACCGCGGCCTTGTTCGCCGAAGAGTTGGGCGCCGTCGTGCAGGTCGACGTCGATGACGTCGAAACCACGCTGGCCAGCCTGCGCGAGGCGGGCGTGGCCGCCACGGAAATCGGCCGTGTGACCGGCGATGATCGTTTGACGATTCGTCACGGCGAAGACGTGGTGTTGGCCGCCGACCGGATCGATCTGCATCGGCGCTGGGCTGCGGTGAGCCATGCCATGGCGGCACGCCGCGATGCGCCCGCCGCGGCCGATGCCGAATACGATACCTTGCTGGATAGCCAGGATCCCGGTCTGCCGGGCGAGGCCAGCTTCGATACTGAAGACGACATCATCGCCCCCTATATCAACACCGCGCGACCGAAGGTGGCGATCCTGCGCGAGCAGGGGGTGAACGGCCATAACGAGATGGCCTTTGCCTTCACGCGCGCCGGCTTTGATGCGGTGGACGTGCACATGTCCGAGGTGCTGGCCGGCAAGGTGGATCTCACCGCCATGCAGGGCCTGGCGGCCTGTGGCGGGTTTTCGTATGGCGACGTGCTGGGCGCCGGGCAGGGCTGGGCCAAGTCCATCCTGTTCAACAAGCGCGCGCGGGCCGCGTTTGCCGATTTCTTTGCCCGCGAGGACACCTTCTCGCTAGGGGTATGCAACGGCTGTCAGATGCTCTCGGCACTGTCCGAGATCATTCCCGGTACCGACGGCTGGCCGACGTTCGTGGCCAATGCGTCGCGCCAGTTTGAGGCACGCACCAGCGGCGTGGAGATCATGGAGTCCAGGGCTGTGCTGCTGGAAGGCATGGCGGGCAGCCGCGTGCCGATTGCAGTGGCCCACGGCGAAGGTCGAGCCCGATTCACCGATGCGAGCGATATCGACCGGCTGGCCGCGGCCGGCCAGATCGGTCTGCGCTATACCGCGAATGCCGGGGGAGCGGCCGAGGGGTATCCGGCCAACCCCAATGGCTCGCCGGGCGGCGTGACCGGTCTGTGCAACGCCGACGGGCGTGTGTTCATCTGCATGCCGCACCCCGAGCGCGTCACGCGGACGGTCAACCTGTCGTGGGCGCCGACTCAATGGGGCGAGTCCAGTCCCTGGGCCCGGCTGTTTGCCAACGCACGACGTTTCGTCGGCTAGGCCAACGACTCAGCGCGGTGTTATCCGACAATCGTCGAACCGGGCGTCGTGATCGACGCGCGCCCGGTATTCTAGGCGCGACTGTTCTCTCGATCCGTTTTCCATGACCTTGATCGTTCATACGCCCGACAGCGATGCCGTGGCCGCCAGTCGGCTGGCCGATTATCTGGGCTGGCTGGACGTACGCGGCCAGGCGCCAACCACCGATGCCCGAGACTATGCGGCCCTGCATGCCTGGTCGATCGCCGACGACACCCCGTTCTGGGACACGCTCTGGGATTATCTCGGCGTCGTGGGCGAGCGGGGAGGGGCACCGGCCGTGGATCGCAACACGCTGCCCGGTGCGCGCTGGTTTACCGACGCCCGTCTGAACTACGCTGAAAATCTGCTGGCCCCGGCCTGGCAGGGCCGGGCCGACAAGACGGCCCTCGTGTGTCTGTCCGAAGGTCGGGCACGCGAGACCCATACCTACGGCGAGTTGCTGGCGGCAGTGGCCGCTTTCGAAGCCTGGCTGCGGGCACACGGCGTGGGCGAGGGCGACCGGGTGGCCGGCGTGGTCGCCCATACGGCCGAGCCCATCATCGCCATGCTGGCCTGTGCCAGCATCGGCGCGATCTGGGCCTCGGCCTCGCCGGACTTCGGTGTGTCCGGGCTGGTCGATCGGTTTGCACAGATCGAGCCCCGGGTGCTCGTCACGGTCGATGCCTATATCTATGGCGGCAAGCGATTCGACCGCCTGGAGCGGATCGAGGCACTCACCGCGGCCATGCCCTCGATCGCAGCGGTCGTGGTCATCGAGAACACGGACGAACCGGCCGATCTTTCGGGGCAGGCGGGCACCACGCGCTGGCGGGAGGCCATCGCCTCGGCCGAGCAAGGCCAGCGCGCGGCATTCACGCGCGGCGCCTTCGACCGACCGGTGGCGATCCTGTTTTCCTCGGGCACGACCGGCAAGCCCAAGTGCATCGTTCACGGTGCCGGCGGGATGCTGCTCCAGCACGGCAAGGAGCATGTGCTGCACGGGGATATCCGCTCTGATGACGTGTTCTTCTACTTCACCACCTGTGGCTGGATGATGTGGAACTGGCAAGTATCCGGTCTGGCGACCGGGGCCACGCTGGTGACCTATGACGGCAACCCCGGCACGCCGGATCTGGATGCGTTGTGGGCGATGGCCGAGCGCGAGGGCGTGACCCATTTCGGCACCAGCGCCAAATGGCTGGCGGCCTGTCGCAATGGCGATCTATCACCGGGCAGCCGGCACGATCTGTCGGCGCTGCGGGTCGTGTTCTCGACCGGCTCTCCCTTGCTGGATGTCGATTACGACTGGTTCTACGAAACGGTCGGCGGGCATGTCCTGCTCGGTTCGATCTCGGGCGGAACGGATATCGTTTCATCGTTTGTCGGCTGTGTGCCGAGCCTGCCCGTGCGCCGCGGCGAGATCCAGGCCCGGCTGCTGGGCGCCGATGTGGCGGCCTTCGACGATCACGGCCAGGCGCTGTCTGGTGACAAGGGCGAATTGGTCTGTCGCAAGCCGCTGCCGTCCATGCCGGTAGCTTTCTGGAACGATCCGGACGGAGCGCGCTATCACGCCGCCTATTTCGAGCGTTTTCCCGGTGTCTGGGCCCACGGCGACTATATTCGGTTCACGCCGTCCGGCGGGGCGATCATCCATGGCCGGTCGGATGCCACACTCAACGTCGGCGGCGTGCGGATCGGCACGGCCGAGATCTATCGCCAAATCGAGCCGATGAGTGAAATCGCCGATTGTCTGGTTGCGGCGCAAGGCGGCGGCGATGACGACCGCATGATGATGTTCGTGGTGTTGGCCGGGCAGGCCACGCTGGACGAGGCGCTGATCGCTCGGATCAAGCGTCGGCTCAAGACCGAGGCCAGCCCGCGCCACGTACCGGCCCATATCCTGGCTGTTTCGGCGCTGCCCTATACCCGCAGTGGCAAGAAGGTCGAAGTGGCCGTGGCCAGAATCCTCAATGGCCAGACGGTCGATAACACCGAGGCCCTGGTCAACCCAGAGGCCTTGGCCGCCATTGAAACCGTCTTGCAGGAGGCCGGGCTTCTAGGGTCGGCGCTGTAACCGGGCTCTGGGCGCGCCTTGTTTTCCGACCCGCCTATTTCGTGGACAGAGACTCGGCGCAGCTTCCAGATCACGGCGAATGCACGCCCGGTACACGACGCAACGCGTCTTGAATGACGGATGAGTGCGGGCAGCGGGATCATGCGTGAAAGCATGTCGGGATCCGCGAGGCCTGGCCGTGTCATTCACTGGGCGATAGGCGATGCATGCCGCCGAGTCGGCCCCAATGCGCTCGGCGAACGGCTCTGAAAAACCGAGCGCCGACGAAAAAGCCGGGCACTGGCCCGGCTTGAATCGATCACGCGATCGAGACCGACTTATGCTGCCCGAGAGCCGTCGTCGTTCAGAGCAATCACTTCGTCCAGGCCACAGAAACTGATGATGGCGCGCATCTGCTCCGGGGCGTTGATGAAGTTGAGTGTGGCACCTTCACGCTCGGCGTCCCGAATCCATTCGAGCAACAGGGCCACACCGGCACTGTCGGCCCGCGTCACGTCGGCCAGATCGATGACGGTCTCGCCCCCGTTTTCGAACCAGTCGGCAGAGCGTTTCAGGCGGGCCGGAACGTTGGCAACGTCCAGCTCGCCCTTCACCTCGACGCGGCGCGTCGTGTCGCTTCCATCGCTCACGATCAGTTCGGGTTGTAGCGTGCTTCCATCTGCGAGATCAGCTTCTCGAGGCTGTTGCGACGGATCTGGGAATTGAACTGGCCGCGATAGTTGGTCACGAATGACAGGTTGCCGACACTGCCGTCGAAGACCTTCCACTCGTTGTCGACCAGATGCAGCTGCAGGGTCACCGGGGTGTCCTGCCCGTTGTCGGAGTGGATCACGGCATTGAAGGTGACGTTTTCAGCGTCGTCGGCGGCCCGTACCGGCATGTATTCGATATCGACGTCATCGTTGAAACCGAGCAGGGCCGAGCCGTAGGTGCGAACCAGCATGTTCTTGAACGCTGTCTGGAAACGATCGCGTTGCTCGGGGGTGGCTTCGCGCCAGTAGCGGCCGAGCACCAGACGCGACATGTATGGCAGATCGATGAGCGGCACGAGATCGCGCTCGACCAGCTGATAGAGCGCCTGCGGGTTCTTGCGCAGTTCGTCGCGACGGCCGTCCATGTCGGAGAGCACTTTCTGCACGGTCTGTTTGGCCAGCTGCTGCGGCGGCGTCGGCTCGGCACAGGCAAGCCCGGGCAGCATCAGCGCAAGCGTCACGAAGGGAATGAAAGCACGGGTCAAGCGCATTGCCTTGAAGCCTATGTTGAGAAGAGATCAGTTGGCGCTAAGTCTGCGCCGCACGCCTGAATGTTGGCTTAAAGCGTACGGCTCGGGGCAGATCACGGCTGGGCGGCTGTGGCCTGATCGTTGTCGGCGGGAGCGCCGTCCAGGCCGTTGTCATGACCCGAGTCCCCCGAGCCGCTCGGACTGTCGGCGAACGAGGTCATGAACTGGCCGATCAGGTTTTCTAGCACGATCGCACTCTGGGTGAGGATGAACGAATCGCCATCCTCCATATTCTCCATCGAGCCCCCGGGGCCCACCCCGATGTACTGATCGCCCAGCAGACCGGAGGTCAGAATCGAGGCATCCGAGTCTTCGGGCACCTTGTAGGCCTCATCGATGCGCATGGTGGCCACGGCCCGATAGGTCTGTTGATTCAGTCGGATATCGGTCACGCGGCCGATGCGCACCCCGGCCAGCTCAACCGGCGCGCCGGTCTTCAAGCCGCCGATATCGTTGAAGGCCGCCGTGACCGTATAGCCCTCGGCGGCACTCTGGCCCGCCAGATCGCTCACGCGGTAGGTCAGGAGGAAGATCGCAGCGATGCCGAGACAGACAAACAGCCCGACCAACATTTCGACGGCTCTGGATTGCATAGATGACCTCTATCGACTTTGGGGCAGCGATCGCGATGCGCGCACAGACTGCACGAAAGATCGGTGGGTTCGGAAAT
>PBAO01000045.1 GCA_002715985.1 Lysobacterales bacterium | reverse complement strand
TTGGGCTTTTGTACCTTGGAACCGGTGACCACCGGTATTCCCTTGAAGTCACTCATGATGGCCTCGATTGGTCATGCGGCTATCGATGGAATCCCTTATCGTATCACCGACCCGCTGCTACTTACGTGAGGGCCGATCCGGACGGTTGCAAGCCGCGGCATTCGGCGACCACTCAGCTTTGAGGCGCTATGCTCTCGCGCTTCGTGACTGCTTGCGATACTCGGCATGACCCCAACCCCCGCGCCTGATACGCCATCGCCGGCCGGCCGGCTCGAACGCCTGGCCTCGCGCTGTGCCGACAGCCGTATCGGGCGCTTCATGCTGCGCTGGCGCCGTTTTCTGCCGCTCGTGTCGTTTGCGCTGGGGCTGGGCAGTTATTTTCTGGTCCAGCGCCAGAACGCCCTCGCCCAGTGGCTGACAGTGCTCATGCTGGTCGGCTGGGTGGCCCTGTTGTTCGAGGGCCTGCTGCATCGCTGGCTGGCCCGCCTGCTGGGCGACCGGCTTCCGAGGCTGGCCGTGCGGTTCGCCACCCAGGCGCTGCATCAGGAAACCCTGTTCTTCGTGCTGCCGTTTTTTCTGGCGAGCACCACGTGGGGCTCACCGCAGTGTCTGTTCACGCTGCTGATCATCGCGGCCGCCGTCGCATCGGCGATCGATCCGCTGTATTACGACGTCATCGCCGGGCGGCGATCGCTGTTCTTCGGCTACCACGCCTTTACATTGTTCGTGGCCCTGCTGGCCGCCGGGCCGATCATCGGCTCGATGACCACCGGCACCACGATCGCTCTGGCCTCGATCGCCACCGGTGTGTGTGCCCTGCCCAGCTTCAACGACCTGATCCGTGTGCGCCACTGGAGCCGGTGGTTGTTGATGGCCGCGCTATCGGTGGCCCTGGCCGGGACAGCTTGGGGAGCGCGCTACTGGATTCCGCCGGCCACACTGTCGGCCAAACGCATGGTCATCACCGCGCAGATGGATACGGCCACCCGTGACCCGGGACGTGATCATGCCCGCTTTGCCGCGGATACCCTGACGGCCAACGGACTGTATGCGTTTTCGGCCATCAAGGCCCCGCGCGGGCTCAAGCAAGAGATCTTTCATGTCTGGTCGCACGACGGCCGGGTGGTCGATCGCATCGCCCTGGATATCGTGGGCGGCACCCGCGAGCGCGGCTATCGAGCCTGGAGCCACAAGATGGCACTCGGTGCGGATCCGACCGGTCATTGGCAGGTCGATGTGATCACCGACGACGGCCAGCTCATCGGCACCGAGCACTTTGTGATCGGCGACGCGCCGCGATCGGCCAGCCAGATCGTCTCCGAGCAGGTCAGCGTGATTCGACGCGCGATCGGAAACTGGAGCCCGTTTTAAAGGCCGGGAAATCCGGGCAGTCGGCGTATGCCGGCTTCGAGACTCGCCAGGCTGCGCGCGGCCACCACGCGATCGACGTGCGGGCTCTGGTGCTGAGGCCCGGCGGCACTGGCGAAATAATCCGGATGCTCGGCCAGCGGGTCGAGCCAGTAGAGCGCACCGGACCGTCGCGCCAGTTGGCCCAGCGCCGCCTCACGTACGGCATCATCGCCGGCGTCCCAGCCATCGGAGACGATCAGCGCGATCGTGTGACGATCGATCACGCGCCCGGGGCGAGCCAGGGTTTCGACCAGGGACGCCCCGATGCGCGTGCCGCCACCCGTGGCGTGCCCGGCCCGGCCGGTCTCGGCTGCCCGATCCGCGAAGGTCACGATATCCACGCCGTGAAAACAGCGCGCCAGCCCGTCCACGAAAGCCAGCGCAAGCGCGCTGTACTGGCGCATGGAGTGGCTGACGTCGGCAAAGACGAACAACCGCAGGCGCCGACGCGCGGCGCGCGCCTGAACCAGGCCGCTCAGCTCGCCGCCGCAGCGCAGGCTGGCACGCAGCGTGGCCGGCCAGTCGATCGTCTGCTGCCCACGCGTCTGCAGCCGGCGATGGCGCGCGCGGGCCAGACGCTGGCCGGCCCGGCGGGCCAGCACACGCGTGGCCGCCCGATCGGCGGCGGACAGGCCGGCATAATCAGCGGCGGGCTCGGGCCCGCGAGCCGCGGACCCGCGGGCCTCTTGTTCGCGGCTGTCGTGGGCACGCACGGCGCGCGTGGCCCCGGCCGCGCGCACCCCGGCCCCCGTGGCGCGGCGTGTTGTGGCTGTCGGCGTGTCGTCCTCGGGCGCGAGCTCGACCGCTGCATCGGCGATCGGCTGGATCCAGAAACGCTGGAAAACCGCGTCGAACGTGGCCCGGTCGCCGGCCCGGCGCAACAGCACCGCCGCCAGAGCCGTTTGTACCCGCGCGACAGGCTGGACCCCGAGGATCTCCAGTACGTGCAGGGCATCACGGGCCTCGCCGCTGCCGATATCCAGCCCGGCTGCGCGCAGGCGCTGTACAAAAGCCGCCATGGCCGGGGCCATCTGCCAGCCCGGCCCCGAGAACATCCTCACGCCGATTCGTCGATCAGCTCGTGCCAATACCGGCGCAGGGCCTGAATATCGGTCGGGTCCTTGACCAGAGCAGCCAGCGTGGTGGGCACTCGCTCGTTGGCCAGATCGCTGGCCCCGACGGTGATCAAGGCCCGGGCCCAGTCCAGCGACTCGGACAAGCCCGGCTGCTTGACCAGATCCAGCCCGCGCACACGGGCCAGAAAGCGGCTGATCCGCTCGGCCAGCGCGGCATCGATCTCCGGCAGCCGGGCCTTGAGCACGCGCGCCTCGTGCGCCAGGCTCGGATAATCGATCCAGGCATACAGACAGCGCCGACGCAGCGCATCGGACAGCTCCCGGCTGCGGTTGCCGGTCACGATGACGATCGGCGGCGTGGCCGCCCGCACGGTGCCGTACTCGGGAATACTGATCTGCCAGTCCGCCAGCGCTTCCAGCAGCAGCGCCTCGAAGGCTTCGTCCGCCCGGTCCAGCTCATCGATCAGAAGCACCGCGCGCCGGTCGCTGGCCAGTGCGGCCAGCACCGGGCGTTGCAGCAGGTAACGGTCGCTATAGAGCGTGTTTTCATCGATGCCGGCGTGGCCGGCCTCGGCCAGCCGGATCGCCATGAACTGGCGCGGGTAATCCCAGTCGTAGAGCGCATGCCCGGCATCCAGGCCTTCGTAGCACTGCAGCCGATGCAACGGCGCGTCCAACGCCTGACTGATGGCCGCCGCGATCGCGGTCTTGCCGACCCCGGCCGGGCCTTCGATGAGGATCGGGCGCGCCAGTGTGGCGGCCAGATAGACGGCCGTGGCCAGCTCGTCGTCGACGATATAGCCGGTGCCTGCCAGCGCCTGTGTCAGTGTGTCCGGGCTATCGAAGACCGCGCTCATGACCGCGGTAGCCGGCCAGCCTGGCGCAGGGCCGCAGTGACGATACGGGCCTGCAGGCGGGTCTTGATATCGCCCGGGTCGGCCAGGCCCATGCGCTCGAGATGGGCGCGCACGGCTTGTCGATCACCGGCATAGGACATCGCCCCGCGGGCCAGCCCGGCAGCCATGGCCGGCCTGGACTGGCCGGCAAAACCTTTCAGTGCGCCGATCAATGTGTCTTCGATCGCGGTGAAATCACTGCCGTAGGGATAACGCGGCCAGCCGGCGCTCGGGCCGGTTTCGGCAAAGACCCGGCCCAGCCAGGCCGGCGTGTTGCGCCGGGCGCGCTCGGGAATCACGTACTCCTTCGACAGCTTGCCGGCCGCCACGGCTGCTTCGCGCAGCCCCTCCTGAAACTCGGCGTCGGCGATCTCGATCAGGGCGATGGCGATGGCCTCATCCGTGGCGCCGCGCAGATCGGCCACGCCGTATTCGGTGATCACGATATCGCGCAGGTGGCGCGGAATCGTGTTGTAGCCGTAGCGCGCCACGATATTCGACTCGCGCCCGCCGGCCCCGGCGCGCGTGGCGCGAATACACAGGATCGAGCGGGCATCGGCCAGCTCGTGCGCCTGGGCCACGAAGTTGTATTGCCCGCCCACGCCCGAAAGCACGCGCCCGTCTTCCAGGCCGTCGGCGGCCACTGCACCGTCCAGGCTGGCCTTGATGGCGGTGTTCACGAACCGTGCCTTGACCCGCTGGGCCCGCTTGAGCGGCTCGTTGCCATAGAGCTGGTTGATCTCGCCCACGCTGGTCATGTGAAAGCGTTCGCGCTCATCGTCTGACAAATCGCGCAGGCGCTCGTAGAACGCGCTCGGCCCGAGAAAGAAGCCGCCATGAACCAGCGTGGCGCCGGCCAGCGTATCGCCCAGGGCATGCTCGGCCAGCGCCGCCCGGCTCCGGGCGCCCGATAGATCGGCGTGGATCGGCCGATCCACGCCGGGCACGGCCAGCCGGCCGTCCTGCCACTGCACGTCGTCGCGCATGACACCAAGCCGTTTCAGCCAGGCAACATCAGCCTCGGTCAAGGGATTGTCGATCGCACCGGCCTCGTGCAGCGCATCAAGACTGCCCATCGAGACTTGGGGCGACAGACGGCCCTCGTTGAGCAGGGTCTGGATCGTCGGATCGTCGTAGACCGGGCGCGTGATCACCCCGGCGCGATAGAGATGCAGATAGGCATCGACCAGCATTTCCGTACAGCCATACAGGCCCGTGACGAACGGCGCGGTGCCGTCGTAGCGCCGGGTCAGCGCCTGCTCGGACGGGCCGGGAGCCAGAGACTCGATGAGCCGGCAGAACGTATCGTTGTGGTTCTGGCGCAGATCACAGCACCAGGCGATGGCATCCGACAGGCTGCCGATCCCGATCTGTAGCGTGCCGCCATCCGCCAGCAGACCGGTCACGCGTGCAGCGATCGCATAGTCAGCGGTGGCCACCGGCGCGGCCGGCGCACCAAACGGCTTGAAATCGGCCGCCGGGCCCTGGAACAGGCCATCGATACGCCAGCGCCCGACCAGCGCACTGCGCGTCATCGTCGGCAGGCGCGTGTTGAGCTGGCCGACCACGAGCGGTGCCTTGCCTGCCGCGCGCATGGCCTCGATCCCCGGCATGAGATCGAGCGTGACGTCGGTGTTGCACGATAACGAAACCGTCTCGTCGGTCGTGCCCGGAGCCACCATCTGCATCAATACGTTCACGCCGGCATCCAGCAGGTCGCGCGCCGCATGCGTGTAGTTGACCGAGCGATAATGACGCTGGGCATAGGGGCTGGCCAGCAGCGCGCCCGGCTGGAAGAAGAATTCCGAGACCGTGATATTGGCCGGCACCGTGTCGGCGACGACATCGGCCATGTAATCCAGCCCCGGATAGTCCTCGAACACCCGCTCGACGATCGGATCCATCAGCCGGGCTTCGAGATCCGAGGATGCTTTCGGCGTGGTCAACGACAACGCGGTGATGATCGTCAGATCGATGCCGGCATCGGCCTTGGCACGTTGATACAGGGCGTTGAGCAGTGTGGCCGGCTTGCCCAGGCCCAGGGGCGCGCCCACACACAGGGTCTTGCCGGCCTGCGCGATCAGCCAGTCGATACAGGCTTCGGCCTCATCGAATACGGCTGGCTCGCGCCCGGCACTCATCGCGCGCGATCCCCGTCGACCGGGCGTCGCCGGTTGGTGTGGCCATACTGCTCGACATAGGCCTGGGGCACCTTGACGGTCAACGCGCCGGGCAACACCCGAAAGGTGGCCGGTGTCTCGGTCATGATCTCGCCGTCGGTATTGATCTGCATCACCCGATCGGTGGTGATCTCGAAAGCCTCGCTTTCGAGCAGCTGTACGCCCTGGATCGATTTGTCCGGCCCACGCACGAGCGAGGGCAGCATACGCAGCAATGCACCCGGACGCTGGGGTTTCAGGCTGTAGAGATCCAGCGTGCCGTCGTCGAGCGCGGCATCACTGGAGACCGCCAGCCCGCCGCCGAAATACCGGCCGTTGCCCACGGCGATCTGGATCGAGTGCAGGCGGTGAGACTCGCCGCGACAGACCACGTCGGCCCCGAACGGCTTGGTATCACGAAACGCGGCATAGACGTTGGAGATATAGCCCAGCGCGCCGAGCCATTTCTTGGCCGCATCCGAACGATATTCACAGGCCCGCACGGCCAGACCGATACTGGCCACGTTCAGGAAATACACATCGTTGCACTGGCCGAGATCGATGCCGTAATCCAGCCCCTCGACCACATTGCGACAAGCCGCGGCCAGATCATTGGGGATCATCAGCGTACGGGCGAAGTCGTTGGCCGTGCCCAGCGGCAGCACGGCCATGGGCATCCGGATATCCGCCACGGCCTTGGCCGCCAGATTGAGCGTGCCATCGCCCCCACCCAGCACGATGACGTCGAAATCACGCCCGCGCTCGCGGATCTCGTCGGGCAGCTCGTCCGGTGCGGAAAAATCACCGCGGGTCACGTCCACGTCGAGATCGGTCAGATGGTTGGCGGCGGTTTCGGCATCCGCCTCACCCTGGCGAGAATGTTGATTGATCAGCAATAGTGCACGCAGAACAGTCACCCCGGATCGTTGGTTGTGGTTGGCCGAACATAGGCTATCGCACCGGCTGCGACTATCCGGCGCATTACCCGCAGCGCTTCGAGGTTTCGGCGCATGGCTCGGCCCGGCCGGGCTGGCCTGTGCCGCAATACTGGCTCAAAGTAGTGGGCATCATCATTCGAATCCAGCATACCCCATGAACAGTTTCGTCAATCGCATGATCCGGGCGGCCAAACTCGATGCCGCCCTTTATGAAGCCGTAGAGCACGACAAAAGCGCGACCGCGCAGGCCGCCGGCGTGGTGGTACTGGCCTCCCTGGCAGCCGGTATCGGCGTGGTGGGCCAGCTCGGCTTCGGCGGGCTGATCGCGATCTCGCTGTCGGCACTGATCAGCTGGGTGATCTCGGCGGCCATCATCTGGTTGGTCGGCACCAAGCTGCTCGCCCAGCGCCAGACCGAGGCCGATATCGGGCAATTGCTGCGTACGATGGGCTTTGCTGCCGCCCCCGGCGTGCTGCGGATCTTCGAGATCATTCCGCTGATCGGGGCGATCGTGGGACTGGTTGTGTGGGTCTGGATGCTGGCCACGCTGGTGGTGGCCGTGCGCCAGGCACTGGATTACGACAACACCGGCCGGGCCATCGCGGTCTGCCTGATCGGCTGGGTGATCCAGATCGTGATCGCCGGCCTGCTCGGCGGCCTGCTGTTCTACGGCGGCAATAATCCGGGCATGACCGGCGGCGCGATCTAGGGCGAGTGCTGGTCGACGGCCTGGAAATAACCGTCGACCAGCCGGCGCTGGCGCGCCGAGCCTTCGGCCTGCATGAGCGCATTCGCGGTTGCGACATGCGCCGGGCGGCGCTCGAGCAGCCAGGCGATGTGCTTGCGCGCGATACGCACGCCCTGATCCTCGCCATAGAAATCATGAATCTGCTCGATCAGGCCCAGTAGCCATTCTCGTTCAGTGGCCAGGTCCGGCGGGGCAGGCACGGCCCGGTCGGCCAGCGCAGCGGCGATCTGGCCGAAAAGCCACGGCCGGCGGCAGGCTGCACGACCGATCATCAGGCCATCGGCACCGGTGGCCTGCTTCACGGCCAGCGCCTTGGCCGGGCTGTCGATATCACCGTTCGCCCAGACCGGGATCGATACCGCGGCCTTGACCGCGGCAATGGTCTCGTACTCGGCAACCCCCTGATAGTGCTGATCGCGCGTGCGCCCGTGCACGGCCAGCGCGGTGATGCCGGCCTCCTGGGCATACCGCGCGATGCGCGGGGCGTTGATACGATCCGCACTCACCCCGGTGCGCATCTTCAGCGTGACCGGCACGGGCGAGGCTGCCACCACGGCTTGAAAGATCTGTGCTGCGGCTTCGGCATCGGCCATGAGCGCGGAGCCGGCCGCCTTGCGGCAGACTTTCTTGGCCGGGCAGCCAAAATTGATATCGATGATATCTACCCCGGCATCGGCGTTGGCGCGGGCCGCCTCGGCCAGATCGGTGGCATCGCCACCGGCGATCTGTACGACTCTGGGGCTGGGCTCCCCGGAAAAATCGAGCCGCTTCATTGATTTACGTGTTGCTCGCAGATCCGGCTTCGATGACACCATCTCACCCGTGGTCATCGCCGCGCCGAGCACACGGCAGTGTTTACGAAACACACGGTCGGTCACACCGGCCATGGGCGCCAGCGCGAGCCCCTGCGCGAACATGAAACGATCGATCTGCATGACCCGAATTATACGCCGTGCCCGCTGGCCGTGGTTGGCCGGCGTCAGGATGGGCCGCTTGCGCACGGCGATCGTCGAGCGGCCCACGACCGGCCGCATTCAGGCCGAATCTGTTACTTTTCGAGCAAGTCCAATACAAGAGATTCCTCGATGCGTCATTTTCTTTCAACAACCGGTGTCCTGTTCAGCGTTGCCTTGATCGGCCTGGCCGGCTGTTCGCAGTCGCCCCAGGAGCAGTACGACGCGGCCGTGGAATCGGTCAACGAAGCCCAGAGCGCGATCCAGGAGGCCAGGAAGAAGGTCGAGAAGACCGAAGAGAAGATCGCCGAGGCACGCGAGGACCATCAGGAAGCCCAGCAGACTCTGAACAAAAAACAGAACAACCTGCGCGAGGCCCGCGCCAGGGCCCAGAAGCAGGCCAGCGACGAGATCCTGTTCCGTGTGCTTCAGCGCGACGTGCTGACCAAGGACGCCTTCGAGAAATCCGCCATCTCGGTCAGCGTGGATCAACGCGTGGTCACACTGACCGGCTCGGTACCCGATGCCGATACCCGCAACGAAGCCGTCAAGCTCGTGCGCAACCAGCCCGGGGTGGCCGACGTGCGTGATCAGCTCGAGCTGGAAAACGACCAGCAGGCAGACCGCAAGGACGCCCAGAAGAAGCCTGGCGACAGCACGTCGGCGCAGCACGACAACGGCTGACCCTCGTTCGACTCCGGCGCGTGTCGGCAAGCCGATACGCGCACAGCAGCTGTCGCTGATCGGCGACAGTTGACAGCGGCCTTCAGGACGGATTCAGGCCACGAGCGGTAGCTTTGAGGTCTCTCCGCGAGGCCTGCTATGCCGCTTTTCTCTTCATTGCCGATATCGATGGTTGGCACTGTGCACGGCCCGACACATCGCGGCCTGCGCTGCTGCCATCGCGCACTGCAAAACCTCTGGCGCGATGCCATCACGGCCGGGCGGGCCCTGTGCCGGGCCGGTCGTGTTCTGATGAATATCGGTGACGTCATGCCCCGCCGATGGCTCGCCGCGCCTGGTTCAAGCCTCGTCGGCGGTCTGGCCGTGATCGGTCTGGGCGTTGTCCTGGTACTTGGCGCGCCGATGCCGGCGCGCGCGGCACACGGCTTCTCCGGGCTGGATAACGATACGCTGGAAACCCTCAGGCGCTCGGATCAGAGGCCCAAGCACGATGCCACCGGCCCCGAGCGCGACGCGCGCGATAAACCACGCCACGGCGCGCCCACGGTCTCGTCCAGCCAGGCGGCACGCATCGCACGGGCGCGCGAAGGCGGCAAGGTACTCAACGTGGTACTGGAACACGGCTCGAGTGGCCCGTACTATCGGGTCAAGATACTGGAACACGGTCGGGTACAGGAAGTGCACGTGGATGCACGCTGATTGCCGCGGCAAAGGGATCGAGCGACATGCGAGCACTGGTCATCGAGGATGACGTCGAACTTCGGGAACAGGTCTGTGAGCGCCTGCGCAACGAAGGTTATGCCGTGGACTCCACCGGCGAGGGCGAAGAAGGCCTGTTCTACGCCAAGGAGTACCCGATCGATATCGCGATCGTGGACCTGGGCCTGCCCGGGCCGACCGGTCTGGATATCATCACCGAGGTGCGCGAGGCCGGCCTGGATTACCCGATTCTGATCCTGACCGCGCGCAGCCGCTGGCAAGACAAGGTCGAGGGCCTGGAAGCCGGCGCCGACGACTATGTCGTAAAGCCCTTCCAGCCGGAAGAACTGTCTGCCCGTATCCAGGCTCTGGTGCGCCGCTCGCGCGGCTGGGCTCAGCCACGACTCGAGTCCGGCGATATCGTACTCGACACCTCGCGCCAGGAAGTCTTCGTCGGCGAGGACTCGATCGACCTGACGGCCTATGAATACCGCGTGCTGGAGTACCTCATGCTCCATGCCGGCGAAGTGATCTCCAAGACCGCGCTGACCGAACATATCTACGAAGAGAACGCCGAGCGCGACTCGAACGTGATCGAGGTCTTCGTGCGCCGGCTGCGCGCCAAGCTGGATCCGGACGGCACCCGCAAGCCGATCGAAACCCTGCGCGGGCGTGGCTATCGCCTGGCCCGGGATGACCGGCCTCGTAACGCGGCTGCCGTCGAGCGCTCGTGATCAATTCGCTGCGGGCGCGTCTACTGGCAGCGACCGCGGTACTTCTTCTGGCCTTCACGGTGCTGACCGGGCTGGCCCTGCAGACCGCCGTGCGAGAGCGCGCCGATCAGGCCGAACATGACCGCCTGCAGGGGTTGTCGTATGCCCTGCTGGGCAGTGCCGATATCACCGACGCAGGCGGCTTCAACCTGGCCCCGCGCGTGCTGCCCGAGTCCGATCTCACCCGGCCGGATTCCGGGCTGTATGCAGCGGTACTCGACAGCCAAGGCCGCATGATCTGGCATTCACCGTCATTGCTGGGCGATATCGACGTGCCCGACCTGCCCGCGGTCGGCCAATGGCAACAGATGCGGATCCCGGCGCCGGGCGGCGGCGAGCTGATCTCGTTGTCGTTCGGGTTTCGCTGGGTGACCGAACAAGGCGATGATTATCGTTATACGCTGGTCGTGGCCGAAAACGCCCAGGCGTTCGTGAAGCAGATGACCCGCTTTCGCAGCGTTTTGTGGACATTGTTGTCGGTTTCGGCCATATCGCTGCTGATCGTCGAACTGTTGATTCTGCGCTGGGGGCTGGCCCCGCTGCGCCGCCTGGCGCGTAATCTGGCGGATCTGGAATCCGACCGGGATCGGCGCCTGGAAGGCCATTATCCCGACGAGATCCAGCCGCTGGTGTCCAACCTGAACACCATGCTGGCCAACGATCAGGCCCGCCTCACACGGTATCGAAACGCGCTGGGGGATCTGGCACACAGCCTGAAAACACCCATGGCCATACTGCGCGGCATGGCCGAGGACAAGAGCCTGGCCGCGGAAACCCGCGACCCGCTGCGCAGCCAGCTGGCCCGGATGAACGATATCCTGGACTACCAGCTCCAGAAGGCGGCGGCTGCCGGCAAGCGCACGCTGGCCCGGCCGCTGGCGCTGCGCCCGATCGCCGAACGCCTGGGCCGTGCCCTGACCAAGGTCTACGCCGAGCAGGCAACGACCTTCGATATCGCGATCGATACCCGCCTGCGGGCCCCGCTCGACGAGGGCGATATCACCGAGCTGCTGGGTACGCTCATGGACAACGCCGCCAAATACGGCCGAGACCACGTGACCGTGGATGCCCGTATCATCGATCGCGCGCTCGAGCTCTGGGTCGACGATAACGGGGCCGGCTTTGCCGATTCGGCCCCGCATCGCCTGCTCGAGCGCGGCGTGCGGGCGGACAGCAACCATGAAGGCCAAGGCCTGGGCCTGGCTGTCGCGGCAGAAATCGTGCGCAGCTACAACGGCACGATCGAGCTGGGCCGCGCCGATAACGGCGGTGCGCGAGTGATCGTGCGGATTCCGTTAAGCTAGTGGCCGGCTCAAAAGACGCGATTGCCATGTCTGAAAACGACAGCACGGTCGATCCCGACCGGCTCGATCCCAACGCCCTGCCCCCGCATGTCTATCACCGCACCGTCGGGCCCGCGCTCGAAATCGTGGCCGATATCGCGGCCAAGCGTGGGCACAAGCATCTGTTCGACGACATGCCCGCCATGCTGGCACTGGTGGATATCGTCACGCGGCTGGCCGACAGCTATCAGACCTTTCACCCGGACATGCCGGACAGTCATCGGCCGTTGCTCGAAGGCGCGGCCACGGCCGCGTGTGTGATGGTCTTTCAGCAGGCCAAACTCGAGCCCGAGACCACCCGCCAGCTGTTATCCGCCCTGGAGGCGGCTTACAAGCGCCTGCACGAAGAAGACGTGATCGAAGGCGCGGCCCGGTTTTCGGCCATGGCCGCCTCGTATCTGGACCAGGACGACCGCGAACAGGCCCGGCATTGCCTGAAACAGGCCAGCCAGCAGGTCATCGCCTCGATCGAGGCCTGGCAGGAAACCAGCCACTGATGCCGGCCCACCGACTCCCCCGGCTCGTCGGCCGGCTCCTGGTGCTTGCCGCCGCCCTGTCGCTGGCGGGCTGCATCACGATCAATGCCCCGCTATCCCGCACGGGCGATCCCGACCTGCACGAAACCACGATCTCCGGCAGCGGGGCCGACAAGATCCTGTGGCTGCCGGTGACCGGCTTCATTTCGTCGCATCCGCAATCAGGCGCGTTCGGCCTGACGCATAGCGCATCCGCGCTGACCCGGATCGAGCGCAGCCTCGCCAAGGCCGCGGCCGACGATGCCATCAAGGCGGTCATTCTGCGTATCGACAGCCCGGGCGGCACGGTCGCGGCCAGCGACGAGATCTATCACCGAATCACCTCGTTTCATCAGGCAACCGGCAAACCCGTGATCGCCAGCCTGGGCGGGGTGGCAGCCTCGGGCGGTTACTACATCGCCATGGCCGCCGATGAAGTCATCGCCCAGCCCACGACAATCACCGGCTCGATCGGCGTGATCATCGTCAACGTCAACGCCGCCGGACTGCTCGACAAACTGGGCCTGCAGGATGCCAGCGTGACGTCGGGGGAACACAAGGACCTGCTCTCGCCGCTACGCCCGCCTCGCCCCGACGAGCAGGCGATTGTCCACGACGTGGTCGATGCGCTGTTTCAGCGCTTCGTGAACGTGGTCCGTACCAGCCGCGGCGCGCGCCTGGATCATGATCAGATGGCGACCATCACCGACGGGCGTATCTTTTCAGCCCGTGCCGCCCGGCGGCTGGGACTCGTCGATGCGGTTGCCCATCGCGATGAAGTCGTTGCCCGGGTCGAGCGCCGTATCGGCACCGACGATGCACGGCTCGTACGCTATTACCGCGGCCAGTCTGCCCCGGACACGCTATCGGCCGGCGCCACGGGGGCCTCCCACGAGGCCTCGGCCAGCCTTGTCTCCCGGCTGGCCGAAAGCACGCTGACCCAATCCGCGACGCCGCTCTATCTCTGGCGTGGGCTGGCGCGCTAGCCGCGGCGCGCGCGGCGTGCCGTGAGCACGGCTGTCAGTATCGCGGATACGAACACGATGATCGCGCCGATGAATACCAGATTGCCCGGCACATCATCCCGTGCGATCGAGCCGATGGCCATCAGGGCAAAGCCGATGCCCGTGCCCAGCCGTGTCCAGGCCAGCCGATCGCCCCGCCGGTAACAGACCACCGCTGCCCCCAAATAGAACAGGCTGGCCACGACGAACAGGATGATGAAAAGCAGCGAAGTAATCGGCACGGGGTGAAAACTCGGTTGAAAGCGATGAGATCGTCAGAGATTGCCACGAGCACGCCGCAACGTCGATTGTCGGCGCCGTAGCCGGGATGGCATCCGGCATGCTCGAGACTGTTGTGCGTACCGGCAGGCGAATACGGCGCGCGCCCGTTCGTATCCGGGCGCGGACCGTAGCGAACCAACGCGACCCGAACGCCCGGGGCGCTCAGCTCAGCGCCCCGTCTTCCAGGCGCGACAACGAGGTTAGATGCGCGATCGACTGGCGGATGTCCGAACCCAGCAGGCGCAGCGCGTGCTCGGCCAGATGGCGCAGTTCGGCGTCGATATGCAGCTTGCTGCCTTCACGGCGCAGCAGGCCCACCCGCACCAGGGTTTCCACATGATTGCGAAACAGTCGCGCGTCAAAGAACTCGGGGCTGTTGCGCCCGGTCAGCAGTGCCATGCGCTCGGCCATGAGCTGACATTGACGCTCGAAGCGGGCGCGTTCGACGGTGCCGGTATCCAGGTTATGCGACAGCAGCGTGGCGGTCATGGCATAGCGCTCGAGTGACTCGCGCATGATGCGGGCCAGGCTGTTCAGCGCCGCGAAACCGTCGCTGCCGGCTTTGGGGCGTTTCAGCGTGCCTTTGTCGGTGCGTGTCAGAAGCCCACAGCTGATCAGCCCGTTGACGCTTTCGATCAGCGCATCGCGACAATCGTCGACCGGCCAGCGCAGGAAAAGCTCCGAGGCCAGCAACGGATAGAGCTCCACGGCGTCCGCCAGCAGGGCCTTTTCGTTGCGCTGCTCGAAGTGGGCGAAGAAGTTGGCGATCAACGAGGGCAACGCGAAAAGATGCATCACGTTGTTGCGGGTATAGGTCAGAAGCACGCTCTGGCGTGAATCCACGGTCAGGATATCGCCCCAGGCATGCGGCGCCCGGATCAGGCGCATCAGCGGCTCGGCCTCGGCCAGAATGGCGGCCCCGTCCGGCTCGGGGCCACTGGCATCCCTGGAATACGGACAGGCCCGGGCCACTTCGGCCAACAGCTCGAGGGTGCGGATCATTTCATCCTCGGCCACCGATTTCTGGGGCGCGGCCAGCAGCACGAGTGAGGCCAGCCCCGTAGCGTTGAGCGTGGCCGTGGCGTTGATACCGCACATCACCTCGGTGGCCAGGGTATCGACAAAGCCCTGCAGCCATTTCGGCCGCGCATCCAGCGACAGCTCGGCCATGCGGGCGCGCCAGTCCGGCAGATGGGCATCGGCGAAGGCCTGGAGCTCGATCGGCTCGCCGAACGAGACGAACACCCGGCCATACTTGCGCGAGAGCACCTTGGTCGAACCACGCACGAGATCCCCCATGGTCTCGCCCTTTTTCACGCGGGTACCGCTCAATTCGTCGAAATAGCCCTTGACCTCCATCACACGGTCATAGCCGATATAAACCGGCACCACCGAGACCGGCGCATCGCGGCTGGCCGAAAGCGCGCTGGCCACGGTCATCTGCAGCATGCCGGTCTTGGGAGCCAGCAGACGCCCGGTACGGCTGCGCCCGCCTTCGGGATAGAACTTCATGGGCTGGCCACGAGCAACCAGCGTTTCGACATAGGCCCGGAAGACTGCCGTATACAGTCGATCGCCCTTGAAACTACGACGCAGATAGAATGCACCGCAGCGGCGCAACAGGCCGCCCACCGGCCAGAAGTTGAGATTGACCCCGGCCGCGATCTGCGGCAAGGCCAGACCCTCCTGATACAGGATGTAGGACAACAGCAGATAATCCATATGCGAGCGATGGCTCGGCAGATAGATGATCTCGCGATTGTCATGGGCAGCACTGCGCAGACGCGGCAGATGCTTGACGTCGATGCCGTCGTAAATACGATTCCACAGCCAGGTCAGCACACGCAACATGAAACCGATGGCGATATTGGAATGATCGGCGGCGATCTCGTCGGCGTATTCACGCGCCCGGGCGCGCAGCACAGCCACGTTCTTCTTCTCCCGCCGTGCGCCTTCGGTGATGGCGTGGGCGACTTCGGGATCGGCGATCAGCGTATCGATGAGCTGGCTGCGACGGGACACGCCCGGCCCGAGCGTGGCGGCCCGCTGGCGTCGAAAATGCACGCGTAGCACGCGCACCAGCTTGCGCACCAGCACGCCCGGCGTGGCCGACTGGCCCATGACCGTCTGATAATCCACCGGCTGGCCGAAATGCACCAGTGTGTTCCGGCCGTTGATCGCCACGATCAGCAGCTTGCGCAGCCGGCTGGACCGATCCGAATCGGCGAACAGGATCCGTGTGATCGAGGTTTCCTGAACCGGGTTACGCCCCCAGAACACCGATACCGGCACCATCTGCACATCAAACGAGTGATCGTGCAGCGTGCGGGTCACGATCCGCTGTAGTTCGGTGCGATGACGCGAGCGCCCGACCGGCACGGCCAGCACCACGGCCCGACGCACCGTCGGCGGGCGATTGCCGGCCAGATACGGCCGTGGCAACCCGCGAGCCACACACACCGCCTCCAGGGCCAGCCAGTCGAGCACACTGGCCGCGGGCAATACATAGCAGACGGGCTTGTCCAGATCCAGATCCAGCTCGTCGAGATCGGTCGGCGTGACCTTGGTACGGATCCAGGCCCGTAGCGGCCAACGCACGAGCGGCATGAAGATCAGCAGAAGTCGAACCAGCAGACGCGTCATCGAAAACCTTGAAAATCAGTCGCGGGGCGCGAGATGTCGGGTGGCACGCCGGATGGCTTGGCCGGCCGCCCGGGCCAGCCGCTCGAAACGGCCGCGATGGGCCATGGCCTGTTTCTCGGCCGGGCTGACCAGATGCGGGGCATGTCGGGCCCGCAGTTTAACCAGTGCGCTGTTGTCGGCGGCCACGAACCGGGCAAACACCCAGTTCCACACGACGTTCCAGGCCGAGCCGCGCTTGACGCGGGCCACGAAATCCACGATGTAAGGCCGGTCGTTGTCGTCGACCAGAAAATTGCCGCCGCCGCGCAGATCGCCGTGGGCGATGCCCGCGCGGTGAATCGTGGCAAGCAGATCCGCCAGGCGGTCGTAGGCGGCCTCACTCGGCCTGGCCTGGCCCCAGGGCCGCCCCGGGCAGTACTCGATGAGCACCCCCCGGCGATCAACCCGGCGCACCAGCCGCGGCACGCCGTCGACATCGTGCAGATGCGCCAGCCCCGAAGCTTCGCGTGCAATCAGGATCGGGGCGACCACACGCGCGAACCAGCCGCGCGCCCGGCCGTAATCCTTGAACACCAGGCATATATCGCCGTGTTCGACGAGCGCGACCTCGGGCTCGGTCGGCCCGGCGGTCTTGAAATATTGCCGGGCCGCGGCGTGCAGTTCATGACGGGTCATGGCAAGCAACGCCGCCCGGTCGGCCGCAGGCGACATGATCAGATCAGTCGGTCGAATCGTCGGTGGCGTTGGCCCGCGGGAAGTCGGCCATATCGTTGGATACGGTCCGCTCCGGTGGCACATCCCCGTCGTAGACCTTTTTCAGCCGGTTTTCCAGGTAATAGCTGCGCACGAAGGCGTACGGATCGAACTGTTGTTGGAGCGTCTGATCGAAGCCGAGCAGACTGGCACGCAGGTTCACGCCCTGCACCCCGCGCAGCACCCAGGGTATCCACGGGTAGTCGTCGTCGATTTCATCGAACTCGTCGATGTAGTTGATGGGGTTGGCGAACTGATCGCCCAGACTGCCCACCAGTTCACGCCCCGTGGAGGGGCCCAGCAGCGGCAGATACAGGTACGGGCCGGCGCCCAGCCCCCAGAAGCCCAGCGTCTGGCCCAGATCCTCGTCCGGATGCGGCACGTTCAGCTTCGTGGCCACGTCGAACAGCCCGCCCACACCGGCGGTCGTGTTGAGCATGAACCGACCGAGCGACTGGTTGAACTTGCCCCATTTGAGCTGGAGCAGGCTGTTGGCCATGGTGATCGGCTGGCTGGCGTTATCGAAAAAGTTCGACACGCTGGCCTGCACCGGGTCGGGCACGACCGTGTCGTAGCCCTTGGCCACCGGGCGCAGAATATAGGTGTCGGCCTTTTCATTGACCTTGTAGTTGAACCGATTGACCGGCTCCAGGGGGTCCCAGGGATCCGACGGCGGGCTGTGCACGCACCCGGCCAGGACCAGCATGGCCATCAGGCCGCCCAGCGGAGCGAATAGACGTGTAAGCGTTGGCATTAAGGCAAGACCTCGCAAGAGCCCGAGAGCGGGTTCTTATTTACGGGCGCGGTAGTCGGCGAACAGACTCTCAAGCGCATAGTTGGGCTGGAAATCGAAGGTACGCGCAAACAGTGAACCATCCACAATCACCGCGTACTTGAAGAAATCGACCAGATAGGCCGGCGGCGCCAGACGCCCCAGCGCACGCATCGATCGTCTGGCCAGCCCCGGCGGCACCGAGGGCAGAAACAGACGACGACAGCCGGCCGCGACCAGCGCGTCCTGATAGGTGACATAATCATTCGGCGCCACATTATATACGCCGGGATGGTTTTGCTCGAATGCCGTGCATACCGCGCGCGACATGTCGGCCACGTGGATGAACTGCATCAGCGGGGAAAAGCCGACCAGACACGGGGCGACACGCTGGGCCAGCATGCGACTGATCTCGTTGTTGATGCCCGGTCCTGCGATATTGCACGGCCGCAGGATGACGATATTGAGCTCGGGGTGCTTGTAGAGCTGGATATTGAACAGGTTCTCCAGCTCGACCGCATCGACCACCTCGGGCATGAGATTGGCCGCGCGCATCGGATACTCTTCATCGATGAGGCTGGGATTGGCCGGATCCGCGCCGTAGACATGGTAGGTCGACAGCGCCAGCACTCGGGTCACGCCGTACTTGCGCGCCAGACGCAGTAGACGCGATGTGCCCACCACATTGGCCGAATACCGCCGGCCACGGGTGGACTGAGTGAAACGGATACGCCCCAGATGCACGATGCCCACGAAGTCGTGCTCGCGAAAGACATCCTCGAACGGGCGCTGGTTGAAATCCACGACATAGTCGACCGTATCGGGATAATCATCACCCAGGCCACGGAATTCGATGCCCACGACCTCATAATCGGCTTCGACCAGATCAGCGATGACATGCTGGGCCAGCGCCCCGGCCGCGCCGGTGACCATGACCTTGCCGCGGTTGCCGTGGCCGATACCGGCCGACCGGCCCCGGGTCGTCGCATGTGCTGTCGTGGATGTCATCAGATCAAATCCCGTCGTTGAGCGATGCCCTGATCGATCAGATCGCGGATGGCGTCCTTGACGGTCTCGACCCGCAGCGCCACCTCGGCCTCGCTGCCGGGTTCGCCCCCGAAATACAGGGGCGCGCCGAAATTCAGGACCACCCGCGCCGGCAATACGGCCGGCAATGCAAGCGGCAGATACGGCAGGCCCAGCAGGCGAGCCACCGGGCGCATGTTGCCCAGCGACGGCATGGTCTCTTCACAGCCGACGATACCGACCGGCACGATCGGCGTGTCGTGTTCCATGGCCAGGTGCATGAAACCGTGGCCGAAACGCTGAAGCTGATAGCGCAATCGATACGGCTTGCCGGACCCCCGAATGCCCTCGGGGAACACCACCAGGGCCTCTTCGCGCTCGAGCATCTTGGCGCAGTTCTTCGGGTCGCCGATCACGCCGCCGACCGAGCTCATCCAGTTGCCCAGAAACGGCACCGAGGGGAACCAGCGCTCGATCATCGACCGCGGCAGGCGCGCGCCTGCCCCGCGGCTGGCCACGGCATAGGACACCAGCACCCCGTCCAGCGGAAGCTGACCGCCGTGATTGCCCACCAGAAGCACGCGTCCGCTGGCGGGCACGTTGTCCAGCCCGTGGGCCACCACCCGGAAATAGCGCTCATAGAGCCAGCGCACCACGGTGAAAGTCATCTTCGTGGTGTCGGGGTTCAGGCCCCAGGGGTCATAGCCGGTCGAGCCGGTCGAGCCGGTATGGCCGAGCCGCAGGCCGTCGACGATCGCTTCAACGTCGCGTGGCACCAGCCGTGATTTGAGATATCTGCGGGTACGCATATCAGGACTTGATCCTCCCCGGGCTCGGGCCGAACCTCGATCAAGCACGAATGTTTACACTCGCACCAAGTCGGTTCGAGCTTAGCACGGGGCCAGCGCCTGTAGATGACCACAGACAATGCCAACCTCCCCCGCGTTGTCGAGGCGGGGCCGGAAACGATCGTCGCCCTGCCCATCGAATGGATCAAACCCGATCGCGACCAGGCACGCACGCACTTCGACGAGGCGAGCCTGGCCGAACTGGCCGACTCGATCGCTACCGCTGGCGTCGTCCAGCCGGTCGTGGTGGCCGGCGACACGACACAGGGATACACCCTGATCGCCGGCGAGCGTCGCTGGCGCGCGGCCCAGCGTGCCGGCCTGGCCGAGCTGCCGGCCATCGTGCGCAACGATCTGTCACCGGCCGATGCAGGCGTCCTCGGGCTGATCGAGAACCTGCAACGCGAATCGCTCGGCGTGATGGACACGGCCAACGGCCTGGCTCGGCTGGGAGACACCCACGGTCTGACACATGAAGCCATCGCCCAGCGCATCGGCAAGTCCCGGGTGTATGTCACCAACTATCTGCGACTGCGCCAACTGGCGCCCAGCGTGCAAAGCCTGCTGGACGCGCACCGGCTATCGCTCGGGCATGCCAAGGTTCTGGCCGGGCTGGCCCCGCTACGCCAGGTCGAGCTGGCCCGCCGGGCAGCCAAAGCCGGCGCCTCGGTACGTCAACTCGAGCGATGGGCCAGGTCGGATGCGCCCGAAACGGCCGGCCCGCCGGCCCCGGATACCGATGCCGGCGCCGATCTGGGCGCCATGGAGCGCGCCCTGGCCGAACATCTGGGCAATGCGGTATCCATACGTTTCATGCCCGATACGCGCCAGGGCGAGCTGCGTATCGCCTTTCACGATCTCGACGAATTCGACGGCTTGTTGGCCAAGCTGGGGTATCAGCGCCGGGACTAGGGCGTGGTACACGCCTGCGCCAAGCCCTGTACCGGCGCCCTAGCGCCGACGCTCGGTGTTGTTCGGCCCGCGGGCGTTATCCGGGTTATCGCGGCCGATACCGGCCTTTCGGGCCGCGCCCATCAACCCCAGGCCGAACAGCACGGCCACGCCGATACCGATCCACATCGGATCGACCCCCAGCGCGAACGCGCCGTAGCCCATCGCGCCGATGACTACAATCACGCCGAGCATATAGATCGTGAAGTTCGTCATTGTGTTGCTCCCTGGTCGTTTGCCGTATGGGCACCATCGGGCTCGATGTGCCGTGCCAACGGTGAGGATTGTTGGTGATAGTAGATGGCCAGCGCCTGAATTTCGGCGTCGGTGAAGCCGCGCATCTGGCCGTTCATGATCGCGTTGTCACGACGCCCTTCGCGATACGCGGTCATCGCCCGAACCAGATATTCCGTCGGCTGGCCGGCGATCGTCGGAAAACTCGGCGCCTGGGCGATACCGGTCTTGCCGTGACAGGCCGCACACGCCGCACGACGACCGGCCAGATCCTGCTTGTCGACGCCGGGTGTATTGTCCGGGCTGCAGGCGACCAACAGGCCAAGCAGCAATAACGCCAGCGTCGCGGACCGCCGCATCGTCACTGCGTGTTGCCCTGGCCCGCCAGATAAGCGGCGATGTCGGCCATGTCCTGATCCGACAGGCTCGAAGCCTGGGCCTGCATGGTCGGGTGATTGCGCTTGCCCGCACGATAGGCTTGCAAGGCATCCACGATGTAATCGGGCTGCTGGCCGGCCACCCGCGGCACCGGGTAATTCGGATAGGCGTTGCGATAACCGTCGATGGCATGACAACCACGACAGCTCTCGAACAGCACCCGCCCGTGATCGGCATCGCCGGCAGGCGCGGCGCCCGCTGCAGCGCTCAGACCCAGCCCGGCCCACACGAACAACGGCCACACCCGACGGCTGCGATGACGTCGCCGAGGCATTCGCTCAGTCGAGCTCGTCGTCGACGGTTCCACTCACCGGCTCGATCAGCTCCCCGATCGTCAGATTCAGGCTGAACCGCTCATCGCGTGGCTTGTCCGTGCCCGGTGCCAGATCACTGTCATCAAACTGCACCATCGCCAGACGCGCCATGCCGCCCAGCGCCCCGCCGGCCGGACCGGACCAGACGCCGACACGCGGTGCGCCCTGGATGAGACGCGGCAGGGCATCGCCGTAGCGTTCCTTGAGCGCGGCCGGCATGAGCGCGGCGGCCCCGGCATCCAACGGTGCGGTACTGATCTGCATGTCCAGCCAGCGTCGGTGACGCTGCTCGGCCAGGCGACGCATGACCGGGCGCGGTACGTATTCCAAGCCACGGCGGGCCGCATTGGTCGCCAGAATTCGGCCGTGGCGCGCCAGCGCCCGACGACGCCGGCCGGTCTCGGGGCCCGAATCGTGTGCCAGTGCCAGACGATCGGCCGAAGCAGCCGGGGCCTGAAAACAGCTGTCGATATGAGCGCGGATGCGTACCGTATCGCCTTGGGTCGCGGGCGTGCTGGACAACGCCAGCGTGGCCGTGATCCACGGCTTGCCGCCGTAGGGATTGGGCAATCTGAATTGCAGATGGGTCTGGCGTGCCCGACGCGTGCCGGGCATGTTCTCGGACCCGCTCGATGTAAAGACTTTGGTCAATTCCTGCCACATGCGCGTGCCTCCGAGCATGTACAATTCACGGCTTGTGCCGAGTATACGCCTTTAAGCATGTCTGAAACCCGCTATTTCCGTGTCACCGGCACCGTTCAGGGCGTGGGCTTTCGAGCGGCGACACAGGCCGAGGCACGACGCCTGGATCTGGCGGGCTGGGTTGCCAACCGCCCCGACGGCGACGTCGAGCTCACCGCTGCCGGCCCGGCAGAGGCGCTCGATACGCTGGCCCGATGGTTGGGATACGGGCCGGCCAGCGCGGTCGTGCACGAGGTCGCCGAGACAGACATGAAAGATACGCCAACGGCCTTGAAACAGCCGTTCGAGATTCGCTGAAAGCAGACAAAAAGAGGCCCGGATCGGGAGGGCATCCAATCCGGGCCAGCTTAACCGTGCCGCCAGGGGGCGGACGACACGGAGGAAGCAGCCGCCGGACTCGGGGGAGAGACGGCTGCATCCGCAGAGTCGGTGAAGGGGGAACACCGGTTCTGCTGTAGCAACGGAATTGCTCCGTTGCGTTCGATTAAGACTATAGTCGGATCGTTTT
>PBAO01000044.1 GCA_002715985.1 Lysobacterales bacterium | reverse complement strand
GCGGCGGCATCGCGCCGTCGTGCTCACCGCAGCCGGTGAAGAGCTGGCACGCGCCGTGGCCAGCGGCCTGGAAACCATGGCCAGTAGCGCCGAAACGCTGCGATCCCGCCGCGATGACGACGACATCGTGCTGCTGGCTGAGCTGTACGTGGCCATGTATTGGCTCATTCCGCGCCTGCCGGCCTTTCATGCCAGCCATCCGGATCTGCGTCTGCGGGTCAATGCCTCGACGCAGCCCTTGAGCCACGCCGAGTCTGCCTTTGATCTGGCCCTGCAATGCGGTACCCGCCCAGCGGGCGCGCTCACCCCGGTCTATTCCGTACCCGATGCCGTGTTTCCGGTCTGCAGCCCGGCGATTGCCGGGCAATACAGCCTGACCCCGGCCGATCTGGCCGACTACGACATCCTGCACTGCCGCGACGATCCGAAAGACGGCTGGCTGTCCTGGAACGACTGGCTGGCCGGCGTGGGCGCTCGCGTGGCCGCGCCGCGCGGGGCCACCTTCGACAACTACCCGGTGGTGATCCAGTCGGCGTTGATGGGCCAGGGTATCGCTCTCGGTTGGCAGCGCGGCCTGGAACATCTCATCGATACCGGCCAACTGGTCCGCCCGCTGGCCGCGGCCATGAATCTCCCCCGCGGCTTGTCGGTCTACAGCGCCGCCCCCGAGGCGATCGACACCAACAAACAACGCGTGATCGACTGGCTGCACACCGAACTGGTCGGCGCGTAACGCTGCTTGGTCGAAACCTCGCGCGCTCTTATGCTGGCCGGCGAATCACCCAAGAGACGGCTCCATGAACACAGCACTTGAAACACTCACGCCCGCCCCGCTCTGGCGTCATTTCGATGTGCTTTGCGCCACGCCGCGTCCGTCCTGGCACGAAACCGCGATACTGGCCCGCATCATCGATTGGGCAACGCGACGCGGCCTGGCCTGTACACAGGACGACGCCGGCAACGTGTTGATCAGGCAAGCGGGCACGGCAGGCCACGAAACCGCCCCCACCGTGGCGCTCCAGGCGCATGTCGACATGGTGGCCGAGGCCGAAGCCCACGTCGCACACGACTTCACCCGGGATGCGATCCGCCCCAGAGTCGTCGACGGCTGGCTGATGGCCACGCACACCACGCTGGGCGCGGACAACGGCATCGGCGTGGCCGCGGCCCTGGCCATACTCGAGGACGACACCCTCGAGCACGGGCCGCTCGAAGTGTTGTTGACGGTGGCCGAAGAAGTCTCTCTGGTTGGCGCGTCGCGTCTGGCGCCCGACTGGCTCACGGCCGATTATCTGCTGAATCTCGATACCGAGGAAGCCGGCGACGTCTGTATCGGCTGTGCCGGCGGCGCCAACGTCATCCTCGATGAACCCTGTGACACGACTGTCCTGCCCGCCGGGCATACACGGGTGGCCCTCGAGATCGGCGGGTTGGCCGGCGGCCATTCCGGTATGGATATCCACACCGGGCGCACGAGTGCCAACGTGTTGATGGCCCGCCTGTTGGCCGAACTCCGCCCGTATGCCCCGTATCTGATCGCCTTCGACGGCGGACGCATGGACAATGCAATCACGCGTGACGCTCGCGCCACGATCGCTGTCGCCGACGCGGATATCGATGCCGTTGTCGACACCGTCACGCGTTTTCGCACCTCGCTCCACGACACGCTCGTTGCCGAGGATCAAGGCCTGACGATTCACGCTGAGACCGGCACGGCGGCCCCATCCGGGCCCTCGCCCCTGACCGTGTCAGCCTCGAAGGCGGTGATCGATATGCTCGCGGACCTGCCCTACGGCGTTGCGGCCATGAGCGACCAGGCGCCCGGCACGGTCGAGACCTCGAACAATATCGGCGTCGTGCAACTCAACGAGGGCCAACTCACCGCCCAGCTCATGGTCCGCTCGTTGGTCGATACCGAACGTGACCGGCTGGCCGAGTCGATCGCAGCGCGCATGGCCGCGCACGGGTTCTCCCCCGGCGTGGCCCATGGCTATCCGGGCTGGGCGCCGGATGGCGACAGCGGCCTGCTCGCCTGCTTCAAGCAGGTCCACGCCGAGACAATCGGCACGCCGCCGCGTGTCGTCGTGCTCCACGCGGGCCTGGAATGCGGGCTGATCGGAGCGAAATACCCGGCACTCGAGATGATTTCGTTCGGGCCCACGATCCGCGGCGCGCACTCGCCGGCCGAGCGGGTCGACATCGCCTCGGTCGAGACATTCTATGGCCTGCTGGGCCGCACGCTGAGCGCGCTGGCCGGAGCGGATCGGGCGGCGCTGCGACCAAACGACTAGCCGTTCTCGCCGCGGCCGGTCTTGTTCTGCAACTCGTCGATCTTTTTCGAGGCCTCGGCCTTGGTCAGGTTCTCGTCGAAGGTCTCGCCGGCCTCTTCACAGAGCGTCTGCAGATACGAGGCCTGTGCTCCGGTCATCGCCTCATCGCCGGTGGTCCAGTTCTTGGGCGCTTTCTCGAGATTGCTGTTATCGGGCTCGTCGGCCGGATTCTTGGTATCGCTCATGGCATGGCTCCAATGATTTATTGTATGAATATACATAAAACCGGTGATCACACCAACGGCTCATCACAGCGCCACTCTCCGATCGGCCCATTCTTCGATACGCTAGCGATCACTGCTCATCTGGATAACGACCATGTCGACGCCCCGGATCACGCTGGCCATTCTGGCCGGACTTGCCCTGCCCGGCGCGGCCAACGCGGCCAACGCCGACGCACCATCGCACGATCTTGCGCGGGCCGAACCGATCGGTACGGTAACGGCTGATTTTCTCTTCCACGATCAGATGCCGACCGGCTTGACCGTCACCACCGACGGGCGTCGTTTCGTGTCCTACCCGCGTTGGGGCGATCACCCGACCTATACGGTTGCCGAACTGGTGGGCGATGAAGAACACGCCTACCCGACAAAACAGATCAATACGCTGGATATCGCAGCCCCGGCCCAGCACCTGGTCAGCGTGCAGAGCGTTGTGGCACCGGGCGACGGGCATCTCTGGCTGCTGGACACCGGGATTCTGCCGGACAGCGGTTATGACAAGGCCGGCCCGCTGGCGCGCGGCGCCAAGCTCGTGTCCGTGGATCTTGCCACGAACACGATCGATCGCAGGATCGTGCTGCCCGACCATGCCGCTCTGACAAGGACGTATCTCAACGACGTGCGTATCGATACATCCAAGGGCCGGGCCGGCATTGCCTATATCACCGACTCATCGTTCACCGGCCCGGGGGCGATCATCGTGGTGGATCTGGCCAGCGGCCAGGCCTGGCGCAAGCTCTCGGGCGCGGCCTCGACGTCGGCCGAGAACGGATTTCGTCCGATCGTGGAAGGTCGCTACATGATGCTCGACGATGGGCAGGGCACGCCCCGGGTGCCGTCGATTCCGGCCGACGGTATCGCGCTCTCGCCCGACGGCACGACGCTGTACTACTCGGCGCTGTCCGGGCGTACGCTCTATAGCGTGCCGACCGCCGGCCTGCGCGATCGCGACCTCCCCGATGAAGCACTCGAGGAACAGGTCGAAGCCATCGGCGAAAAAGGCGCCTCGGACGGCCTGCTCATGGACGCCGCCGGCCGGCTGTACGCCACCGACTACGAGCACAACGCCGTCCACGTGCTCGAACCCGCGGAGCGCGACAGCGAATGGTCGACGCTGGCCTACGATCCGCGTCTGCTCTGGCCGGACACGCTCTCGATCGGCCCGAACGGCGATATCTACGTCACGGCCAACCAGCTCCATCGCCAATCGCAGTATCGTGCCGGCCACGACGCCCGCAACAAGCCGTACGTGCTCTATCGCATCCAGGCCGATGCCCGGCCGATTCCGGCGAATCACGGCCAGGACAGCGCGCCGGGCCGGCCTTAGCCAGCAGCCCCGTCCGCCAGGCGGTGTTCATCGATCGGCGTCGTGGGTCATGGCCGCATCATCCAGCGTGTAGTAATCGCCGGCCTCGGCACAGAAGATATGGCGCGCCACGGTCTGACCCAGCGGCGTGTCGATTACGCCCGGCGCGATCGAAACCTGTGCGCTGTCTGTTTTCTTGAAGAACAGACTCGATCCACAGGTGGCACAAAAACCACGGCTGGCTCGTGTCGATGACGACCACCAGGCCAGCGTCGAACCGTCGATAGACAGATCGTCGGCGCTGCAGACGACCGCGGCCCAGTAGAACCCCGAGACGCGCCGACACGTACGGCAATGACAGGCGACGACCTCGCTCACCGGGCCGTTGACTACAAAACGAATAGCGCCACAGGCGCAGCGACCGTGTTTTTCGCTCATGTTCGGGCGTCTTGATTGCGCAATTAAGGGTACACCACCATGAACCGGGCCATGGCCTGTACCTGACCGGCCGAGGGCGCGGTTTCTGTCTGATAGTAACGCGCTGCAAACGACAGCGTGCTCTGGGTACGGCCCAGTCGCAGCGCGCTTGTGTCGAGCGCTTTATTCGGCGGCGCCGGCTTGTCGGCCGCATCGAGCACCTGGATACCAATGCCGCGCGCTGCCTCACGCGTGGCCGCATTGGCAATCACGCCGCGATCGGCCAATGCGCCTGCCGGGCTGTAGTCCAGCGTGACGGCCACCCGGTCCCGCGCATCCTCGATGCCGTTGCAGGACAGGGCGATCTCGAACGGCGTCTGGCCCGCCGTGCTGCCGGGGGCTTCAAACGTGGTGATCGAGACCGGCGGCAACGTCACCGAGATATTGCGTGGGCCGCTGATCTCGCAGGTCGAGCCCACGACACGCCCGTTGAGACGGGTCGTGAAGAGGACGTCCGCATCGGCGTTATCGGTAACAAAGCGCGAAAACGTACCCCCGCGCAGCGTACCGGCAGCAAGCGGCTCAGCGGTGCGAACCGCTTCGGCGATCAGTTCGAGCTCGGGCAGATCCAGACGCAGAAAACCGAACAGGCCGCTGCTGAAACCGCTGTGGTTGACGCCCTCGTAGGGATCGATGACGAACAGCCCGCGCGGGTTGTGGCTGGCCCGCTGGCGCAGCCGGATGCCCACGCCGGGCACGCCCGAGTCAAAGATATTCGGCGAGAACGCACTCGGCGGAGCCAGCACATGGCCTCGCGTGCTGCCGCCGAACAGCTCACAGCGCACGATATTGTCCCGCGGGGCGACCCTGGCGCGTGCGCTCGCCAGCACGTCGCCCGGCTGTGCGCTCGGCGCGACCACCAGCTGATTGAAGTCGAGATTGGCCACCGGCGGGGCATAACGCCCGAACAGACCCGGGTCCACGCGACACGCTGCGTGCGCGTGCATGGCCGCGACCAGCAGCAGACACGACAGCAGCACACGAGCCGACGATCGGCAGGCTAGCGGTGTCATCGCAGATCCTCGCATTGCGCTGTCAATTGACGTATCCGGCCCTCGGTATCGATAGCCGCGTCGTAGGCATAGTTGAAGACACAGCGCTGGTCGTCGCGCGGGCCCCAGCGGATAGCCAGACGGCCGTGGCTGTCGTAGCTGCGGAAATAGATCTGGTTGCCCTGCCCGACCAGGCCGATCTGTTCGCCGCTGGCGGGATTCGTCACGTTACTGCCTAGCGGAATCGTTCGCTGATCGCTGGTCTTCACACGGATGAGTATCGGATCACCGGCCACGGTCGAGAAATCCAGACGCGTGATCGAGCCGGCCCACGGTACGATCTCCTTGGAGGTGGTTTCCAGTGCGATATCGTTGGGTGTGTTGCTGGGATCAAGCTGGATGCGATTCATTTGATAGGGCGTGGCATAGGCCACCAACCCGTATCCGCCCTCGTTGATCGTGGCACCAACGGAATTGACGATCCGCGCCCCTTCGGCGCCGGCGGCGTGCACCAGAACCATGTTCTCGCCCTGCTGGGGCGAAAACGTCAGGCCGTCTCCATGGGCCACCAGTGAACCACGTGCGCCCAGACTGAGCTGACGGGCATCATCGCCGTAGCTGTACCCTGCACGCAGCGTCGACACGGGGCTGCGATAGGCGATCGTGGCATCGGCCCCGGGCCGAGTGCCGTTCTGGTCGCTGATCGACGCATTCCAGGTGATGTTCTGATGGCGCCCGATCGAGCTGCTCAGACCCAGACGGCTGCCGGCATAGCCGGTACCGTCGATATCGGTGGTCGAGCTGGCGAATACCGGGTTGGCTCGACCGGAGCCCAGCGGCAGCGTCAGATTCAGCGTGACGCGCATCTCGTCTCGCTGGGCAACATAGCGCCGGTTTTCGACCGACACGCCGTAGGTCAGCTGCTTGAACTGATTGCGATAACCGGCCTGATAATTGGTGCTGGTGCCGTCGCGGTTCCAGTAATCCTGTACCGAGCCGGTCATATAGAACGCCCCGCCCCGTGCGCCGAGACGCTGATTCACGCTCAGCTGCCCACGATTGCGCTGGCGCCCCCGAAAGAACGGGTCGAAATTGTCGGCGTCGCGCTCGCGCAGGCGTAACGCCCGATCCAGCTCGTAATAGCCCGAGCTGGAATAACGATAGGCCACGAGATTGAACGTGGTACCCAAGCCGCCGAGGCTACGGCTGTACGTGGCCTCATAGCTCTGACCGCTTCGCCTCGCTCCCCCGGCGAACTCGGTGCGTGCATGCGTCACATCGAGCGCGAATGCGCCCAGCGGCGTGTTGAGTGCGCTGCCCAGCGTGACTGCAGTATAGCCCTGGCTCACGTTGATGCCGGTGTAGCCGGTCAACAGATTGGTGAACCCGTGGCGCCAGGTGCCTTGTACAACGAACGGATCGCCCGCGCCGTCCTCGCGAAACTGTCCGGCCACGAGGCTGTAGCGCGATATGCCCGGGCGTAGCAGCCCGGGCACGCTGGCATAGGGCACGGAAAACCGCCGTCGCCGGCCACTTGCCTCGATCACGGTGACGTTCAAGTCCCCGCCATAGCCGGTGGGATACAGATCGCGGATCGCGAACGGGCCCGGCGAGACACTGGTCTGGTAGATGAGCTGGCCGTTCTGGCGTATTTCCACCCGGGCATTGGAATTGGCCTGGCCGCGCACGACCGGCGCATAGCCGCGCTGGGAGCGCGGCAGCATTCGATCATCGGAGGCCAGCGCCACGCCGCGATACCCGAACGAGTCGAAGATCCGGCCATCGGTGAAGTTCTCGCCGGCCGTCAGCTCGCTGCGGATTGTCGGGAACGGGCGTTGCACGAAGGTGCGCGTGCGATCATTGGCCAGGCCATCGTCTTCGGCCCAGCGCACGATCTGGTCACTGCGAAACTGCCACCCGGCCAGGTTGAAGCCCGCCATGAACGACAGATAACCCTGTCTGGCGGTCGCGAACTGGCTGCTGTCACGCTGATAGAGATCGAAATCGTACTGGACAAGCCCGGCATCGATACCCCGCGACCAGGCACTGCGCGGCACCGCACCGCGAATCGTGTCGGCCAGATTCGCCTGGGGAATCGTGATGTCGTAGCGCAACCGGCTCTGATCGTAGTGGGTTGAGGCCGCCGGCAGCCATTGCCGTATCCGGCGGCAGGTGCCGTTTCCGGCCGGCGCAAGGCGGGTCAGATCCACGCCGAACCCCATCAGATCCGCCCGCTCGAAGCACGGGGCCGCGGTTTCGGTACCCGGGCGCTGACGAAAACGCAGTCGGCGCTGACCCTGCCATTGATCGTTGACATACACATCCAGCCTGTAGGTGCCGGGCTCGACGGGATTGCCCCGTCGATAGGCCGATAGATCGCGCTCTCGAGCCTTGCCGCTGAGCAGGCGGCTATCGAAATTCACGACGCTGGGCTGGGCCCCGGACGCCGCGGACGCATCGGCTGACGCGCGCTCGTCGGGCACTGCCCGCACCGGCGACAGCGCGCCGCACCACAACAAGACCATCGCGGCGCCACGCGCCGCCGACAGCCCTCGTCGTCGCTGCGTGGCGATTTCGTGTCCTGACTGACCCATGGCACGACTCGAGAAACCGTGGATCGCGATTTAATCGCCGATAACAGAGAGCGTGGCGTCGTGACGCGTGGCAGCGCCGAAATCGTTGATCGACTCGTAACGCACGCGGGCGCCGCCAGCTGGCGGCGTGCCAAGCACCCAACGATGACTGGCGCCGGGTGCCAGCATGCGGCTGCGCGGCACAAGACTCGCCCCCGACGCGCCCAGCTGCACTGCGGTCAGCGTCACGTGATAGGCCGTGGGGTTGTGTACACGCAGCGCTGGCGCCCCGGAGGGCTCAGACGTGAGCGACCATTCAAGCGCGCCGGGCGCCTTGCGCGGATCGCCGGGCAGCCCCTGCGGCCGATAGAACAGCTTGATACGCGACCGGATGGCGAACTGAAGATAGTTCTTGTTCCGATCGGCCCGCTCCGCCCCCAGGGAGGGCGGCACATCCAGCACGTTCAACCAGAACACGCTTTCTTCATCGCTCGGCAATGCCTGCGGCGTTCCGGTAAACCGGATACGAAGCGCCTGGCCACGATCGGCCTCGACCCGTGTGATCGGCGGCAGAACCACGAACGGCGCCTGGCTGTCTTCCGGTGTGGATTCGGTGTTGCCGGAATCCACCCAGCTCTGCACCAGCGCCGGCTGATCGCCGCGATTGGTCAGCTGCACGATCTGGCCCTGTGTGCCCTGCTCGTAGATGACGCGCGTGGCCTCGATCACGATGTTGGCCTGGGCCGTGGTCGTGCTCGCGACGATCGTCACGAACACCCCCACAAGACGGGCCAACCCGGCCCACACGCTGGCCTCAGGCACCCCTCGACCGACGTATTGCCTGAATACGCGTATCCCGATCACGGATAGATCAGGACATAACTGGCTGTGGCGTTCACGTCACCGGCCGTGCTCTGACCGGTCGCGAAATAGCGCGCCAGATAGTTCAGCGTGACTTGGTTATTGTCGGCATCGAACTGACCGGCAGGCAGGTTGCCCAGCGAGCTTTCATCGGTTGGCACGGTATTGCCGATATCGATCGGCTGATCGGTCTCACCGTTGAGCAGCTGAATCGTGACGTTCTGTGCACCGCCACTGGCCGCATCCGTGGTGTTGAGCAGCGTACCGAACGCCGTGTTCACGTTGGCGTTGGGCGTGAAATACGCCGTGACCGACTGCGAGCCGGTTTGCGTGTGCGTGCTGTGGGCCAGACTGCAATTGGCCAACTGGATATCGAAAGGTGTCTCCCCGGCAGTCGCCCCTTCGGCAGGCAGCGCGTTGACCGAGACCGTGGGCAGGGTCACCGTTTGATCGGCGCCTTCACCGACGATTTCACAGCTGGCCGCCGTGACCTTGCCATCAAAACTGATGGTCCCGCTCTGCTGCGCGACGGCCGCCGGAGCACCGATCACTGCGGCCAACGCACCGGCCCAGGTCAAAATCTTCTGCACGCTCATAAGGACCCCTCGTCCATCTGGTTCGAAAAATGAGCGCGGATCGTCCGGCCTCCGGACTTATTTTGCAAACACTATTTGCAAGCCATAAACAAAATTTTCTCTATTTATTTTGATTCTAATGCTTTGCGAGCTGATACCGAACGATCGTTCGTAGCGCTTCACGAGGCCAGGCCGCCTCCAATGCGCTAGATCGGCCTCTCGCAATCGCTTTTTTTCATAAAAAAATCATGGGGATACGAAGACCCATCGCTGACGCCAGCTCTCTGTCGTTGATACTGGTCGCGGCGCAAGAAGTGGCCCCTACAGAGAGGTCGTTGAACTGACCTCCATCTTTTCAACCTCAGTATTTGCCCGTATGCGGTCTGAGTAATAGATATTACTTGGCTATTGATATGTTTTGCTTTTTCAATCGCCGTTTGAATCAGGGATTCGTCACGCTCCGACTTCTTGGCCTCGGCAGGTATTTCAACGCGCCACCGAGAAAATACGAATTACGGTCTTGTGCGCTAGACTCCGCCCGATCGTTCGTATGCTGGCGACCAAGAACGCGTCGCCAGTGACGCCGTCCGAGACCATTGAAAGCGTTGGTCGTCATGCTTGATCTATCGTCACCGCTCGGCCAGCGTCTCTGGCCCGTTGCCCTGTTGCTCATTGCCATGAGCGCTATTCAGAGCGGGGCCGCCGTTGCCCATGGCGTGTTCGCGGCGGCCGGGCCGGCCGGTACGACTTCGATTCGCCTGATCTTTGCTGCCGCGCTGCTGGTGGCGCTGTTTCGCCCGTGGCGTCATACCGTCGGGCCGGGTGCCTGGCGCACGATCATCCTGTACGGGCTGGCCATGGGGACGATGAATTTCCTGCTGTATCAGGCCCTGGCGCGTATACCGCTGGGTATCGCGGTCGCTCTGGAGTTCACCGGGCCGCTGCTGGTGGCCGTGGTGTCGTCACGCCGTGCCCTGGACGGGCTGTGGGTGGTAATCGCGGTCGGCGGGCTGGCGGTATTGCTCTGGCCTGATGAGTCGCTAGCCGGGCCGCTTGACGGGGTGGGGGTGGCCTGCGCGCTTGGCGCAGGGGTTTGCTGGGCGCTGTACATCATCTTCGGCCAGCGGGCCGGAGCGGCTCACGGCCTGCAAAGCGCGGTTCTCGGCACGGTGGTGGCCGCTGTTTTCATCGCGCCGATCGGTGTGTTCCAAGCAGGCTCGGCACTGTTATCGGCTCATGTGCTGATCCTGGGCGCACTGGTGGCGGTGCTTTCCACGGCGTTGCCCTATACGCTGGAGATGATCGCGCTACCGCGCCTGCCGCGTGCGACGTTCGGCACACTCATGAGCCTGGAGCCGGCAGTGGGCGCGCTCTCCGGGCTGCTGTTTCTCGGGCAGACGCTGGGGCTGTTTCAGTGGGTGGCCGTAGGCGCGATCATGCTGGCCTCGATCGGCACCACGCTGACGCCGGATAACCGGGTCAACGATCGCGCCTACGAGGCGCCACGCCCGGACTGATCGGCCACGAACGCGTTATTCGCCCGCGGCAAATCGTCGCAGCGCGGCCCCGTCCAGGCGATAACCGATCCATTCCGACTGGGCCTTGGCACCAATGGCCTCGTACAGGTCAATGGCCGGCGTGTTCCAGTGCAACACGTTCCATTCAAAGCGCTCGCAGCCCATGTTGAGCGCACGCTGTGCCAGCACACGAAGTGCCGCACGGCCGAAACCGCGCCCCCGATAATCCGGCGCGATATACAGATCCTCCAGAAACAGGCCGTGCCGGCCGAGCCAGGTCGAGAAGTTCTGGAAGTACACCGCAAAGCCGATACTTGCGCCGTTGTATTCGAAGATCAGGGCAGTAACGGTTGCCTGCGGTGCAAACAGCGCAGCCCGGATATCGGCCACCGTGGCCGTCACGGCCGCGGGCTCTTTCTCGTAGTCGGCCAGGGCCTGGATGAACGCCAGGATCTGTGGTGCGTCGCTGGGCTCTGCATCGCGTGCGGTCAATGTCTGGTTACTGGATCGGGCGGACGAATTCAAAACTGGAATCTCTTTAAATGATTCACCATGCACGTTTTTTTGTCTCATCGAGCGCGGTAATCGTTCTTGTCAGAACACGACTTGCACGTGCAATATGATAACAATACGTTTATAGCGATCGGATCGTGACGCGACTCGGCGGCACCGATTTTCGAGCACTCTCGGCCGGGCTATCGCGCTCGGCCCACGGTGCTCGTCTTTCAACAAAGGTATATCGCAATGCAATTCAAGGAACGCTTGCTGCTCGAAAACCAGGCTTGGTTGTCCACCATGCAGGAACGTGACTCCAAATTCTTTGCACGGCTGGAACAGGGCCAGTCCCCGGAGGCGCTGTGGCTGGGCTGTTCGGATTCGCGTGTACCGGCGGAAACGCTGTGCAACGCTTCGCCCGGCGATCTGTTCGTGCATCGCAACGTGGCCAATATCGCGGCCACCGAAGAGCACGGCTTCATGTCGGCGCTGGAATATGCGGTCACGGCACTCAAGGTGCCTTATATCGTGGTGTGCGGCCATGAAGGCTGTGGCGGCGTCGGTGCAGCCTGTGCCGGCCGGGCCAGTGGCATGGATCATGTCGATGCGCACCTGGCGCAACTGGTCGAGCTCTACAACCGCGAGCGCGACAATCTGGACGCCAACGACGACAAGGCACGCGTGAACACGATGGTTCGACGCAACGTCGAGGCCCAGATCGCGAAGCTGGCCGACCTGCCGCTGATCAAGAACGCCGAAAAGCCGCCGGTCCTGCTCGGGCTGATCTATGCCCTGGACAGCGGCAATCTGGATGTGGTGTGCGAGTCCGTGCCGAGCCGGGCGGCAGCCTGATCAGGCGGGTTATTCGTTCATCCACCTCGTGTGATTCGCTCACGTCAAGAGATTGAAATTCAAACATGTCGAATGAAACCTCGTTCATAGACACCCGTTACCTGGGGCGCGATCTACGCGCCGGGATCGTGGTGTTCTTTGTCGCGATTCCCTTGTGTCTGGGTATCGCGATCGCTTCGGGCGCCCCGCCGCTGTCCGGTCTGATCACGGGCATGGTCGGCGGCCTGGTGGTCGCCCTGGCCAGTGGCTCGCAGCTGTCGGTTTCCGGCCCGGCGGCCGGGCTGACCGCGATCGTGCTGGGTGTGATCCATGCCTATGGCTTTGACGGCCTGCTCATGGCGACCGTGCTGGCCGGCGTGGTCCAGATCGTGCTGGGCATCCTGCGCCTTGGCATCATCGGTGCGTTCGTGCCCAACGGTGTGATCAAGGGCATGCTGGCGGGTATCGGGCTGATCCTCATCGGCACCCAGATCCCGCTGGCACTCGGCCATGGCTCGGAAACGAATGCCGGGCTGACCACGCCGGGCCCGCTGCTCGAAGGCATCGCCCCGCTGGCGGTTTTGATCACCGTGGTCGGCCTGGCGATTCTCATCGCCTTTGAAATGGGTCTGTTCAAGAAGATCCCGGGCGCCACGATCGTGCCGCCACCGTTGGTGGCCGTGGTCGCGGGCATGCTGCTGGCGTTCTTCTTCTCCGGCACCGGCATGGCCCTCAGCGGCGGCCAGTACGTCAACCTGCCGGGCATCAACGGGCCGGCTTCTCTGTTCGAGCAGCTCCAGCTGCCCGACTTTTCGATGATGCTCACGCCGGGGATCTATCTATCGGCAATCACCATCGCCCTGGTCGCCAGCCTGGAGACACTGCTGTCGGTCGAGGCCGTCGACGAGATGGACCCCCTGGGCCGCAAGTCGCCCACGCACCGTGAGCTCAAGGCCCAGGGCTTGGGTAACTTCGTGTCCGGCTTCATCGGCGGCCTGCCCATGACGGCGGTTATCGTGCGTAGTTCGGCCAACGTCCAGTCTGGCGGGCGTACCCGTCTGGCCAGCTTCTTCCACGGTGTTCTGTTGCTGGTCTCGATCGCGTTCTTCGCTTTCGCGCTGGAAGCCATTCCGCTGGCCTCTCTGGCAGCGATTCTGCTGTTCACCGGCTACAAACTGGCTCGACCGAGCCTGATCCAGGCCCAGTACAGCGCCGGCATGAAGCGGTTCCTGCCGTTTGCCACGACGATTGTGATGATTCTGGCCACGGATCTGCTGATCGGCGTGCTCTCGGGCATGGTCGTGGCGGTCTACTTCCTGATCCAGTCGCACTACCACACGGCCCTGTCGTTCACGAAGAACGACGATCACGGCCTGCTGCGCATGGGCAGCGAAGTCTCGTTTTTGAATCGTCAGGAGTTGCGTGGTTATCTGCAGCAGGTTCCCGAAGGCGGTCACCTGATCGTGGATGCCACCAACGCGAAGTTCGTGGACCCGGACATTCGTGAAGACATCAACCACTTCGTGGACGGTGCGCCCAAGCGCAACATCGCCGTCGAGCTGCGTGGCCTGGACAGCCACAGTGCCACCTATGTCGGCGCTGAAGGCCGTCGCGTGGCCTCGGGTGAAGAAGGCGTCAACCAGGCCAACCCAGCCTGATAACGCGCTTTCGACACGCCTGATCGAGCCCGTCGCGCAAGCGGCGGGCTTTTTTTTGCGCGCTGTTCCTGGGCGTGGATGAAGCGCCGTGGAGGCTCGCTCCAGCCTTGAAACAGCGTCGTATGCATCCGCATACAACGCCGATTGCGACAACGCGATCCGGCAGCACGACGGCTTGTTGGCTGAATGTCCGGCCCGAGACAGGGCCGACGGCTGAGACCGACACGAAAGCGCGTGCATTGGCCCGCTGACCTTCGGGGCGCGACCCGGGGTATTGCAACAGCGACGGGCAATGCGCTCTCGGCGCTGCCCGACGACTGCGGCTCCGGCCGAACCCCGGCATGGGCCCGTGCGTTCACGACCTGGCCTCGACGCCCTACGGGCGCTCGCCCCACCGGCCTCGTCCGTCGATAGCCGATATCGGCTGCCTCGACGTTGTCCGCAGGCACAAAAAAGCCGGGCCGACTGATCGGCCCGGCTTGTCTTTTCCGGCGCTTCTTTCCCGGCGCTCAGATCGTGATCAGAACGCCCACTGGGTCCGGAAGGTGAAGATATCCGCGCCGTCGACGCTGCCGCCGTCCTGGGTGACGAGCGGGGAGGCCTGGGTGTTGATAACGCGGCTGTAGTCGGCCATGAGACGCACGTGGCGGTTGAGATACCAGTTGAGTGCGGCGGTGGCGCGGGTGCCTTCGCCGCCGGTCACGTCACGGTCGTTCAGATCGGCATAGTCGAAGCGGCCCGCCAGCTCGACGGCGCCGTAGGTCCCCGCGCTCAGATCGAACGGTGCGTCCGGCCGCAGGCCCTTGAACTCGCCGTCGCTGCCACGATAGACGCGTGATTCACCGGTCAGCGTCCAGCCCAGCTGGACATAGCCGGCATTGTAGTCGAGATCGCTGAAGCCGTCGCTGCGCTCGGTCCGGGTGAGCACATATTCACTCTGAATGGAATAGGGCCCGGCCATGGCCGCGAATTCCAGCCCCCCCATATACACACGATCGAAATTCTCGATCGTGCCCGTATTGAAGATCCGGGCGTTCGACATGTGCGTGTTTTCGTAGCGATAGGCCGGCTGACCGTCGAGCACGCCGTTGTCCTCGGCGGCTTCCCGCAGGCCGGCATACGTGCCCAGGTGGATCACGTGCTCGTCGGAATTGATCGGCGCCCAGGTCAGGCGGGTGCTGGCACCGTATCCTTCGGTGGCCTGCTCGCGGTCGTCATTGGGCGCGATGGTGTCGCCGTAGGCCCCGATCTGGGCCGACCAGTCGTGGCCCGAGCCTTTCAGATTGGCCCCGATGGCACGATCGAACAGCGGGCCGGTCAACGAGTTCACCAGGGAGCGCTCGGTGAACATGATGTCGTTGGAGCTTTCCTGCAGCTCCATACTGATGGCCTGCTTTTGCTGGCCGAGCGTGAACTCCAGCGGATCGATACCGCTGTAGACCAGAAACGCGTCCTTGACGCCCACGTCGTTATCGGCGAAATCGGCTTCGAGCATGAAGCCCAGATTCCTGCCGAACGTGCCCTCGACACCGATACGTGCCCGGCGTATTTCGGTACCGGTGGCCGCATTCCGCTCGGCGCCGCTGTCGCGTTTGACGTAATCGTTGGGATTTTCATAGTTGTAGTCGGCATGCAGACGCCCGGACAGGCCGACTTCGAAGGAATGACTTTCGTCGGTCAGCATGAGCGTGGCCGGCTTGTCATCGATGCCCGTGGTCTTGCGCGGCGGCGGCGCCTCGACCGGCACGGTGGCCAACGAACTCGGCTCCTCGGTGGTCCGAAACTCGGCCCGGGCCTGATCGGCACAGGGATCGACCGCCTCGAATTCCCCCAGACGCACGCGATTCGGCCCCGGCTCGGCCAGGATCTGCTTGGTCGCCTGATCCATATACAGAGTCAGGCGCTGTCCGCCTGCCGCGCTGTGACTGGCACACTCGGCGTCCGAGGGCTGGGCGGCGGCCTGGGCCACCGGCGGCATCGACAAAAGAGCGGTCAGGCCAAGCGCGCTGGCCGACCACAGGCCGGTACGTCGTGTCGTGGGCATGTCTATCCTTCTGGTGAACCCCTGTATCGCGAAGGCACTGTAATCGGCCTTTGTTACAGTTTTGTAAATTATTTGTGTCAAACAAACGACAGAGCACAACACGCTCTTATCAACGACTTATGTACCAAGCCGCGCGACCGGCAACACTTTCTGTAACGTGCGCGCTCGGCTGTCATGCGAGTGTCATCGTCGTGTCGCATTCCGCGCCGTGCGTTACCCCACTCAACCAAACGCCCGGGCCGCGGTCTCATAAACATGCCAACAACACCCGATCCCCGGATCCCATCACCGCCCGCCCGCCGACAGCGCCGGCTTGTACTCGAGATCGTGCTCCTCGGGGTCATGCTGGGCGCGTTGTGGGCCAAGCCAGTCTGGCGAGCACAGGCTGAGCACAGCGTGAGCCGGGCACTGTCATGGGGGGCCCATGACGTGCTGGGCTTATCCGATCGAGAGATATACGCGGCTCGCCTGTGGCTGGCCGGCCTGGCCGGCACGCCGAACGGGCAGCGCTGGCAAGCCGCGCCGGCCGACGCCACACCGGTTGCGCTGGGAGCGCGCCATAGCGCGGCGCTCGATTTCGCCGACGATACGATCCGGGCGGCGGTCTATACCCTGGCCGTTGAACGCGGCCAGCAGCTGGCCTGGCGCCTGACGGCCGACCTGCCCGGCAGCACCGTGTTCGCCAGCCTTGAACGACAGGCCCCGGCGACCGATGGCTGGTCGCTGGTCACACCGGTCACGCCTGACGGCGAGATACATCGCGTGGACGTCGATGCTCAGGCCCGCTATCGCTTTGTAGTGCAGCCGCGCCTGTTCGAGGCCTTTGCCGGACGATTGGTCACCGCGCGCGGTGGCCAGTTGGGCATGCCGGTCGTGGGGGCCGCCGCCCGCGATATCGGCGGCGGGTTCGGCGTGGCCCGCGACGGTGGCGCGCGCCGTCATGAAGGCATCGATATCTTTGCCAAAGCCGGCACGCCGGTCATCGCCGTCGTCGACGGGCGTGTTGTGCATCGCCAGGGCGGTCTGGGCGGCAAGACGATCTTTCTGTCGCCCTCTTTGACCGGCCCACGCTATTACTATGCGCATCTCTCGGCGTACACGCACCACGACGGCGCCCGGGTTTCAGCCGGCGACGTGATCGGGCGCGTGGGCAACACCGGCAACGCGGCCGGCGGCCCGCCGCATCTGCACTTCGGTATCTACAGCCGTGGCGGGGCGATCGATCCGGCGGCGTTCATCGCCCCGAAGCCCGTGCTGCGCTGAAGCCACGGGCGCCGGATCAGTCGAAGTTCAGACAATCCCGCGTGGCGCCGCAGCGGGCGGCCGAGCGCACGCCCACGCCTTGCGACATGGCGGCTCGCATGACCGGGCCGATCCGTGACAGCGACTCGGCCGCCCCGCGATCGATCACGCGCTGGCGGTACGAGCGATGCATCCGCAGCCGTGCCCATTCCGGCAACAAGGCCGCCCCTGCGCCCAGAAACATACGCCGCGATACCCCGGCCACCGGGATCGGCAAGACCATGGTGTCCAGTACGGCCAACGTATCGCGCGAGCGCTGGTCGAAGCGCAGCTCGGGCTGGATCGACACGAAATAATCGGCCATCTCCTGCGCCGAGCCGGGGACATCGCGGGCCCCGAGTTTTTCCGCGATCACGCGGGTCTCGCGGAAATAGGCATCCTCGATGTGGCGCGGCAGATCGGCGCGACGATAGCGCTTGTAGCCTTCCAGGAACATCGCCATCTCGGTGCAGTGCACCCAGGTCAGCAGATGCGGGTCACGGGCATCGTAAGGCTCGCCCTCGGGAGTTTCGCCGGTCACGCGTGCATGCATGCGATCCACGATATCGATGATGCGCTCGGCGTGATGGGTCGGCGCGTAGGTGGTCGCGGCCACGAACATCGTGGTGTTGCGCAACCGGCCCAGCGCATCCGAACGAAATCGCGAATGATCCCACACACCGGCCAGCGCCCGCGGATGCAGCGTCTGAAGCATGAGGGCCGCGATGCCGCCGGCCATCATCCCCGGAAAATCGGCATGGATCTTCCAGGTGACCGAATCCGGGCCGAACAGGCCTTGATCGCCTACGGGATGATCGTAATCGATCCCGAAATCCTGGCGCGTGGCCACGGTATCCACGATCCAGCCGCGCAGGCGGGCATAAACCGGCTCGGTGGCACCGGCCAGCGCCTGGGCCGATACGTTGCGTGCGAATGTGCGGGCAGACCATGACATAGCACCGACTATACGCCGCAGGCCGGGTTCGGGTTGCATGCACAACCCGCGCTCGCTCACCGCCGGAAATCTGCCACCGGCCGATGTGCGGCGGTCAACCACTCGGCCACCGAAATGCCGGTAGCGGTCACCGCGGCCTCGACCACCCAGCCGGCCGCACGGGCATCCTCGCCGGCATCGTGGTGCGAAAAATCCAGGCCCAGCACGGTTTTCAGGTGCCCCAGGCCATGGCCGCCCGCTCCGCGCAGTTCGGGAAACGCCCGGCGAGCGATGCGTACCGAGTCCAGCCAGTGGGCTGCAATCGGCGCGCGGCCGGCGGCCTCGGCCGCACAGCCGAGCGCGGTGACATCAAAGCTGGAATGCGAGACGACGACCTGATCGGTCAAAAGCGCCGCCACCGCGTCGTGGATCTGGCCCCAGTCCGGCGCGTGGCTGACATGGCCCGGGCGAATACCGTGGACCGCGATATTGGCCGCCGAAAAGAACGTTTGTGGATGAACCAGCCACGACCAGTTGTCGATCAGGCCGCCCGCGGCAAAGCGGGCAAAGCCGATCTGGCAGATGCTGCCCGTATCGGCGTTGGCGGTCTCCACGTCCACGGCGATAAACGCCGTGGGATCGTATTCGGGCATGTGCTTGGGCGGGCCGATTGCGCGGGCCATCGCCGGCCTACCAGATGAAGCTGATCACGGCGTACGGAATCAGCGTGGCCAGAATCACACAGGCCACGTTGAGAGCCAGGCCGGCGCGCACCATCGACTGGATCTTGAGCCGCCCGGTGGCGAACACGATAGCGTTGGGCGG
>PBAO01000043.1 GCA_002715985.1 Lysobacterales bacterium | reverse complement strand
GTCCAGAGCGACATATCGGCACCGGTTATCCAATTGACGCCCGCGACGGTAACAGCCCGCGGCGTACAACTTTATCCGGACTGTTACCGATCAATGCACCGTGGGGGGCTCGGCATCCGGGTTGTCGATCAGGGCCTCGACGTCGGCCGGGGTGAAGACATATTCGGTGTTGCAGAAATGACACTGGGTCTCGACCTGGCCCTGCTCCTCGAGCACGCTGCGCAGCTCATCGGCGCCCAGCTGGTGCAGGGCCGCGCCAAAGCGCTCGCGCGAGCAGGTACACGAGAACACCAGCGGTGCCGGGTCGAACAGCCGGGTGTTCTCTTCGTGGAACAGCCGAAACAAGACGTCGTCGGCGCCAAGCACGGTCAGCTCGTGATCGGTCAGCGTATCGGCCAGGTGGTTGATGCGGTCCCAGGCATCGGTATCCTCGGCTTCGACCTCCCGGGGCAGTTTCTGCAGCAGCAGGCCGGCGGCGTTGTCGTCGTCGGCGGCCAGCCACAGCCGGGTGGGCAACTGTTCGGACTGGTTGAAATAGGTCTCTACGCAGGCCGCCAAGGAGTCGCCCTCGAGTGGCACGATGCCCTGGTAGCGTTTGCCCTCCCGCGGATCCAGCGTGATCACCACGCGGCCGTTGCCAAACAGCTCTTCCAGCGAATACCCGGCCAGCTCGGCCCAGGCGGCCTCGTCGAAGCGGGCGATGGCCCGCAGCTGCTGGGCGCGCTCGTGGTTGCCGGGGTTGGATTCGGCCATCAGCAAGCTCAGCGCGCCCGAGCCGCGTACCTCCATCGAGAGCGTGCCGTCGAGCTTGACCGTGGCCGTGAGCAGAGCACAGGCCGCCAGCAACTCACCCAGCAGCCGCTGGATCGGCTCGGGGTATGTGTTGTTGGCAAGCACCTCTTGATAGGTGGTGTTCAGCTGGGCGATCTCGCCGCGTACGGCGGTGCCGTCGAAGAGAAAGCGTTGGAGTTGATCGGTGGCCATCGCTGCCTGCGCGTGCGTGCGGATACCGGTCTATATGCGCTCGTCGGCCGCCGGATTCAACACACGGTCTCGTCACTCTGCAAGACGTGCCAGGCGCTGCTCGGTTTCATGCCAGAGCGTGCGGGCCAGGCGAGCATCCGCGGCCGCCTTGCTGATCGTTGCCGGTTTGCGCCCCACCAGATATGCGCCCTGATGGGCCCGCGCGTCGTCGTCGCGGGCCAGCCAGATGCCCGTATCCGCACCGGCCTTGGTATCGGTGAGCACGGCACCGAACAGCCTGCGGATCGGCCCCGGCAGCTCGGTCCAGATGCCGGTGGCGATCGCCCCGGGGTGAAAACAGTTCACGCGGACATCGGCATCGCCCAGACGCGCGGCCAGTTCGCGGGTGAACAGGATATTGGCGAGCTTGGCCTGGGCATATGCCTGAATCGCGACCCGGTGCTTGTCGGGCGCGTCGAAGGTTTCAAAGCGGATACGCCCGATGCGATGCGCGATGGAGGCCGTGACCACCACACGAGCGCCCGGAGTGGTCTCCAACAGGCCGCACAGGCCCTGCATCAGGCGGAAATGTCCGAAATGCATGATGCCGATCATGGTCTCCAGCCCGTTATTCAGCGCACGCGTGCCGTGGGTATAGAGCCCGGCGTTGAGAATCGCCACGTCCAGACGTGTCTGGCGCTCGACCAATCGGGCCGCGAATCGATCGACATCGGCCAGATCTCCCAGATCGAGCGCCAGTGCTTCGATGGTGCCGAGCTCTCCGGTCGTGCCGGCGGCCTTGGCGATGGCCTCGGCCGCGGCCTGAGACTTGGCCAGGTCGCGCGAGGCGATGATCACGTGGTCGCCATTTTCCACCAGTGCCGCGGCCATCTCGTAGCCGATGCCGCTGTTACCGCCGGTGATCAGTACTTGTCGTTGCATAGTGGGCTCGCCCTGTTGGCATCAATCAATCGGTGTCGTGCGCGGCACCCGGTAGATGCGGCTCGTCGCCGATCACATCCCGTACATAAGCCAGTTGTACGACAACCGCAATCACCAGCGCGATCGGCGTGGCCAGCGCCACTCCAAGAACCCCGGCGATGGCCCCGCCAATGACCTGTACCGAAAGCAAAAACCCCGGGGCGATCGACACGGCCCGTTTCTGGATCATGGGCGCCAGGACATAGCCTTCCAGTGTATGCAGCGCGACATAGAGCACGGCCACATAGACCATCGACCAGTAGCCGTGCAGCCCGGCCACCAGCAGCGCTGGAACAGCCGAAACCAGCGCGCCCAGATACGGAATGAAGGTGAACAGCCCGGCCAGCAGCCCCAGCAGGAACGCAAACGGGATACCGATCAGCGCCAGGCCGGCGGCACTGGCGATACCGGTCACGGTCATCGAGACCACGCGCCCGGTCAGCCAGCGGCGCACGGCATCAGCGGCCTCCTCGGAGATATCCCAGGCACGTTGTCGCTGACTGGGTGGGAACAGCCGCAACAGACCGTCGCGATACAGTGACGGCTGCAGGGCCAGATACAGCCCGATGATTACGATGACGAAGAAGTCCGTGAGCGTGCTCATCGTCACCGATACGGCCCCCGAGAGTTTGCCGGTCAGGCGCTGGCCGATCGACTGCCCGGACTCGCCCTGGCCGGATTCGCCCATGACCGAGCTGCTCAGAAACGTCTGGGTCATCTTGTAGTCGTCCAGGCGCGATTGCAGCTGGTCGATCGACTGCGCGACCTGTTGCTTGAGCTCGGGCGCCTGGCTGGCGATATTCATCGTGATGGCCGTGATCGACAGGCCCAGAAACAGCGCCAGGACCGTGGCCACCACGGCCACTGCCCCATGCCGGCTGATGGGCAACGCGCGCTGGGTCAGGCGGGCCAGCCCGTTCAAACCCACGGCCACGAGAAAGGCCGAGAATATGAGCAGGGCGGCATGGGCGGTCGTCCAGAAAAACCAGGTCAGCAGAATCACCGCCAGCGCACAGGCTGTCACGATCAGGCTGCGCCGAGTGAACTCTGACAGCGTCAACGCGCTGTACGGGGTGTCTTTCTTAGTCATCTAGTGGGTCGGCTGGCGTTTTCGATAGCCCATCTTGGCCTGATTGGCCCGACGACGCATGTATTCATCCAGCAGGATTCAAGTGGTATTCATTTGAACATGCGATCTTCTCGATCACATCGAGGAGGTTCTGACATGAAATACGTGACTGTTCTTTTGCTCGGCTTGTTCGGTATTGCCGGCTCGGCACTGGCCGATGACAACATGCTGGAAAACGCGATCGGCGGCGGCGTGGGTGGCGCTGCGGGTGCGGCGATCGGCAACGAGATCGGCGGTCAGACCGGCGCTGTCATCGGTGGCGGTCTGGGCGGTGCCGGTGGGGCGGTGGTCGCTGACAAGCTCGGCGACGATGACGACCATTACGACCGCCACGACCATGATCACGACGATTACGATCACGACGATGACGACGACGACTGAGTCACCGTCGCCGCGTCGATGGCTGGCTCCGGCATACCCCGGGGCGCGGCACAGAGCGCGTGAATCGACTCGGGCGTGGGCCCGATGCAGCACCTGTCTAAGCAACCGGATAAGGGATGTTCTTATGAGAAAGCAGATCACGACGCTCCTGCTCGGCGTGGGCCTGTCCCTGGCGAGCGGCGCCGCGCTGGCCGACGACACACTTGAAAATGCCATTGGCGGCGGTCTGGGCGGCGCGGCCGGCGCGGCCATCGGCAACGAGATCGGCGGCCAGACCGGGGCCATCGTCGGCGGTGGCCTGGGCGGTGCCGGCGGCGCGGTGGTGGCCGACCAGCTCGGCGACGACGACGACTACGATCGTCATGACGATCACTATCGCGATCATGACCACGGCCACCGAGGCCATGGTTGCCCGCCGGGGCTGGCCAAACAGGGCCGCTGCTAGCGTACGGAAGCACTTGCCTGGTTGAGGGGCGGCTCGGCAATACCCGTCCGGCATGCCGGACGGGCCGACGGCTCCGAACAACACGGTAAGCCGGTTCAACGGACAACGCTCGCGATGAGCGTCTTAAGCTTGCTCAAGACCAATAGCCGGCCCGCTCCGATCGAGGGCCGTGCTGTTCGACCGCCTCTGCATCAACAGCCGATGCCGCACGCCACGCCAAAGGCGGCACGGCGCTGTGGCACACTTCGCGCCGTTTGTCTTTGCGCGATTGTTGTCGATGAGTGAGTCTAGTCAGGTGGCCGCCGGTACGCCGATCACGGCCCGCCGAATCGCCGGTCTGGCCGTGCCGGCACTGGGTGTGCTGGCGGCCGAGCCGTTGTACGTGCTGATCGACACGGCGGTCGTTGGCCACCTGGGGGCACTGGCCCTGGCCGGGCTGGCGCTGGGCGGCACCGTATTGTCGGTGATGACCAGCCAGCTGACGTTTCTGTCCTATGGCACCACCGCCCGTACATCGCGGCTTTACGGCGCCAATCGTCGCACCGACGCTGTGGCCGAGGGCGGCCAGGCCACGTGGCTGGCGATATTCGTGGGGCTGGTCGTGTTCGGGTTGGGCGAGGTCTTCGCCCATGATCTGTCGATGCTGCTGGCCGGCGACGCCGAGGTGGCTGCGCGCTCGGCCGAGTGGCTGCGTATCGCACTGCTGGGCGCGCCGGCGATTCTGATCACCCTGGCCGGCAACGGCTGGATGCGCGGTGTGCAGGACACCGTACGCCCGCTGCGCTATGTGCTGATCGCCAACGTCATATCAGCCGTGCTCTGCCCGGTGCTGGTCTATCCCGTCGGGCTGGGCCTGGCCGGCTCGGCGATCGCGAACGTGGTGGCACAGTATCTATCGGCGGCGATGTTCGTGGCGGCCATCGCGCGTGAGCGAGCGTTTCGTCGGCCGAGCCCGGCCATCATGCGCGCCCAGATGGTGCTCGGGCGCGATCTGATCCTGCGCAGCGCCTCTTTTCAGATCTGTTTTCTGTCGGCAGCGGCCGTGGCTGCGCGCAGTTCGGCGGCCGCCGTGGGCGCGCATCAGATCGTCTACCAGCTCTGGGCGTTTCTCTCGCTGGTCATGGACAGCCTGGCCATTGCCGCCCAGGCGCTGATCGGCGCCGAGCTGGGCGCGCATCGGGCGAGAGCCGCCATGGCCGCGGCCTGGCAGATCACGCGTTATTCGTTGGCGCTGGGCTGCGTGCTCGGCCTGAGCTTTGCGCTGGGCTATTTTGTGTTGCCGGGGCTGTTCACCTCGGATGAGGCCGTACTGGCGCGCATTCCCGAAGCCTGGTGGTTCTTCGTCGTTCAGCAGCCGATCGCCGGTATTGTCTTTGCCCTGGACGGCGTACTGCTGGGCGCGGGCGATACCCGGTTTCTGCGCACCACCACACTGGCCGCCGCCCTGGGCGGGTTCTTTCCGCTGATCTGGGCCTCGTGGTGGTTCGGCTGGGGCCTCACCGGGATCTGGTTTGGCCTGACCGTCTTTCTCGTGGCGCGGCTGGTGGCTACGGTATGGCGGACACGTTCTGGCGTATGGGCCGTGGAGGGCGCATGAGCAAGCAAGCCAACGATGACTCCCCCGCGCTGCTGGGCGCCGACGACTGGCTGACAAGTCGCGCGCCGTGGCACGGTTTCTTCGAGGGGGCGGGTATCGGCACGGACATCACCGTGCTGTATTTCACCCAGACACACGTTGGCGACGGGCCCGGCCTGCATGTCCACGACTATCAGGAGGTGTTCATCATCCGCCGGGGCAATGCGCGCTTCACCGTCGGCGAGCGTGTCATCGAGGCCGGCGAGGGGGATGTTGTCGTCGGCCCGGCCAACGTGCCGCACAAGTTCGAGAACATCGGCCCCGGCCCGTTGGAGAGTATCGATATCCACATGAGCCCGCGTTGGGTGCAGGTCGATCTCGAAGAGCCCGAGGCCGGCTGCTAGAAGAGCATGTAGATCAGCACTGTCAGCGCGAAGGCGATCACTGACTGCAGCGACTGCTGAACGGTCCAGGTCTTGAGCGTGGTGGTCACGTCCATGCCCATGAGCCGGCCGACGAGCCAGAAGCCGGAATCGTTGACGTGGCTGGCAAACACCGAGCCGGCCGCACTGGCCAGCACGATGGCCGTGACCTGCATGGCGGAATAATCGCCGGCCATTACGGTAGGCGCCATCAGGCTCGAGGCCGTGACCAGCGCCACGGTGGCCGAGCCCTGGGCCAGGCGCAGCATCACCGCCACGAGATAGACGGCCCCGATGACCGGCAGGCCCAGATCGGACATGGCCGCCGACAGGGCCTCGCCGATACCGGTGGCCTGCAACACGCCGCCGAACATGCCGCCGGCCCCGGTGATCAGCACCACCGAACAGATGGCCGGCAGGGCCGATTCCATCAGGGTCTCGATCTCGCCGGCCGGCGTACCGCGACGCAGACCCAGCACATAGACAGCCACCAACAACGAGATGAGCAGAGCCACCGGCGTGGCCCCCAGCAGCTGCAGGCTCGCCACGAGCGTATCGTCTGCCGCGACCAGGCCGGCCTGGATCACGAAATCCAGTGCAGCGCTCATGCCGATGAGTACAAGCGGTATCGCCAGCACGCCCAGCACCGTGGCAAAGCCCGGCGGCCGTTCGACGGGCGTATCGTCGCCGGCAGCGAACAGATCGGCGGCCACGCGGAATGGGTGGCGGCGTGCGGCAATACGGCTCCACAACACGCCCGAGACCCACCATACGGGTATCGCCAGCGCGAGCCCGGTAATGAGCACGAGCCCCGGGTTGGCCCCGTAGAGCGCGGTGGCTGTCACCGGGCCGGGATGGGGAGGGACGAAAACATGCATGACCGAGAACGCGGCTGCTGCCGGCAGGCCGTAGGCCAGCACGGGCCCGTCCAGGCGACGGGCCACGGCGAAGATGATCGGCAGCATCACGATCAGCCCGGCATCCAGAAACATGGGAAAGCCCATGGCCAGGGAGGCCAGGCCCAGGGCCGCCGGGGCGCGTTTCTCCCCGAAAACCGCGACCATGCGATCAGCCAGCACGCGTGCCCCGCCGCAGTGTTCGACCAGCCGGCCCAGCATGGCGCCGAAACCCACCAGCAGAGCCACGGCAGCCAGCGTGCTGCCAAAGCCTTCGTAGAGCACATCGACGACTTGATCGGCCGGCAGGCCGGCCACGAGCGCAGTGGCCAGGCTGACCAGCGTCAGGGCCACGAAGGCATGCATGCGCAGACGAATGATCAGAAATAGCAGCACGGCCACCGCGCTGATCGCGATCGATAGCAGGGCCGGTGTGGATGAAACCGGGGTCATGTCGAAATCGCTGTTTTGAACCAGCGGGTCAGGCTAGTTTGAAATCGGTTCCAGAGCCGTAGGCGATTGGTCGCACGGGCCGGCGTCGATTAACGGCCCGGGCGCCGGGTCACCAGATCTCGACCCGTTTCTCCGGCGGGCGCACCATGGCATCGCCCGGCTTGCAGTCGAACGCCTCGGCGAAGGCGGGCATGTTCGAGGGCGCCCCGATGGCGCGATAGGTCATCGGCGAGTGGGGGTCGGCGTTCAGGGCCACTTCCAGGGCCTCGGGCCGGGAATGCCCGCGCCAGACCCGTGCCCAGGCCATGAAGAAACGCTGGGCCGGGGTATAGCCGTCGATCCGCTGCCTGGCCTCGGCCGGATTGTCGGCCAGGGCGTTCTGCAGTGCGTCGTAGGCCAGCGTCAGCCCGTCCAGGTCGGCGATGTTCTCGCCCAGGGTGAGCTTGCCGTTGATATGCAGCTCGGGTTTGTTCGGCAAAGGCGTGTAGGCGGCGAACTGATCGACCAGCTTGGCCGTGCGGGCATCAAAGGCCTCGCGATCGGCGGCTGTCCACCAGTCGCGCTGGTTGCCGTCGCCGTCGAACTGGCTGCCCTGGTCGTCGTAGCCGTGGCTGGACTCGTGGCCGATAACCGCCCCGATACCGCCGTAGTTCACGGCATCGTCGCCGTGGGCATAGAAGAACGGAGGCTGCAGGATCGCGGCCGGGAAGTTGATGGTGTTATCGGTCGGGTTGTAGTAGGCGTTGACGGTCTGGGGCGTCATCGACCAGCGCTGGCGATCGCGCGGCTTGCCGACATAGGCCATTTCATAGGCATGGTTGTAGCGGGCTGCGGCTGCCATGTCGGCGTAGAAGGCGCCTTTTTCGATCCTCAGCCCGGACCAGTCGCGCCATTGTTTCGGATAGCCGATCTTGGGCAGGAACTTGGCCCATTTATCCAGGGCTCGTGCCTTGGTCTCGTCGCTCATCCAGTCGTTGTTCTGGAGCCGCACCTTGAGCGCGGCACGGATGTTGTCGACCAGCTGCTCGGCGCGCGCCTTGGCCTCGGGCGGAAAGTAGTGGGCGACATACAGCTGGCCCAGCGCCTGACCCATGGCACCGTTGACGGCCGCCAGGCTCTGTTTCCAGCGCGCTTTCTGCTCGGGCTGGCCGCCCAGCGTGGTGCCATAGAAATCGAAGTGGGCGTCTCGGAAATTCCGGCTCAGCAGTGGGGCCGCGTCATCGAGGGTGTGCGCGGCCAGATAGGCCCGCCACTGATCCAGCGGGGCGTTGGCCAGCAGGCGGTCGAAGGCTTTGAAGAACCCCGGCTCGGATAACGAAAAGCCGTTCTCGATATCGGCGTTCTGTGCCGCGAAGAAAGCCTGCCAGTCGAAGTGCGGCGTCGCTTTTGCTGCTTCGGCCAGGCTCACGAAGTGGTACTGATTGTCCGGGTCGCGCATCGCGACCCGGCTGAGGGAATGCCGGGCCAGATCCGTTTCGAAGGCCATGGCCTGCCGGGCGTTTCGTGCCGCCGTCGCCCGAGTCTGGCCGGCCAGCTGGAACAGCCGCGTGAGGTAGGCGACATAAGCCTTGCGCTCGTCGGCGTGTGCCTTGTCGCTGTAATAGGCCGGTGTGGGCAGCGACAGCCCGCCCTGATAGACATACGCGATGACGTTGTCGGCGTTCTTGTAATCCGGGCTGGCATCGAGGGCGAAGACCTGGCCCTGGCCGTCGGCGAATGCCCGGGTCAGATAATCGGTGAGCGCTTGACGGCTATCGATGCCGGCAATTGTTTTCAGGCGGGGCTCGATCGGGCGAATGCCGGCCTTCTCGATGGCGCTCGTGTCCATGGCCGCGGCGAACAGCGTGCCGATTCTGGCCCGCAGCGGATCCATGTCGGGCTCGTCGCTGTTCACATCATCGGCTGCGGCTTTCACCAGCGTGTGCTGATCCGCCAGGCTTTTTTCGCGCAGCACGTTGAACGCGCCCCAGCGGGTCTGATCGGCCGGGATCGGGTTCTCGGCGATCCACTGGGCGTTGACGAAGTCGTCCAGGTTCTTGCAGGCGCTGATCGAGGTGTCCAGTTCGCGGGTGTCGAACACATTCCGGGCGGCCGAGAGTTTCATGTCGGCCGCGGGCGCATCGTCATCGCCTGGTGGGGGCGCTGCTGTCGCGCCGGCGCTGCCGGCGATCAGGAGTGCGATCAGCAAAAAGCCCGTTGGTCGGTTGCGATACAACGTCATGGTTGGCCCCGAGTCGTGGTCTGATACGCATAGCACAAACCGGGTCTGCGGTGCGCGAGCGCGGTAGTGATCTCGAAGAGATTCTGGCACGCATGTGCTTGTCACCACGCACGAACGCCGGGCAAAAAAAAGCCCGGCGCAGCGGCCGGGCTTTTTCGATGACGCGGGGTGATCAGGCGATCACCCGGCAAAATCGGTGCTGCCCTGCGTGAGCGTGGTCTGGGACACGCTCTGGGAATCCGCGAGGTTCGCGGCCACCAGCGGCATGGCCATGGAGGCGGCCACGAGCCCCAGCACCACGAGGGCGTTCACAACGTTGAGCTTCACGTTGTTCATTTCAATTCTCCTGAAAACGAGTGCCAGATGCCCGAAGCATCTGTGCATGGCTTTCGACACCCGTTCGAGGCGAACTGAAACGATCGACTGTGCGGTTTCAGTCCACGCTCGACCGATGTCGATGGCGCGGAATAAAAAACAAATCATGCCTATAGGGAACAAGCCCGGATCCGGCAGCTCATTCTGACGTTGCAACGGGTCGAACATACGACCGTGGCAAGACGTCTCGATGACAAGGTCGGTGTCGAGAAATGCCTCGATCACCGGCTCTCCAACTGCCGAGATGCGGGATTCTACGCCCGAAACCCGCTTTTACAACCTTTGTCTAAGAAAAAATTTTGAATCGATCGGCCGGCGTTCAGTCTCTTTGAAAATCAACGATTTAGCAGAGCGTTCGGGTAAGGCCGCGGCGGCCACAGCCCCGGCACGCCGCGACACGGGCCGGTTGACTCGTCGGCTGCGCATCGGCTCGCGTGCCGGCTGGCCAGTGCCCTCCGTAGTGTGTGCCGAGTTGAATAGGCCGGCTTAATGAGCGATATAGCCTGAATGTCTTGCCTTGGCTGTAGAAAGCTTCGGGCTGCGAGCGATGTCAGGCGCAGTTGTCTTCGATTCGTGCCCCGGCTCGGCCGGGCCGTGGACTCGCACGAAACGACAACAGCCGCGAGTATGATCCGAGGCGATCTCCGGCCCTCGGTGAGCGGATCGCTGGCCGGGCAGGGCCAGGCCGCGATGCGTTGACAGCCTGCCGCGGTATCGGCCTGCTCGACCAGGCAAGACCTCGGATCCGTTGGCCGGCAGAGTCGCCGGCCCTCAACAGAGAATCGGTGCCGGGTTGTCGGCGCCATATCGCCGGTCGAGTGGGGTCGGTGTGTCGATCGATACGAAACCGTGTACCGGCCTAAACGAGGATATCGGAGGCCGACCGGGTGGGCAGGCTGCTGCGGGGAGCATTTCGCCACCGCGATACACAGGCGATTCGTCGGGCGTCACAGCGATGGGCATAACGCCTGGCGATATCGGTAACCTCTTCGAACAGCCCGGTGTCCAGCGTGGTCGGGCGCAGCCCCAGGCCAATCAGGGCATCGTTGGCAACGTGCAGATCGTTTTCTGCGGCCTCGATGCGGGGGTTGTCGACATATTCGATGGCTGCCCCTGTCTGCGCCGCGATCCGCGCGGCCAGATCCCGTACGCGGTGGGTCTCGGTCATCTGGTTGTAGATACGGACCCGCTCGCCGGCGGCCGGGGGCGTGCCGATGGCCAGCTCGATACAGCGCACCGTGTCCTGGATATGGATGAAGGCCCGGGTTTGCCCGCCGGTACCGTGCACGGACAGCGGATGGCCCACGGCCGCCTGCATGAGAAACCGATTGAGCACGGTGCCGTAATCGCCGTCGTAGTCGAAGCGGTTGATCAGACGCTCATCGAGCGCGGTCTGCTCGGTCTGGGTGCCCCAGACGATGCCCTGATGCAGATCGGTAATGCGGACGTGATCATTCTTGTTATAGAAGGCGAAGGCCAGCTGATCCTGCGTCTTGGTCAGATGATAGATACTGCCGGGATTGACCGGATAGAGGATCTCGTCGGCGCTCAAGCTGCCGTCGTCGGCCTCGACGTGCACCGTGAGATAGCCTTCGGGGATCTTCATGCCTGCGCTGCCGTAGCCATAGACGCCCATCGTGCCCAGATGCACGATATGCGCATCCACGCCGGATTCGACCAGCGCGGCCAGCAGGGTATTGGTCGCACCCAGGTTGTTATCCATCGTATAGCGCTTGTGCCAGGCCGATTTCATGGAATAGGGCGCGGCCCGCTGCTCGGCGAAATGCACGATGGCCTCCGGGCGCCAGTCCACCAGCAGATCGAGCAGGCGCTGATAGTTGCGGGCCACGTCGAAGCGATGGAAGACAATATGCCGGCCCGAGATCTCTTCCCAGGCGGCCAGGCGCTCGCTCATGGGCCGTATCGGGGTGAGCGAGTCGACCTCCAGCTCAACATCGATCTTGCGCCGCGAAAGATTGTCGACGATGGCCACGTCGTAGCCGGCGGCCGACAGATGCAGCGCTGTCGGCCAGCCACAAAAGCCGTCGCCGCCCAGAATGAGCACGCGCTGGGCCGCGTGGCGCCCGGTCGGCAGGAAAGGAAGCGCGGTGGCAGACATGAGCGAACGCCTGTTCAGAAAAGCCTGAGTCCACCCTGGCCAGCGGCGATGACGTACGGGTGACACCGCGATGACGGCTTGATGACGGCCGTGTCATGCCTGACGTCATCAACGTGTCAGCCGGGCGTGTTACGACCGGCGGATGATCGCACGCATCCCTGGGTTGTTTTGCACGAGGCACCGGCCGCATCGTCTGCCGCGGGTTCTGGTCTTCGCCGCGGTGAGCGGGCTGGCCTTTGGCGTGGACATGAGCGTATTGGCGGTGCTGGTTCACGGCCTGGGCTGGCCCGGGCTCGTCTCGCGGATCGTCTCGATCGTCTCGGCGACCAGCAGCTCGTGGTTCGTGAACCGCCATGCCACGTTTGCCGCCCGGGCCGGGCCCGGCTGGGGCCGTGAATGGCTGCGCTATCTGGCCGTCAATGCCATCGGCATGGGGCTCAACTATGGTATCTATGCCCTGATCGTGGCCGGCACGGTGTTCGGCAAGACCCATCCGCTATTGGCGGTGGTGCCCGGCGGCGTGCTGGCCATGGGGCTCAACTACGGGCTCACCCGGCGCTGGGTGTTCGTTGCCCGACGCCTGTCATCACATCGTTAATAAACGGTCGTCAAACCGTCATCGGGCAGGGCCAGGCTGCAGGGAGTCCCGATTGCACGGAGGCTCCACCATGCGCTTCGACGATGACTTGATCGATCGCTCGGCCGATACACTGGCCAATATCCCGCCCGCGGCCACGCCGCGCCATCGCCCGCCAGCCCGCAGCACGCCCGAGTTGCACCGCTATCGCGCGGTATGGATCTCGGATTTTCATCTGGGCACGCGCGGCTGTCGTGCCGAGCGCCTGCTGGATTTTCTGACCCGGGTGCACTGCGACACTCTGTATCTCGTGGGTGACGTCATCGATGCCTGGGCGCTGAAGAAGGCCTGGTACTGGCCGGCCAGCCATACGGACGTGATCCGGGCGATCCTGGATCTGCACCGTGAACGCGGCACGCGCGTGGTCTATGTGCCCGGCAATCACGACGAGGTGCTGCGCGATTATCTGCCGATCGATCTATCCGGGGTCGAGGTCTGTAACGAGTGCATCCATGAAACCGCGACCGGCAAGCGTTATCTCGTGATTCACGGTGACGAGTTCGATGCGGTGTGTACCCAGGCGCGCTGGCTGGCGGTGCTGGGTGACGTGGCCTATCGCGGCGTGATTCGGGCCAATAGTTACTTCAATACCGCACGGCGCCGGCTGGGTTATCCCTACTGGTCGCTGTCGGCGTTCCTGAAATATCAGGTGAAGAACGCGGTGGCCTTCATCGGCCACTTCGAGGAGGCCCTGGCCGACGAGGCCCGGCGCCGCGGCGTGGACGGCATTATCTGTGGCCATATCCATACGCCCTCACGGCGCACCATCGAGGGCATCGATTATTGCAACGACGGCGACTGGGTCGAGTCCTGTACCGCGCTGACCGAAGACCACGCCGGCGAGATGCAGATTCTCTACTGGGGCCGAGAGGCGGGCGTGGCATCGGCCGGGACCGGCGAGGCCGAACCCGGCCTGGCGGTTTCGGCATGAAGATCGCACTGGTCACCGATGCCTGGCATCCACAGATCAACGGGGTGGTACGAACCTGGTCGATCGTGGTCGATGAATTGGCCCGCGCCGGTCATGAGGTCGCCACCCTCACGCCGGCGGACTGTCGTGGTCTGCCCTGTCCGGGCGAGCCGGATATCCGGTTGGCATTGATGACCCCGGCAGCCATCGGCGAACGTCTGCGTGTCATCGCCCCGGAGGCAATCCATATTGCGACCGAGGGGCCGCTGGGCACGGCGGCCCGTGCCTGGTGTCGGGCACGCGGGCTGGCGTTCACGACGTCGTACCACACCCATTTTCCGCAGTACCTGAAAATGCGTCTGGGCGTACCGCGCCGCCTGACGTATGGCGTGATTCGGCGTTTTCACAAGGCCGCAGCCCGGGTGATGGTCACCACGCCCACGCTGGCCGAGGAGCTGGCCCGTCACGGTATCGACAACACCGTGCTCTGGCCGCGCGGCGTGGATGCCCGCGTGTTCGCCCCGCGCGACGACGGCGTGCGCATCGACGGGCCCGGCCCGGTCATGATCTATGTCGGCCGGGTGGCCGTGGAAAAGAATATTCGTGCGTTTCTCGAACTCGACCGGCCCGGCACCAAGGTCGTGGTCGGTGACGGGCCGGCGCGTCGTGCGCTCGAGGCCGCCTATCCGGACGTCGTGTTTGCCGGCTGGCAGACCGGGGCCGACCTGGCCCGCTGGTATGCCGCGGCCGATGTCTTTGTCTTTCCCAGTCGAACCGATACCTACGGGCTGGTGCTGCTCGAGGCCCTGGCCAGCGGGCTGCCCGTGGCGGCCTATCCGGTGCCGGGCCCGCAGGATGTGCTGGGCGATGCGCCGCATGTGGCCTGCCTGCACGACGATCTGAACACCGCCATCGACGGCGCGCTCGCGTTATCGCCCGAGGCCGCCCGGACCCATGCCTTGGCGTTTTCATGGGCGGCCTGTGCCGAGCGGTTTCTGGATAATCTTGAGCGCCTGCCGGCCGGCGTCTGGGCGGATACCGCCCCGGTCTCCCGGCTGGCCCGGATCATGGCCCCGGCGCGGCGTTTACTCGTGGGGTCGGGCATGTCGGCATGAGATAACCCGCCCTCGGGCGACCGGGCGCCGACTCAACTCGTGACGGCGCGCCCCAGCTCGACGACGCGCCGCTCGGCGTGGCTCGTCCGCGCGGCCTCGATGATGCGCAGCACCTCGCGGGCGGTTTCGGGGGCCACGGGCATCGGGGCACGCCCGGCCAGCGCATCGCGTACGCCGCGATAGAAGGCGCCGTAGTCGCCAGGCATCGTGGCGTGTGGGATAATCGCCTCGCCGGCGCCCAGCCGGCCGTCGATCGGGTCGTGGCCCCAGTCGGCGGCGGTAGGCGAGCCCCCGGCCCGCAGCACGTCTTCTTGTGGGTCCATGCCGTATTTCTCATAGCCGGCCCGGGCCCCGATGACTCGCAGACGCGGCGCCGGCAGCGGGGCCACGCTGCTCATCCAGAGATGCGAGCGTACGCCGCCCGTGTGTTCGAGTGCCACGAACGTATCGTCGTCCACGCCGTCGGCGTCATAGCGAGGAATCACCTCGGCGGCGACGTTTGCGACCGGGCCGAACAACGCCAGTGTCTGATCGATAAGATGGCTGCCCAGATCGAAAAGGATGCCGCCGGCGGCCGCACGGTCGGTATCGCGCTTCCAGCCGGGCTTGGCCTCGGGCCGCCAGCGCTCGAAGCGGGATTCGAAGCGGCGTATATCGCCCAGCGCGTCGCGGGCGATGAGATCGGCCACGGTCAGAAAATCGCTGTCCCAGCGACGGTTATGGAACACCGTCAGCGCCACATCGGCACGCCGGGCCGCGGCCATCAGCGCATCGGCCTCGGCCACGTGCGCGGCCATGGGCTTGTCGATGATGACCGCCAGGCCGGCCTCGATGGCGGCATGGGCCAGGGACACGTGCGTGGCGTTGGGGGTGGCGATGACCACGGCGTCGAACGCATCGGCCCGGGCCCAGAGCGACTCGGCAGACTCGAGGATCGCGGCCTCGGGATAAGCCGCGCGGGCGGCCTCGGCCTGACGGCGCGTGACGATGGCCGCCAGCGCCAGGCCCGGTGTCGCTGCGATCAGTGGGGCGTGGAAGATGGCGCCGGCGGTGCCGTAGCCGATCAGGGCGATTCTGAAATCAGTCATGTCAGCGCTGCAGCAGGGCTTCGGCCTGATCCATCAGCTCGTTCATGCGCTGGATCAGCTGGTTATAGGGAGCCGCGGTGGCCAGATCCACGCCGGCGTCTTTCAGGATCTCGTAGCCCGAGGCCGAGCCGCCGGCCGACAGCGCGGCCAGATAGGCATCACGCACGTCGGTATCGCCGGCCAGAATACGGCTGGCGAAGTATTCGCCGGCCGCAATCGAGGTCGCATACTGATAGACATAGAAGTTGTAATAGAAATGCGGCACATAAGCCCACTCGATGGCCATGCGCTCGTCGATGGCCGTCACCCCGTCCGCGACGCCGTAGTAGCGATCGAGGATCTTCTTGTACAGGGTGCTGATGCGCTCGCCCGACAAGCTCTGGCCGGCCTGGGCGGCTTTGTGCAGGGCCAGCTCGAACTCGGCGAACTGCGCCTGGCGGAAGAAGGTACCCCGCAGGGATTCCAGCGCCTGGCCGATATAAAAGAGTTTTTCTTGGCGTGAGTCGGCGTTGTCGATCATGTGATCGATGAGCAGGGCCTCGTTGGTGGTCGAGGCCACCTCGGCGGTGAAGATCGGGTAGTCGGCCGTGGCATAGGGCTGGGCCGTATTGGCCAGCATCGAATGCACGCCGTGGCCCCATTCATGGGCATAGGTCGAGACACTGTCGTAATCGCCCTGGAAGTTCATGAGCACATACGGGTGCACGTCATAGGCCGAGCCGTTCATGTAGGCCCCGGGGCGCTTGCCGGGCGCCGGGTAAGCGCTTGTCCAGGGCGCGCTCGTGGCGGTGGCGACACGCCGGGTGTAGGCCGGGCCCAGCGGCCGGGTGGCCTCCTCGAGCAGGGTTTTGGCGTCATCCAGGTCGAACTCACGCGGCGAGGCGACCAGTGGCGGATAGATATCGTAGTAATGCAGCTGATCCACGCCGAGCAGACGAGCGCGCAGTTTCAGATAGCGATGGAGCGTATCCAGATGCGAATCGACCGAGTCGATGAGCTGGTGATACACCGCCACCGGAATATCGTTGGCCGCCAGGGCTGCGGCCAGCGCGCTGTCGTAGTGGTGCAGGCGCGCATTGATCACATGGCCATAGACCGCCTGGTTCAAGAGCGAGCCGAACGTGTCCTCGTACTGGTTATAGGTTGACCAGAATGCCTTGAAGACCTTCTGTCGCGTGGCCCGGTCGGAATCGGCCCGCCACCGGGTATAGGCTGCCTGGTCAAGCGTGCGCGGCTTGCCGTCGAGCGTCACGCGGGGCCAGGCGATATCGGCATTGGACAGCAGATCGAAGGTATCCGATTGGCCGGCGATCGGCGACAGTGCCGCCAGGGCCGATTCGGTCTCGCGTGTCAGCGTATGCGGCGCCTGGCGGGCCACGTGGGTCAGGTAATGGGCCTGCTCGGCCAGTACCGGTCGGTCCGCCCAGTCCTTGAGCGTTTGTGCGCCGAGGGCAACGAGTGCCGGCTCGACAAAGCCCGTGGCCTGGCCAAAATCGGCCTGCAGGCGATCGACACGCCCGCGGCGCTCCTGGGCATCGGCTGCGCGCAGGTCGACATCCGCGGCGAGATGCGCGTAGGTGGCCAGGCGGGCCAGGCGCTTGTGGACCTTGTCGATCCGGGCCAGGCCGTCAGCCAGCGTGGCGGGGTCGTCGGTCAGCGTATCGGCCAGCTCGGGCAGGGCGTCGATGGCGTTCTGCGTCTTGTCGAACGCTGTCTGCCAGGCCTGAGGCGAGGCATACAGGTCGTTGAGCACCCAGTGCCCGGGCTCTGGCGCGACCTCTGGCGCGGCCACGGCCGGAAATATCGGCGTTGCGGCCAGCGCGGCAGCGATCAGCGTGGCCGTAAGCCAGTGTCTGGTGGTCTCCATGACGATCTCTTTGAAGCGTGCCCCGGTCGCGAGATTACCCGATACGCTCGAGGCGCGGCACCGGTATATCCTTGCGGATGGCGATAGAAAAAGACGCTCGCCTCGCGGGCTCGGCCCGGTCCCAGGCACGGGCGGCGGCGTTGATCTGCCCGCGTGCCGTGATTTCCGACAGCGGCAAGTCGTTTGTCAGCGCGCCCAGCCGGTAGAGATAGGCCGGCAGATGCCCGGGCACAAGCAGGCGCCAGTTCCAGGGCACGCCGGGCACGATCGGGGCGACCATGTCATAGATCAGCGTGGTGCAGTTGGCGGTGAGCGTATTGTAGAAGCGTGGCTGGTCGGCCAATGCCTGGCCGGTGGCCAGATACGAGCGCAACAAGGCGCGTATGTCGTCTGTCGGCATGGCCACGCGATACAGATAGACCCGCTCGCCGCGCACGTTGGCCCGCGTGCGCACGATATCGCGTTCCTCGGCGGCGATGACCACCAGCTCGCACTGACGAAACAGCCCGCCAAGGGCCGAGAACTGCCCGCCGGATACACGCCGTACCTCGACCGAGAAGCACAGATGGCGCCCGTCGGTGAAGCCGAAACTGACCAGAGCGTGTGCGATATGTGGCCCGGCCCAGTAGGACAACACCAGATCCACGCTGCAGGCCGTGTCGATATCGTAGTCGCGCGTGACCCAGCGCTCGGTGAAGTCCTCGCGCGTGCGCCAGTCGAAGTCGCGCACGTTGTGGATCGTCACGCACGAGCCGGCCTGCTCCACGTGAAACACGCGGGATACGTCGCCCGCCCAGTCGCGATCGGTTCTGGGCAGTATGCGTGCCCACCACATCAGAAAAACCAGCCCGGCCAGGGAAAAGACGAACGGCGCGAGCCAGCTCGCACGCCAGAGACCGGTCAGGGCCAGAATGGCCAGGGTGCTCAAGACGCCGACCAGCCCCCAGGCCAGCCCTGCTGGCCGCGGCCCGCGAAAGACAAGCGCGCCGATGCCGTAGCCGGTGACGGCGACCACGAGCAGGCTGGCCAATCCGCGCAGGATCGGGGCGCTCAGTCCGGCGATATCAATAATGACGATCGGCCGGTTCAGGTGGCACGAACTGATACAGCCAGGTCACCGAGCGTGCCTCATCGCCCTCACGCAGATAGGCCCGCAGTGTGACCGGTGTGGTGTCCCGGCTTTTCGGTGTCCAGTCGAAAACCGCGCGCACGCCGCCGATCTCGGCCAGCGGATGGATCGCGCGATAGCTGATCGACCCGTTGGACGCACTTACGTCCACGGCCAGACGATCGGTGGCCTCGTTTCGGGCCAGCCGGGCCAGATCGGGCCCGACGAAATCCACGGCAAAACGCCGTGCATAGCCGTCGGGGTTGCGATCGCCGGGAATCCAGCCCTCCCGGGTGCCGCCCATGCCTGACCAGGTGGCATCCACCTCGGCCAGGCTCGGCGAGACCGGCGGCGTCGGCGTCCAGTACAGTTTGTAGGCGAAGTTCAGATGATCGTTTGCCGTGACCGGGGCCTCGGGAATCCAGAAGGCCACGATATTGTCGACCGTCTCGCCGAGCGTCGGCAGCTCCATGAGCGCCACATGGCCCGCGCCCCAGTCATGGGTGGGTTCCAGCCACAGGCTGGGCCGGCGGTTGTACCAGGTGACCGAGTCGCGATAGTCGTCGAAATCGTGATCGTGCTGCACCAGTCCGAAACCGCGCGGGTTGTCGTCGGCGAAGGTGTTGAACTGCAGAGCATCAGGATTATAGAGCGGCCGGCAGATCCATTCGCCGTTGCCGCGCCACAGGTTCAGCCGGTCGGAGTCGTGTATGCGCGGGTTGATCGTATCGCGCGCGGTGGGCTGGGCCGTGCCCTTGAGGAACATGCTGGTCATCGGCCCGATACCCAGCCGCTCGATGGCTTTTCGGGTGTAGATATGGGTGTCGATAGCCATGACCACGCCGTGCTCGCCCTCGGCATCGATGACGAACTTGTAGGCGCCGGTGGCACTGGGCGAGTCCAGCAGGGCATAGACCGTCAGCGTGGTCGAGTCCGGTGCCGGGCGCTCGAACCAGAACGCGGTGAAGTTCGGGAATTCCTCGGGCTTGGGCAGCCCGGTATCGATGGCCAGACCACGCGCCGAGAGCCCGTACTGACGGTTTTCGTCGACCGCGCGGAAATAGCTGGCGCCGAGAAACGACAACAGTTCGGGCGTATGGCCGGGGCGCTCGGTCACCGCCATGCGAAAGCCGGCAAAACCCAGCGGTTGTCCGGCCAGGGTGGCTGCATCGATCCCGCTGCCGGCGTAGTCGAACATATCGGGCGAAAACCGGATCGGCCGGGCCATGCCGTCATCATCGATGACATGCATGCGAACCGGCGTATTGAATTGCATGCCGGTATGAAAGAAATACACCCGCAGATCGATAGGGGCCTCGCCGGCCCAGAGGGCGTGATCCTTGCTGAACTTGATCTTCTGATAGTCCAGCGGGTCAAGTGTGGCCAGCGGTTCGGGGAGATCGTTCTGGTTGGCCTGGTAAGGCGAGGCGGCCAGCGCTTGTGCGCGCTTCTTGAGCTGGGCCATGGAGAACGCCTCGGCCGGCGTCTCGGCCTCGTCGCCGGCGGCCGACCAGGCCGGAAACGCCGGCAGGCCGAATGCGGTGAGCGCCATCGAGGCTTTCAAGAGCGTGCGTCGTTGCATGATTCGTCTCGGTTATGCGCCCAGGCGGCAATCGCCCCCAGGCGAAACAGGACAGCCCGGGCGATCAGCCGGCGTGGTCGCCGACTTCCAGGTCGTCGAGAAAGACCCGGGCTTCGTCCTGCATGTTCTGGCGTAATTCGATCATCTTGCGAGCATAAGTGTTCAAACGTTCGGCGTGTGCATCGCCCGGTGTGTAGGTCGGCACAGCCTGTGGGTTGCCCTCGGCATCCATGGCCACGAACACCAGAATGCAATGGGTGGTGAAACGGGCGTCGTCGGTCTTGGGATCACGCGCATAGACCGAGACCGAGATATGCATGCTGGTGCTACCGGTATGCATGACCTCGGCCTTGAGCTCGACCAGATCGCCCACGCGGATCGGGCGCAGAAATCGGATGCCGCCGACATAGACTGTCACGCAGTAGCTGTGAGACCAGTTCGCCGCACAGGTATAGCCGGCATGGTCGATCCATTTCATGACGCTGCCCCCGAAGACGTTGCCGCCGAAGTTCACGTCGGTGGGCTCGGCCAGAAAACGCAGGGTGATGGCGTGGTCGTCGGCATTGCGTGCAGTCATGGGCGGGCTTTTATGTCTAGAGAGTGAAGTCTGGACGACGACAGGCGGCTCGAGGTCATCTCGCCGTGACACGGTGACAGAGGGCAGCGACCGGACTCCGAAGCATTGGCTTGGATGTCGGCTCGACCCTCAGGGCATGACTCGGCTCTGCCGGCTCGCCATATGTTCGTCGTATTCGTTTGCTGCCGGGTGAACATGATTATCGATCCACCGAAATGAATATCTACAAACAGGATCGTGACAAGCCCGGAGCAGACAACCCGATCCCGAAGATCCCCACGCGGTTCGACGACGGCCATACGCGGTTCGAGTCGCGCTCGCGCCATGCCGTGGTATCGACAGATGTCAGTCCACCGGGCGCGGCCCCATATGCACTCGGGCCACGCGCTGGCCGTGCATTTCGATGGTGCCGGTGTAGCGCCGGTCGCCGCGCTGATAGAACTCGAAGCCGTAACGCCGGGCCAGCCGGCGTTTGCCGTGGGCATCGCGGGCCAGATGCAGGCGTTTCAGGGCCAGTTCGTCGATGAACAGCATCTCGGCGTCCTCGCAGGCCGCCCGCGCGGCGGCCCGGGCACGGGCCTTCGCACCCATGGCCGACCACCATACGAGGGCGACCAGGGCCAGGCCGATCAACCAGGGAGCCAGCTCAAGCATACGGATCCGCCGTGCTCGCAGATACCGGGCCACGCCGCGTGAGGCGTGCCGTACCGTCGGTTATATCGGCGATATCACGACAGCCGGCCAGGGCCATGGTGAGCTCGAACTCGGCAGCGGTGTTGTCGATCCACTCGGCGACCCCGGCCCGGCCGCCCAGCGCCAGCGCCCAGGCATAGGGCCGCCCGATGCCCACGGCCGTGGCACCCAGGGCCAGAGCCTTGAAGATATCCGCGCCCGTGCGCACGCCGGAATCCAGTATCAGCGGCATGTCCGGCACGGCCGCGGCGATCGCGGGCAGGGCATCCAGCGAGGCGATGGCGCCGTCGACCTGGCGCCCGCCGTGGTTGGACACGATCAGCCCGTCCATGCCGGCGGCCTCGGCGCGCCTGGCGTCATCGGGGGCCAGCACGCCTTTCAGGAGGATCGGCAGACGCGTGCGCTCGCGCAGCCAGGCCAGATCATCCCAGGACAGATCGGGACGTGAATACGTGGCGATGAACTGGCGCACGGCCGCGATCGCCTTGCCCGAGGTCATGGCGTTCCAGGTCGGGCCCGGATACCGACGTGCCGCGGCCAGGGCGTTCTTGAGCGTGGCCCATGTGATC
>PBAO01000042.1 GCA_002715985.1 Lysobacterales bacterium | reverse complement strand
GCGACGAGGTCGCGGCGGCGCCATCCACCTGGAAATCGAGCTTGATCGGGGCCGAAAGCGTGATCTCCGTGGCCAGATGATGGTTGGTCCACGGAATATAGAGCCCCAGCGTGCCCGAAGGGAACAGCTTATCGTTAACGGACGTCCCGGTACCGTCCAGGCTCGATTCGCCCGGGCCGAAGGCCTGCGCGGCCAGGCCGTTCGCATCCTCCACCTTGAGTTCGGATGACGTGCCGTAATAATCGAGGTAGCCCGCACCAAAACGAAAATAGAGATTGTTGCCGACAAAGCTGATCGCGTCGCCGATAAGCGTATCGCCACCCGTAGCGTCCATATCGCGCATCTGGCCCTGCGCTAAAGCCGTGCTGCTTGCCAGCAGGCCTCCCATACCGAACAAAGCTGCGGCGAATATGCCGGTCTTGACCCGCAGCGGCGCGCTCATGATCCCCATCGGTTCTCCCCTATCGACATCTGTCGTTATCAACGAATCCAATCGTTCTACCGGTACTACCGCGACGCCACCCGCAAGAGACACGAATGGCCGCGGCCGTCTGCTGGGTCGAAGCGGTGTCGCACGAGTCTGCCCCGACACGCGATGACGTTACTCATCGGCCGGCAAGAGAACACGTTGTATGCGCCGCGTGGCGCTTTCGCGATCCCCAACAGGCCCTGTAGCTCTCTTTGAACCACAAATTAGCCGTAGCGGGACGAATTAACCAAAGGAAAAACCGGAAACCGGGCCCGAAAAACAGATAAGCTATTGATAAATATATTATAAAAAGGGCCGTTCGACTTTCGGCGCATACCGACCTATCGCGTCTTTGATGCTCTTTCTTTTAATGTTTTTCCGCATCATTCGTCGGTGGGTGCGGGAGCCTTCAGGCCCGGCTGCTGGCAGGCTACGTCGCGCTTGAACGACGAGCCCGCATCAATCGTGCGATCGTGACGAGATTGGTGACCAGAATCAGCATTTCTGCTGCCGTGCCACCGATCGAACCGGCCAGCACATTCGCCATGACCCAACAGAATGCCGCCACCGCCAGTAACCAACGCATGGCGATGCCTTCAAACATGAACATGGCCAGCGTTCCGATCAGACCGGCCGCCAGTGGCCACAGCGCGTGCAACGAGCCGAGCCCGGGCAGCGCGACGGCAATGGTGGCGATCAGCATGGCCGACATGACCGGCCAGGAGCCCTTGTAGCGACGCACGAGCTGAATACGAAGCACGATGAGCGCCGTGATCCCAGCCGCAACCCAACTGTTCAACAATACGAACTGAAGCGTGAACGCCACGTTGGCCAGTAACAATCGCAGAAACAGACGTTCGTCGTGCCGGCTGGCAAACCCGAGCACGCACAGCGCCAGGGCCGCGAGCCCGAAGCCCTGGCCGGCCCACCAGGCCCATGGGATCTCATCAATCATTGCGTCATCCATCCGAATAGGATCTGCAGGCTCGCCGATAACACGGTCGCTCACACGCTGTGTGCCTCGAGCCTGTTGTCATACGATGGCGGCCCTATTGTTCGCGCCGGGCAATCTGTGCAACGCCGTACGGAACCTCCGGCGTGAGTGCCCCAACGATGGTTATGGAACAGCGGAGACGCCGCGGCAGCCGCCGTCATCGCTCGCTGCAACAGCGCGGCCACGCAACACTCGCCACGCCGGTCTCGACGCGGCCGGGCTGCCCGCTCGTCTATCCCGCGCATGATGACAGGCCGTCGAAATCGCACAACATACAGCGGTCGCACCCGAACAATGCCGAGACCGTGCCGTTGACTGCCCGGCTGTCGAGCGTCGATGTCCTTCCACGCAGTCAGTCGCCTGCTCGCGGCCGGCAGCCTTGTGCTGCGGCACGAGGTCGGTGTGACCGGCCGGCCTCGACATCGAGAACCACGCGTGCGTAACGCCACAGCCCTGTCATATCCGAGTGATTCAATCATGACGCTGTTATGAATCTTTCACGCATACACGGCGTCCCGGCAGTCGAACGCCTGGGTTGTTGTATGCACTATTCGGGGGAACCACGCATGCAGATAAGAACCGGGCAGTTCCTTGCCCTGGCCGGACTCGGCCTGGCCGTGGCCCAGCCGGGCTGGGCCCAGACCGCGGCCGAAGTGTCCCGGGTCGACTCGGCTGATCAACAGGCCGCCGAATACCCCTTTGACAGCCTGCGCCATGACGCCCGTCCCTACATCGCCCCGATGCTCAGCGCGGCCTGGCTGGACGACAGCAACGAGGCCGGCCTTGACGATACGCTGGGCGGGGCAATCAGTATCGGCAAACCGTTCACAGCCTATTTCACCGGCGAAGTGTTCGTCGATTTTGCCGGCGATGCCTCGATCGAGGGCGCTGTCTTCGACAACGTCAATATCTTTCAATACGGGCTTTCTGCGCTGGTCTTTCCGTTACCGCATCGCCTGCCTGTCTATGGCCTGGCCAGTTACGGCCTCAGCCAATTCGATTTCGATCGCGTGGGTGGCCTGGGCGACGAGCCCAGCGAAACCGGCACGTTCTGGGATGTGGGCGCTGGCGCGCGCCTGGCGCTGACCGATATCGGCATACCCGATCCCTGGGGCGTTTCTCTACGCGCGGAATATCGTTATCGCCAGGCCGATGTGAACGTGGAGCTCGGTTCGAAGAGCACCGCCGACGAATTCGATATCGACGGCCATCTTTTCCAGATCGGCCTGCAGATCCCGATCCTGCCGCCGAGCGATTGATACCTCGCGCGCGTCTGATACAGCCGCCGGACCCGATATGTCCCGGCCTGGGGGTGACCCCGCGTACTGACCGGATGACAGGTCGTCGACCTCTTGGTCGGCAACCGTGGGTCAAGCTCGGCGGCGCGACGCCACATCACGTGGCACGCCCGCACTCACTCCGGATTTCCTGACCGATCAGATCGGCCATTTGGCTGCATAGGGAGATGGCCGTGTGCCGTTGCACGCCCTTGCCAGCCCGAAAGCCGGGCTCGATGCCCGAGCGTTCGCGGTGAAGCGTCGCCGGTATCGAACAAGGGCCCCTGTGGTGGCATGAAACTCCGGTTTCCGGCGAAGGAAACCGGACGCCCCAGAGCGGCTCGGCGCGTCCAGCCTATGTTGCTGGAGCGACGTATCCAGTCTGTCAGCCGCCGCTGCGCGCCTGAGCATCACGACGCCAGACCCTAAAAAAACCGCCGACATGCAGGCATGTCGGCGGCGCGTGCCCAGACCGGGGCATGCTTAGACTGCGTTATTCACCTGAAACGCTGACAATCCACCCTCGGAACCAGACATCGTCGCGCGCGTCGTCGGGGTTGACCGCGCCCATGTAAGGCTCGGCCTGAAGGTCGTCGCTGGTGCCGTCGTCGACCGGCTGGACGCTGGTCGAGACCGCAAAGGTGACCGGATCGACGGTCAGGCTCTCGTCCTGTTCACCGCGAAAGCCACCGCTCGTATCACCCGACATGTCCTCTTCCTGAAACATGCCGTTGTACCAGACCGGATACAGGTTGGGATCGACGTCAGCCTCGCCCGGCTCACCGGAACTGTTCACACAGTAAAACGCCAGGCCGGCGGCCTGAAGATCGGCATCGACCTCGTCAGTCAGGGCAAAACAGCCGTTGGAGTACGTGCCCGAATCGCGATTGGTCACCGATTGCAGATCGGTTACAACCGTGTTCTCGAGATCCCCGCCAAAGCCTTCACGCCCCAGCATGCCCGTCGAGCCCTGCTGGGCACTGCCGGCCCCGAGCAGTAGCGTATTGGCGATGTTCGGGCTGGTGACCGGCTCCAGGCCGAACCCGTCGCCGTTGTTATCGGCCTCGATCGTGCGATTGCCACGGGCCGTGCTCTGGAGCACCAGCGCGTTCTGGATGGTGCCCGAGAAGCCCAGGTCCATGTCCAGCGAATCGTCCTGTGCGCCGTTGATCATCACGTAGCGCTGATTGACTGTGCCACCGAACCATTCGATGCCATCGTCGTCGGAGCCGAACACCTGGACGTGATCGATGCTCGTTCCCGCACCGACCGCTTCCATGGTGATGCCTTGCACTTCCGAATCCGGACGGATGGTCACGCCGGTCTCACCCACGACCAGATAGCTGATGGAACCACTGCTATCGTCGACATCATCGCCGCCGAAGTAGTTGCTCTGCTGTGACGGCGCGGCCTCACTGATGGACTCGTTGGGCACGGCCCCGCCGTCCAGGCCCTGTGCGTTGGTGGGCGCATAGCCGTCGATCACCAGCCCGCCCCAGGCGCCGATATCGGTGAAGTTGGTCGGGTCCTGGATTTCACCGTTGGACAGGCGCGCTGCGGTCATCAGGACCGGTCGCTCACGCGTGCCGTTGACGTTGATGGTCGAGCCGCGGGTGATACGCAGATATGCACCGCCCTCGGCAGAGGAGATACTCGGATCGGCAAACAGCTGTACGCCGTCCTCGATGTTGAGTGTGATGTTATCGACCGAATCCGCGGTGGCGTTTTCGGTAAAGCCGTTGCCGATACGCAGCGGATCGGTCAGATAATAGACAAAGCCGTTGGTCAGGTTGATTTCGCTGGGCTGGTCGCCCGGCTGGCCAACCGAGCTCTGGCTGAGTTCACACACGGGAAAAGCCGGCGTGCCTTCGAAAAAAGTGACCGTGTTGTTGGTGTTCGACGTACCGGCCGGGCAGTTGCCCACCTCCCCGGGCTCGATCACTTCGCCGACACCAACGCCACTTTCTTCGAAGCTGGAATCGATCTCGGCGCGCAGCGGATGGATATCCTGGTTATACACGAATCCGCCTTGCAGATAGCCGCCGCCGCCGTTGTACTGGCTCGGCTTCACGCCGCTGGTCACCATGCCGGTTTCAGAATCCGTGCCGCCCTCGTCCGTCGAGCCGCCACCGCCGTCAGAGCCGCCGGAGCCGCCACCGCCTGACCCACTGCCCCCGGAACCGCCTTGACCGCCTTGGCCGCCAACGCCTGAGAAACTGGTATCACCTTCGATAATGTCTGAGCCGTCTCCGCCACAGCCTGTGGCGACGAGGGCCACCGAGGCGGCCGTCAAGAGCATGGCCACTCGTTGTATGTTCATAAAACATCTCTCTTTACTGATGATAAATGCACCGCGGTAGAAAACCGGCATCGGCGGCGCTCGATGTCTGACTGAAAGCGGCCTAGAACATGTTCAGGCGCAGTGATGCACTGAACGATCGGCCGAACTCCACACGCCGCTGGAGCCGGTCGCCTTGCCGGAACTCACGCTTCGCGTTGAGCAGATTGGCCCCCTTGACTTTCACCTGCGCCCCGGACAGCGTCGGAATCGGGCCGATGAAAGGCAGTGCGGTGGGCAGATCGAAGCTGTAGGTAAACCCCAGAAAGGCGATCGGCTGTTGATAGATATCGGGCAAGCGTTGCGTGCCGGCCTGATCGAGGCGCTCGCCGACGCGGTTGTAAAGCAGCGTGAAATCCTGGGTGTCGCCGTCGTAACCAAGCTGCAGATTGAGCGTGGTGTCGGCCTGGCCGGTGAGCGGGCGTTCCAGATTGGTCGCGGCACCGCTGGCGTCCGGGTCAAGCTGAACATTCGATGTCGTGAGCGCCAGATTGGCCTGGAAATAGGTTCGAGCCACCCAATCGAATGGCACCCAGCCTGTGCTCACGAGTCGATCGAAGCTCACGCGCCCGCCGGTCTCCAAACCGAGAATCTCACCGGACTGCCCGTTCGTGAAACTGGTCAGGCTCGTTCCACTGGCCAGCGGCAGGAACTGGTTTTCGATCGAGTTCGTCAATTCCTTGTAAAACAGGCCGAGATTCAAATTTTCGGTCGGCGACGGATAGAGCTCGAAGCGCAGGTCGTAGCTGTTGATTTCGGTCGGCTGCAGGTTCGGATTGCCGATGAACTGCTCGCCGGTATCCGGATTGAAAAACGTGGTCTGCGCCAGCTCGACGAGTCGCGGGTAGGACACGGTCTGGCCGTAGCTGGCCCGGATCTGGAACGAGTCGGTAACCGAGCCCGTAACGTTGACCGAGGGCAGCCAGAACGACTCGTCGAAACCGCCCACGGTGCCGCCGCCGGTGATCACTTCGTAATCGGCCTGCGTATTGCGGATACCGAAATCGGTCTCGATCCAGTCGCCGAATCCGACATGGCCGCCCACGTAGTACCCGGTGGTCATGGTATCGGCGGTATAACTGTCCGAGGCCAGCGTGACTTCGTTAAAGGCCACGCCCGAGCCATCGAGATTGATCCGATTGTCGTTGACGATCTGCTCGACGACGGCCCGATCCAGGCGCACACCGTTACCGGGAATGAACTGGAAGCGACGGGTATCGGATACGCGACTTCCCGAATCGATATCGCCGCCGCCTTTGAGGCTCCAAGTCAGCTTGCCCAGCTCGGGTAGCGGAATGGTGATATCGCCATTGCCGCTGTCGAGCTCACTGTTGGTCTCGTTGAAATCTCGTTGTAGCCCGGTATCGGCGAAGAACGTGGGCGCCTGGTCGGTGCCGAACGGGCGCTGGTAACGATAGGTCGTGCGATCGGGCCGGTTACGCTCGGTCTCCGAATGCTGACCGCGCCAGTTGAGCTGGACGAAGTCGAAATCGTGCTCACCGAGCAGCTGGGTCAAGAACAGGTCGCGGCGCTGAAACTCGAGCAGGAAACGGCGCTCATCGCGGCCATCGCTGGTCAGATCGAACCCCTCGGAAATCTGGGTTCGGTCCTGCGAGCTGCGCACGAACAGCGAGTTGCTCTTGATCTTGTGTTGATCCCACTCGCCGCTCAACGCGAGAAAGCCACTTAGATTGACTTCTCGATCCGTGCGATTTTCCAGAAACGAGATCCGTGGGTCGTCCTGGGAAACCGTAAAGGCGTTGTCGCGTTCGATCTCGCGGCGCCATTGGTGTGAGTAAGTGCCGGTCGCGATTGCACCGAAGGTGCCGTACGGCGTGTCGAAGGACCGTCCGGCAGCCGCCTCCAGACCGATGTCCGCGGGTAACTGTTTTTCTTCCACAAGAAAGATATCTTTGAAACGCCGGCCGGCGCGCTGGCGCTGCGCCACCGACGAACGGCTGAGCTGTTGCTGAGACGGCAGCCCGCCGGGCAGTTCGCGCTCACCGCCATCCTGGCCGAGCGGATCTTCGTTGCTACCGTCGTACGTCAGGCCCAGTTCGCCGGTCGCCAATGTATTGGCGCCGGTACTGATCTTGAACGTCGCAAACGGCTCGTCCGGCGTGCTGATGGTGTTCAGGGCCACCAGACCGCCGCCGAAGTTGCCCGGTTTGTCAGCCGAATAGCTTTTCTGGACCTGGATATTGGCCAGAATCGTGTCCGAGAACAGATTCAGCGGGACGGCCTCGATGATCGGATCAGGGCTGGGCAACGGCAGGCCGTTGAACGTGGTCAACGTATAGCGATACGGCTGGCCGCGGATGACCGCGTATTTGTTGTTCTCGATCAGCAGGCCGCTGACACGTTGCAGGGCCTCGGCCGCGTTGGAATCGCCGGTCCGGGCGATCTGCTCGGCGCCGATCACGCTGGTGATCTGGTCGGATTCGCGCTGGAGTTCGATCTCCGAGGCGATACTGCCTTCCAGATACTCCGCGGTGACAGTGTAATCGGCCAGCTTGATGCCCGTATCGGCCAGCGAAACGTTAGCTGTCGCCTGACCGTTGGCCGCCACGCGCAGGCCCGCCGCCGAGCCGCTCGTGTAATTCGGGTGCGTGACGCGCAGGTTGTAAGTCCCGGGCGGCACGTCGATGGCGAAACGCCCATCGGCGCCGGTTTCGGCCGATACGCCACGCGACGGAACACGCACGGTCGCCCCGGACAGCGGGCCGCCGCCCGGCCCGGTGATCAGACCATTGATCGTGCCGGCATCCTCACCCACGTCGGTCGCGCCGGCCAGTACCGGGCCATTGCCGCCCCCCTGGATATTGAGCTCCGGGGCCCGGCCGTTACGCAGGGTGGCAATGATGCGCACCTGCTCATCCGCCCGGGTGATCACGTCCAGATCGAGCTTTTTGGTGCTGCCCTGCTTGAGCACGAGGTTGTGCTGCCCCGCGGCCAGCTTCGCCACGACCCCGCCGTCGGCGCCGGTCTTGCCGATGGATTGCCCGTCAGAAAGCAGTCGTGCGCCGGCAATAGGTGCATCGCCGTCGAAGACGAACAGCACGATCTGGCCTTCGCCTTGTGACGCTGTCGCCCCTGCCGCGCCGGTCGTCGCCGTATTGGCCGCGGGCTGGGCCATGACCGGACAACTGGCAGCCACGACCACGGCGGCTGTTGGCAGGCATTTCCACATTGGACTCTCGCATCAAACGCCGCGCAGACCGACGGCCGGCCGCACTCAGGCTAAAAAACACGCGAGGGAGTGCTGGCTTGTTCGAAAAGCCGAATGGATCTGATCCCTTCCCCCGTAGCCGCTCACCGGCGGCATGACAGACACACTACGAGAGTTATGTGACAGTTTTAATAAATTGTCGATCTATGGAAAAATATTTTATTTTCCATATACAAATAAAATAAGCACACAATAGCACTGCCCGATGAGGCCGAGGCGATTCCAGGCGCCGGGCAAGCGTATTGGCGGTGAAAAGAGTCGGAGAAAGCCGGCTATGCCGACCCCGTCACGCCACGGGAAAACGAAATAATAGTGAAACAATCCCTCGCAAGAATCGTCGCGTCATCTTTCGCAAGAAATCACTCGTGGCTGGATTCAACCGAATCAGGAATCCAGCTCTTTTTTCTTTTCCACGTACTGTGACCACTGTCGGGCCTGGCCGGCCATGTCCTGATACTGGCCGGCCTGCCGCAGAGCCGCGAGACTCTGCTCGTAGTCGTTCAAGCGTGTATAGGCCATGCCCTTGAGAAGATAGGCCTTGCCGGGCGAACCCAGATCACCGGCCGCGATCGCCTTGTTGACGTAGGCCAACACCTGCCGCCAACTGTTCTGATTCATGTAAAGCTCGGCCTGGCGCATACGCACTTCGCCCTCGTTGCCGAACGCGGCGACATGATCCAGGGCCGCAATGGCCTGTGGCATCTCGTTGGCCTGACGCCATGCCTGGGCAAGCAGGCGCCAGTTCTGCTCGTTGGAGTCGATGCGATTTTTTTTCAGGGCGTCGGCAAGTACACGCGCGGCCTGATCCGGCACGCCGGTGGTCATTCCAAGACGCGCCAGGCTCAGTATGTCGGATGTCTTGTCGAGGTTGTCCTCGTAGTAAGCCAGCTTCAGAACCGAATGGGCTTTTTCGTTGTCCCCGGCCTGGAGATAGATGTTGGCCAGCTGCGACCAATACCGTGCCTTGCCGGGCCAATGCTCGATCATTGTCTTGAGCGTATCGGTGGCTGCCTCGTATCGCTTGCTCTGATACTGCATGGCCACGAGCAGTCGATAGTGACTCTCGTTGGCTTCGGCGTTCATGGCCAGTGCTTTTTTGATCGCCGCGATGCCCTTGTCGTAATCCTTGAGCTGGGCATAGACATTGGCCAGCGAAATATAGTCGGCGGCACTCGGATCCTGTCGCCTGGCGGCGATCCAGTCTTCGAGCGTGGCGCGAGCCTTGTCATAGCGCCCTTCCTCGGCATACAGACGCCCCAGCACGTGCTGGACGTCTCGAGTGGGGGCGGCCGGCAACGCCTGGCGGGCCAGCGAGCGTTCGAAATCCTGAATGGCCAGCGGTTTCAGATCGTTGTTCAAATGGGCATAGCCCAGCGCCTGAAGCACGACGGCCGCCGAGTAATCATCGTCATAGACCTGTTTCAACAGCGCGTTGAGCTTGTTGACGGCGGTTGCATAATTTCCGCCGTTCATCAGGTCGCGTGCCGCCGAGAGTTTTTCGTAATGGGCCTGGGACAGCGATTTCTCGGCTGCTGCGGCCGGCGACATCCCGGGACCGGCCGATAAGACAAGTATCAAGGCAAGACCGGCAGCCGTGGTGGTGCCGCGCCGGCTCAGTGATGGCCGCGAAGATTCAAACAGACGCGTCATGGGCTCACCGTCCTCGAAAAACACTTAGTTATTGAGCTGAAAGTTGAGCGTTTGGGTGGCCCGCGTGGCCACGGCCTGCCCGTTTTCGGTCGCCGGCTCGAACTGCCAGCGCGACATCGCCTGCTTGGCTGCGGCATCGAACATCCGCGGCGGATTGGCATCCACAATCTCGATATTGCTGACCGTGCCGTCCGGATTAACCGTAAAACTCAAGGTCACCTTGCCCTCGATTTCGGCCTGCTTGGCCGTGGAGGGATAGGTGGGCTCGACCTGTCGCACCACCCGAAGCGATTGGTTGCCCTCACCCATTCCCTGGCCGCCGGCGCCCGGCCCGGGGGCTGCGCTGCCCATGAAGGGCTGGCCCTTGAGATTGGACGCCGTATCGATATTCGGCACATCCATATTGGGCGCGGCCGGCTGGGGCTCGGTCATGGTGCTGGTCGTCGGCTGCGACGGCGGTGGCGGCTCGTCCGGCGGCTCGGGCTTGTCGGGGGGCTCGCGCTCCTTGGTCTTGGGCTTTTCCGGTTCGTCGGGCACACGTACGAAGCTGATCGAATTCGCACGGTCGTCTTCGGTGATGCCGGCATTGCTGTTGTAGATCAGCGCCATCATCAGAACAAACAGCGCCCCCGCAACGACGAGTGCCACCAGCACGCCGCCGGCAAAACGCGGCGCCGATCCGCGACCGGCGCCGCCCCAGGCCGCGGCCATCCGCTCCAGGCTGCCTTGCTTAGTTGCTTCCACGATCAGCCGCAATAGAGACGTTGTCTGCACCCGCGAGCCGGGCCTGGTCGAGTGCCTTGACCAGAATCCCTGTTCGCGCCCCTTCATCGGCCACGACCACCACGCTGGAGTCCGGGTTTTCGGCGAGCAGACGCTCGACGTTGGCCCGAATGGCGTTGGGCTGGACCTGCTGCTTGTCGATCCAGACCTCGTTGTTGTCGCGGATACCGATCAGAATATTGGCCTGTTTCTTCGGCTCGGCGGTTTCCGCCGACGGTCGCGTGACGTCCACGCCGGTTTCCTTGACGAACGAGGTGGTCACGATGAAAAAGATCAGCAGGATGAAGACCACATCCAGCATCGGCGTCATGTCGATGGTGTTGTCATCCTGTGCTTCGGATGTGTAACGACTTCTCATGTAAATCAGTCCTCTAACCGCGAGATACGGTCGGTGATCGAGCGTACTTCGGTCGTGGCGAGCCGATTGAGACGGGTCGCGAAATACAGCCCCGACAGAGCGGCCACCATGCCGGCCATCGTCGGTACGGTGGCCGCCGAGACCCCGCTGGCCATGGCGCGTGGATTGCCGGTCCCGGTTACCGCCAGCACGTCGAAGACCTGGATCATGCCGGTGATGGTGCCCAGCAGCCCGGTCATGGGCAGGATGGCGATCACGGCGTTCAACAAGGGCAGAAACCGACGCAGACCGATATCCAGATCCGCGATCAATGCCTCGCGGATGCTCTGGGCATACCAGCTCTGCTTGTCGGCCCGGGCGTGCCAGGCCGCGAGTGCGGCCCTGAACTCGCTCGGGTGGCGTCGAAAGACATACCAGTAGCGTTCACAGATCAGGCTCCACAGCAGAATCGTCAACACCAGGATCGCCCAGAGCACCGGGCCGCCGGCCGCCATGAAATCCTGCATCTGGTAGTACAGATCGATGAGTCGATCACGCACGTGCGGACTCCGCATGGGCCGCCACCAGGCCGGTGCTCTGCTGCTCGAGCATCTGGATGAGTCGACGACTGCGACCGGCCAGCATGCTGTGAATCAGCACAAGCGGTACTGCCACGACCAGCCCCAGAACTGTGGTGACCAGCGCCTGGGAAATACCGTCGGCCATGAGCTTGGGGTCACCCGTGCCGAACAGGGTGATGGCCTGGAACGTCGCGATCATGCCGACCACGGTGCCCAACAGGCCCAACAAGGGGGCAACCGCCGAAAGCACGCGAATCGTGGACAGCCCGCGCTCCAGGCCTGGCACATCGGCCAGAATGGCCTGGTCGAGCTTGAGCTGCAGGCTCTCGACATCGGTCGACCGATTGTCGTGGTACGCCGCGAGCACCCGACCCAGCGGATTGCGCTTGCTGGGCGAATCCAGATCCTTGCGCTGGCGCCGCATGCTGGCTTCGGTACGTACGAGTTTGAACAACCGCTCGAGCGCGATGATCAACCCGATGATACCCACGGCGATCACGATATAGCCGACCAGGCCGCCCTGTTGGATACGCTCCAGCAGGCTGGGCTTTTGAATGAGCAGCCCCAGAATCGCTCCCTGTGAGGGGTCCACAACGCCGGATACGGTATTTCCGCTGCCGGTCGTGGCCTCGGCCAGATTATCGGCATAGCCCGGCCACGGGCTGTTGGGCTGGCGGGCCAGAACCGAGAGCTCATCCGTATCGCCGTTGTAGCGCAGATACCGCCCGCCGGTGGTCGCATTGAACGTGCCGACCCGTACGATCTCGCCCCGCTCGGTTTCGCCGTCGGGCATTACATAGGCATGGGAGAAACGACTGACCTCACCCGAGGCCACCATCTCATCGAGCATCACGGTCCAGAGCTTTTCGACATCATCAATAGGCGGCAGCGATTGGCTGTCGGCCATCTCATCGAGAAAGTCGCCGCGGCCGGGCACTTCCAACGACGTGAGCGAGCTGTTGAGGGTAGATCTCAGATCGCCGGCGACCTGGCGCACCACGCCAAAGACCTCGCCGAAGTCCCCGGCACGTTGATCCAGCTCTCCTTGCAATTCGCCGATCTTCTTCTCGTTGGCGGCATAGGCCTCCTGCAGGCGCGACTGGCGCGCTTCGGCCGTCGCCAGATCGGCCTTCGCCTTGGACAGCATGGCCTCGCGCTGATCGACCTTGTCGATGAAGGTCTGGATGCGCTGCTGGTTGCGCTCGGCTTCCTGTTGTTTTTGCGAGCGCACCGTATCGAGCAGATCGGCCAGTGAGCCGCCGACCGACGCGGCCTGATCCATGCCCTGGTTCGTTGCCTGGGCCGACACCCCGACAGAGACCAGCACGAGGCTCGCGATCGACAGCCGGGCCAGCCGATAGAACATTGATTTATGCATCATCCTGCCCTTTTTCCTGCTTTCCATCCCGATTTTCGATATCGCCGGATATCTCCGCGCTGTTCTCCGCATCGTCCGCCGATAAGGCAGCAGCCTTGTAGGCAGCCGGCTCACGGGTCTGCTGCGGCGCGCTTAGCGGCACGTGCAACAGATCCGGCGGGGCCTGTTCGCTGGCGACGTTAATACCGTGCTCCACCGCGCGCCGATAATCCGGCGCCGGTTTCCAGGTGCCGGTATCGGCATCCCAGTAGCCGGTCTCGCGCCCGTCGAGCGTCTGATACAACAACGCCACGCGTCCGACCCGCAGGAACTGGACCGTGCGTGGCTCACCGTCGAGAGCCAGCTTGCCTTCATAGGTGCCGATGTTGCGGCCGTAGTCGATCTCGGTCTGGTAGGCCGTCATGATCTGGCGGAACTGCTCGGCCGTGGTGACGTCGGCACGGCCCATGAGATCGCGCAGCCGGGCCACGCGCTGTGTGCGCTCGGCCTTCAAGAAAGGCATGTCTCGGCTGACGAACACGTCGAGTGTATCGATGGCACGCACCATGAAGGGCACGAACGATCGCTTGGTCTGGTCGATGGTGGACAGCTGACGATTGATAGAGTCGAGTTCTTCGGTCTGTGAATCGACCTGTCTGGCCAGCTGTTCGTTATAGACCGCCAGGCTGGCCGCCTGATCCTTGGCACGACGGTATTCATCGAGCATGGCGCGTGCCTTGTCAGACAAGGCATCGATCCGATCCTGAGTCTGGCGACCGGCCTGATCGATCGTCTCCTGAACGGCCTGTGATTGGTTGACGGTTTCCTGTGCCAGCAGTGGCTGGGAACTCATCACGCAGGTCATGACCCACGACGCACAGATAACTCGTGTGCGACACGAAAGAACTCTCACTCGAACCCCCGATATACGATGGCGTGTTGACTGCCAGCTCGTAGGATCGGGTCTTATTGTTACGAAACCGTGAATATGTCCGTATTTGCTCAGGTTTAATACGCCTGCAGGCACCAGATGCCGGATAGTTCGTTTGAAAATATCAACTTAGCTATCATCACGCCCATTCCGTGCAGGCCTCGACCGTGCGTGTTGCCACTGGTTTTCGGTCGGCCGCGCGATCGCTGGCTGGCCAGCGCGCATGGCATCGCGCTTGAACCGTTGGATAACACCCCCAACTCCGGGTTATTGATTGCCGAATACAGGTATTTGAACCATGCATCACGTCACCGCAAACGGCGCCGAGATACCGGCACTGGGTTTTGGCACCTTCGAACTGGAACCGGCTGACGCCGAGGCAATGGTCGAGCACGCACTGCGCGTAGGGTATCGGCACATCGATACCGCACAGATGTACGACAACGAGGAGAGCGTCGGCCGTGGCATCAAGAATGCCGGCGTGGCCCGAGAAGACGTGTTTCTGACCACCAAGCTCTGGACCGATCGTTTTCACGACGGCGATCTTCAACAGGCGATGGCCGAAAGTCTGTCGCGGCTCGGGACTGACTACGTCGATCTCGTGCTGTTGCACTGGCCCAACGACGAGGTGTCGATCACGGAGACCACGGCCGCGCTGGCCGACGTCAAGCGCCGCGGAATGGCGCGTCATGTCGGTATCAGCAATTTCACCACGCGCCTGATTCACGACGCCGTCAAGGCATCACCCGCCGCACTTGTCACCAATCAGGTCGAATATCATCCGTTTCTGGATCAGAGCCTCGTGCGCGATGCCCTGGCCGAGCACGATATCGCGTTGACAGCCTATTGCCCGTTGGCACGTGGCGAGGTCTTTTCCAACGACACGTTGCGACGCATCGGCCAGGCACACGACAAGAACGCCGGACAGGTCGCGCTGCGCTGGCTGGTGCAACAAGACGGTGTCATTGCCGTGCCACGCTCGTCCAACCCGGATCACGTGGCCTCGAACTTCGACATATTCGATTTCGAGCTCTCGGACGAGGAGATGCAGGCGATCTTCGACCTGCACACGCCCGACGGCCGCATGATCGATCCATCGTTTGCCCCGGCGTGGGACAACGCAGGCTGACCTCGCCTGCCCGCCTCCCAAAAAAGCCGGCGCAAGCGCCGGCTTTTTTGGGGCTACGGATTGCCTGCGATCAGCGCACGCGCTCGATCACGGTGGCAATCCCCTGGCCCATGCCGATACACATGGTTGCCAGTCCTATTGTGGCGTCCCTGTCCTCCAGGATATGCGCCAGTGACCCGGTGATACGGGCGCCCGAGGTGCCCAACGGGTGGCCGAGTGCAATCGCTCCGCCACGGATATTGATCACATCCTGTTTATCTTCGATGCCCAATTCCTTGAGTACGGCCAAGCTCTGGGCCGCGAAGGCCTCGTTGAGCTCGATGTAGTCGATATCCGACAGGCTCACGCCGGCCCGCTCAAGCGCCTTCTTCGTCGCCGGCACCGGGCCTCGGCCCATCACCGACGGATCACAGCCAGCCACGGCCATGCCCCGGATACGGGCCATCGGCTTGAGACCCAGGGCCTTGGCCTTGTCAGCCGACATGACGAGCACCGCGGCGGCCCCATCGGAAATCGCCGAGGCATTGCCCGCCGTGACCGTGCCCCCCTTGGGGTTGAACGCCGGGCGCAGCGCGCCAAGCCCATCCATGCTGGCATCGGCACGGACCACTTCGTCGGCGTTGCACATCTTGGCGAACCCGTGGTCGTCCACGCCTTTCACCGGCACGATCTCGTCGGCGAAGTCGCCGTCAACGTTGGCCTTGTGGGCACGCTGATGGCTGGTCAGGGCAAACGCGTCCTGGGTCTTTCGATCGATGCCGTGGATATTGGCCAGCATCTCGGCCGTCAGGCCCATCATGGCGGCCGGCCTGGCCACGTGACGCGACAGCTGCGGGGCGATATCCACGTTGTAATCCATGGGCACATGGCCCATATGCTCGACGCCGCCACAGATATAGACGCCGTCGATACCGGCCGCGATCGCCCCTACCGCCGAGTGGATCGACTGCATGGACGAGCCACACAGACGGTTGACCGTCTGGCCGGCCACGGCATGCGGCAAACCGGCCAGCAGAGCGGCATTGCGCCCGATATTGAGCCCTTGTTCCTTGGTCTGCTGCACGCAGCCCCAGATAACGTCCTCGATTTCGTTGGCATCCAGGTCGTTTCGTGCGACCAGGGCCTTCATCAGTTCGGCCGAAAGTTCCTCGGCGCGCGTGTTGCGGAACATACCGCCCTTCGAACGCCCCATGGCGGTGCGTACGGCATCGACGATCACGATGTCTTGCATGTCGATCTCCAATTAGATGAATCAGCAGGCGCAGCAGAACGCGCTACGACATCTGAAAATAGGTCTCACCTTTAGCGGCCATTTCTCGCATGCGCTCGGTCGGCTCGTAGAGCTTGCCGAGGTGGGCGTACCGATCGGCCTTGTCACAGACGGCCTGCAAGCCCAGCGCGTCGGCATATTTGAACGCTCCGCCACGGAACGGCGGAAAGCCCAGGCCCATGATCAGGCCCATATCGACCTCGTTGGGGGTATCGGCAATGCCTTGTTCATAGGCGCGCGCGGCCTCGATGATCATCGGAATCATCATGCGATCGACGATTTCCTCGTCATCCGGCGTGGCCTCGCCGCGCTGAACCGAGGCGACAAGTTCATACGCCCGCGGATCGCTGGTTTTCTTGGGCCGGCCCTTCTTGTCCTTTTCGTATTTGTAATAGCCCGAGCCGGTCTTCTGGCCAAGCCGATTGTTTTCGACCATCACGTCGAGCGACGATTTCTCGTCCTGCTTCATGCGATCGGGATAGCCTTCGGCCAGCACCTCCTCGACGTGTTGCGAGGTGTCCATGCCGACCACATCCGAGAGATACGCCGGGCCCATGGGCCAGCCAAAGCGCTCCATCACCTTGTCGATGCGGGCAAAGTCGACCCCGTCGGCGACAAGCTGCTGAAAGCCGAAGAAATACGGAAACAGGATCCGGTTGACGAGAAAGCCCGGGCAGTCATTGACCACGATCGGCGTCTTGCCGAGCTTGTGGGCAAAGGCCACGATCGTGGCCACCGCCTCATCCGATGACGCCTTGCCGCGGATGACCTCGACCAGCGGCATGCGATGAACCGGGTTGAAGAAATGCATGCCCAGGAAGTTCTCGGGCCGCTTCAACGCCGTTGCCAGGTCATCGATCGAGATGCTGGATGTGTTCGAGGCCAGAATCGTGGTCTCGGAGACCGCATCTTCGGTTTCGGCCAGCACGCTTTTCTTGATCTTGGGATTCTCGACGACCGCTTCGATAACCGCGTCCACGCCCTCGAATTCGGCATAGGACAGCGTCGGGCGAATACGCGACATGCCGGTGGCCATCGCGCGGTTGTCGATCTTGCCGCGCTCGACGCTCTTGGCGAAGTGCTTGGCCGCCTCATCCAGGCCCTGATCGATGGCCTCGTCCTTGATGTCCTTCATCAGGGTCGGCACACCTTTCGAGGCGGACTGGTAAGCAATACCGCCGCCCATGATGCCCGCGCCCAGTACGGCAGCCTGATCGATTTCGTGGGCGATCTTGCCGGCCTGCTTGCCTTTCTTCTTGATCAGCTGATCGTTGAGGAAGAGCTGGATCAGGGCTGCGGCCTGCGGGGTCTTGGCCACCTTCACGAAACCTTCGGTCTCGACCTTGAGCGCTTCGTCACGCGATAGGTGCGCGGCCTTGGCCATGCGCTCGATGGCCTCGACCGGTGCCGGATAATTGCCCTTGGTATTACCCAGCACATAGCCCTTCGAGGTCTCGAAGGTCATGGCGGCTTCGGTCTGATTGAGAGCCAGCGGGCCTTTTTTCATCGCCCGCCGGGCCTGCCAGTCGAACTCGCCGGCAATCGCTTTTGCCAGCAGATCACGGGCACCGGCCTCAAGCTGCTCATCGGCAACGACCGCATCGACCATGCCCACGGCCAACGCCTTGTCGGCGCGACGATTCTTGCCGTCGGCGATCCATTCGATGGCGTTGTCGGCGCCGATCAAACGCGGGGTACGCACCGTGCCGCCAAAGCCGGGATAGATCCCCAGCTGTGTTTCCGGAAAACCGACCTGGGCATTTTCGCCCATCACGCGGTAATCGGTGGCCAGACACATTTCAAGGCCACCGCCCAGCGCCATGCCGTTGATCGCGGTGACGCTGGGCATATCCAGATCTTCGATGGCGTTGAACACGGCCAGGCTGTCGGCCACGCCGGCGGCGAATTCATCGTCGGGCAGTTTGAAGCGTGCCCCGAACTCCATGATGTCGGCCCCGACGATGAACGCAGACTTGGCCGAAGTCACCAGCAGCCCCCTGGCATCCGAACCGGCAAGCGCTTTGGCCGCATCGCCGAGCTCGGCCACCGTGGCCTCATCGAACTTGTTGACCGATTCCTCGGCCGCATCGAAGCACAGCACCGCGATCTGATCGTCGACGGTGACCGTG
>PBAO01000041.1 GCA_002715985.1 Lysobacterales bacterium | reverse complement strand
TTGATCAGACGCATGAAGCGCTTGGACCCGGTGACGTTGGTCCGCTCGCCGATGTTGATGAAGTTCGCTGCTGAGGTCATATCAACCCTTTTGTTTGTCCGCAGATGGACGCAGATGGACGCAGATGAACGCAGATATGGATCAGGCGTCGTCAGTGCAGTTTCGAATCAGGCGCGCGATGCTGCAGCCGTGTCTGTCCGAAATTGAAAAGCGTGGCACGCTCAAAACCCGGGGCAGCCAAACAGTTGAGTGCCTGTGCGTCGTGCTGCGTCGTCCAATAAGTCAAAGCCTTGATTTCTACGATGACGCGATGAAAACAGACGAAATTCGCCCGAAACGTCGTTTTTAGCGCCCGCCCGCGATAACGCACTTCAAGCGCCGGCTGCAGCAGGAACGGGATGCCGCGTTCTTCGAGTTCTATCTCCAGTGCTTCTTGGTACACCGCTTCAAGAAAACCGAACCCGAGTTGTCGGTGAACCTCAATGGCAGCACCGACAAGCTTATAGGTCTCGGGGTCTCTCGCGCTTGCAATACCCATCTGCGCTCATCTGCGTCTATCTGCGAAAGAATTAGGCGACGTCTTCCGTATCCTCATTGTCGCTACCCGCGGCGGTAAACGGCTCCAGCCCGGACAGGCGCATGACGCGTTTGATCTCCGGACGCTGGCGTGGCGTCTTGCCGGCCACGGCCCGGGCGATCGCGCCGATATGCGCCGGGGTGGAGCCACAGCAGCCGCCGGCCATGTTGAGCAGGCCCGACTCGGCCCATTCGCCGATATGCTCGGCCATTTCATCGGGCTGTAGATCGTACTCGCCGAACTCGTTGGGCAGGCCGGCGTTGGGATAGGCATGTACATAGCAGGGCGTGATCCGCGACATCTCGGCCACGTACTGGCGCAGCGCATCCGGGCCCAGCGCACAGTTCAGGCCCATGGTCAGCGGACGGGCATGGGCCACCGAGTTGTAGAAGGCTTCGGTGGTCTGGCCGGAGAGCGTGCGGCCCGAGGCATCGGTGATCGTGCCCGAGATCATCAACGGAATCGTCACCCCGCGCTCGCGCATGAGCCGGCGCACGGCATAGATCGCGGCCTTGGCGTTCAAGGTGTCGAAGATGGTTTCCATCAGGATGATATCGACGCCGCCTTCCAGTAGGGCCCGTGCGGCCGCGCCGTAGGCCTCGGCCAGCTCGTCGAAGCTCGTGTTGCGCTTGCCGGGATCGTTGACGTCCGGCGAGATCGAGGCCGTGCGGTTGGTCGGCCCGATCACGCCCGCGACGAACATCGGGTTGTCGTCGGTCTCGAACTCCTCGGCGACCTCGCGCGCGAGCCTGGCGGCTTCGATGTTGAGCTCGTCGGCCAGATCCGCCATGTGGTAATCGGCCTGGGCGATCGTGGTCGAGGAGAACGTATTGGTGGTGATGACCTGGGCGCCGGCCTCGGCATATTCGCGGTGGATGCCGCGGATCAGATCCGGCGCGGTCAGCGTGAGCAGATCGTTGTTGCCCTGCAGGTCCGATTCCCAGTCGGCGAAACGCTCGCCGCGGTATTCGGCCTCCGACGGGCCGTGATTCTGGATCATCGTGCCCATGGCACCGTCGATGACCAGAATCTTGTCGGCCAGCACGCCCTCGATCATCTCAAGTGTCTTTTCCATACGACGACTCGTTGCGCAATCACAAATCACTGCGGGGGATTATATCCGCTTATCCGGATAGGCGAAAATCACGCGGAGGCCCGTCGCGACGTGTTCCAGCTCGGCGCGGCGTCTTTCGGGCGTTGCGCCATACCCGGCACGCGCCTACGATGCCTTCGTCGCAGGTGCCGCTCGTCAGACGGGCGGTTGAACGGGAAGTCGGTGCGTCGAGATTTCGACAAGGCCGACACTGCCTCCGCAACGGTAAGCAGACAGCCTCGCCATACGGTGAGCCTGGCTATCGATTCGCCACTGATGCCGCGTCGCATTGGGAAGGCCGATAGCCGAGTCCGGGCTTCAAGCCCGGTGCTCGGTCTGCCAGTCCGGATACCGGCCGCGACGGGGTGCCCGGCAACGGGTCGGATCTCGGGCCGCGGATGGGCGTGCCCGCCAGCCAGACAATACGACATGACAATACGACTCACCGCCGGCCTGGCCGCGGCACTCGGGGCCGGCAGCGCCTGGGCTGTGCCCCCGGTGGCCGCGCCGGCCGAAGATTTAAGCGATGTGGTGGTCACCGCCACCCGCAGCCCGCAACGTGTCCGCGAGACGCTGGCCGCGACCTCGGTCATCACCCGAGCCGATATCGTGCGCCGCCAGGCCAGTTCTCTGGCCGATCTGCTGGTCGAGACCCCCAGCCTCACCCAGACCAATAACGGCGGTCTGGGCAAGCAGACCTCGATCAACCTGCGCGGCACCGACAGCAATCAGGTGCTGGTGCTGGTCGATGGTGTGCGCTACGGCTCGGCGACCGCCGGCCTGGCCGCGCTGGCCGATTTTCCGGTCTCGCAGATCGAGCGTATCGAGATCGTGCGCGGCCCGCGTTCCTCGCTCTACGGCGCGGATGCCGTGGGCGGCGTGATCCAGATCTTCACCCGCGACGGCGAAGGCACGGGCCAGAGCGCACGGCCCTATGGCTCGGTCTCGGCTGGCAGCTACAAGACCTACGAAGGCAATATCGGCGTTCAGGGCACGACCGCGCGCAGCCACTACAACGTCAGCGTCTCCGGGCTGACCAGTGACGGCTTCGATGCCTGTACCGGCCGGCCCTTCGGTGCGCCCGGTGGCGGGGCGGGGTGTTTTGCCGACCAGCCCGATGACGACGGCTATAACCGCTATGCCGGCTCCGCGCGGGCCGGCTATCGATTCGCCAACGGCTGGCAGTTGTCCGGCCATTATCTACGCGCCGACGGCGACAACGAGTACGACGGCACCACCACCGACCAGTCGGACTCGATCCAGGAGGTCTACGGCCTGGATCTGGATGCCCCGCTGACCGATTTCTGGACCGCCTCGCTGGCGCTGGCACGCAGCCGCGATCTATCGACCAATCATCTGGGCGACGTGTTCGCCAGCCGTTTCGATACCCGGCGCGATACGGTCAGCTTCCAGAACGATTTCCGGCTGGCCGACAATCAGACTGCCACCATCGGCGTGGATCATCGCCAGGCCGAGGTCACAAGCTCGGTCGATTTCAAGGAGAACAAGCGCGCCAACACCGGCGTGTTCGGCCAGTACCAGGGCCGCTACGGGCGCCACGCGCTCCAGCTGGCCGCGCGGGGGGACGACAACCAGGCCTACGGGTCCAACGTCACCGGCTCGGCCACCTATGGCTATGACCTCAGTGAGGTGCATACCGTCACGGCCAGCTACGGCAACGCCTTCAACGCGCCCACCTTCAACGATCTCTACTATCCCGATACGCCGGGCTTCCCGCCCGCCTCCAACCCCGACCTCGATCCCGAAGAGTCGCGCACCGCCGAGCTGGGCCTGAAGGCCGCGCGCCGTTGGGGGCGCTGGTCGGTACACGTCTATGAAACCCGTATCGACAACGAGATCGTGCTTGATGCCAACTTTACGCCGCAGAACGTCGACAGTGTGCGTATCCGCGGTATCGAGGGCGAGACCACGGCCTATCTCGGGCGCTGGCGCGTGCATTCCGCCGCTCACTGGCTCGAGGCCAAGAACGAATCCGACGATGCCAACGCCGGCAACGATCTGGCGCGCCGGCCGCAGTACGCGGCCTCGCTGGCCGTGGATCGGGATCTGTTCTCGCGTTTTGCCGCCGGGGCCACGGCCCGCGTTGTGGGCCGCCGCTACAACGATCTGGCCAATACCAACGAGCTCGGCGGTTATGCCCTGTTCGGCCTGCGCGGGTCGATGGATCTGGCCGATGACTGGCAGGTTCAGGCCAAGATCGACAACCTGCTGGATCGTAGCTACAAGACCGTGGCCTTCTATAACCGGCCCGGCCGTACGGCCACGCTGACCCTGCGCTATGCGCCGGGCGAACTCTGATTTTCAAGGATTGTTATGACCGACCCAACCAAAAGCGATGCCCGCCACAAGGCGGCTATGCAGAAACAGAAAGAGAAGGTCGATTCGGCCATCGCCGCGGCCGACACCGAGCGTGGCGTGTTCGTGTTCATCACCGGCAAGGGCAAGGGCAAGTCCTCCTCGGCCTTCGGCATGGTCATGCGCGCACTGGGCCACGGCCAGAAAGTGGGCGTGGTGCAGTTCATCAAGGGCGTGCAGCTCTCCGGCGAAGAGATCTATATCCGCGACCACTGTCCGCAGGTCACCTTCTATCAGATGGGTACGGGATTCACGTGGAACACCCAGGATCGCACCGGCGACATCGAAGCCGCCGAGCGTACCTGGGCCCAGGTCGAGCCGATGCTGGCCGACCCGTCGTATGACCTGGTCGTCATCGACGAGCTGACCTATATGCTCGGCTACAAATACCTCGACGACGACCGCGTGCTGTCCGCCATCGCCAACCGGCCCTATGAACAGTCCGTCATCGTCACCGGCCGCGGCGGTGGCTCGGCCCTGCGCGAAGCCGCTGATACCGTCTCCGAGGTCGATAACGTCAAGCACGCCTTCAAGGCCGGCATCAAGGCGCGGGCCGGGGTGGATTACTAGGCTCTGTTCTGGTTTGCGGGCTGGTTCTTTCTAACGGTCCGCAAATGAACACAGACACGTTTTATCCGCAGATGGCTTTCGTGGAACGCAAAGAGCCGAGTTATCGCGGCCTGCTTAGGTAATCGATCGCTCATGCGAGTGATTCTTAATTCGTTTTCATCTTGGCCTTGATCTGCGTGAGTCGGCGTATATCTGCGGATTGTCTTCTCTTCATTTGCTTTCATTAGTGTTGTTTGCGGACCAATAAAGAGAACGAAGCCCAATGCCAGCCAGAACGCTCATGATTCAGGGCACGACCTCGGATGCCGGCAAGTCGACGCTGGTGGCGGGGTTGTGCCGGGCCTGGGCACGCCGCGGGGTGGCGGTCGCCCCCTTCAAGCCCCAGAACATGGCCCTGAACAGTGCGGTGACGGTCGATGGCGGCGAGATCGGGCGCTCGCAGTATCTGCAGGCTCAGGCCGCCCACGTGCCGGCCACGACCGATCTCAATCCGGTGTTGTTGAAGCCCTCCAGCGATATCGGTGCCCAGGTCATCGTTCATGGCCATGCGATCGCGGCCATGAATGCCGGGGATTATCACCACTACAAGCGCGAGGCGATGGCGGCTGTGCTGGCCTCGCATGGCCGCCTGTCCGAACACTACGCGCGGGTGCTGGTCGAGGGCGCGGGCAGCCCGGCAGAGATCAATCTGCGCGACGGCGATATCGCCAACATGGGCTTTGCCGAGACGGTGGATTGTCCGGTGATTCTGGTGGCCGATATCGACAAGGGCGGGGTGTTCGCACATCTGGTGGGGACGCTCGAATTGCTGGCCGACAGCGAGGCGGCGCGCGTGGCCGGTTTCGTGATCAATCGATTCCGTGGCGATACCGCGTTGTTGCAGCCGGGGCTGGACTGGCTGGAAGCGCGTACCGGCAAGCCGGTGTTGGGCGTTTTGCCCTATCTCACGGGGCTGCATCTGGATGCCGAGGACGCGCTCGAAACCGGGCAACGCGCCGATACCGACGCGCTGATCGTGCAGGTGCCGGTTACCCCGCGGATCAGCAACCACACCGATTTCGATGCCCTGCGGGCGCACCCCGGCGTGGATCTGCAATTCATCGGCCCCGGACAGACCCCCGGCCCGGCGGATCTGATCGTGCTGGCCGGTTCGAAGAACACCCGCGCGGATTGTGAGTGGCTCAGGGCTGCCGGCTGGGACGCGCGTCTCAAGCGCCATCTGCGCTATGGCGGCAAGGTGCTGGGCATCTGTGGCGGCTATCAGATGCTGGGCCGTGAAATCGCCGATCCCGACGGGATCGAGGACGTGCTCGGCACTACGGCCGGCTTTGGCCTGTTCGATCTGGCCACACGGTTGGATGCCCACAAGCGCCTGCAGAACATGACCGGTCATCTGGCAGGCGGCGCCGCGGTGGCCGGATACCGGATCCATTGCGGGGTGACCACGGGCACGGATTGCGCCCGGCCTTTCGTGGAACTGGAGGACGGCCCGGACGGCGCGCTGTCTGCCGACGGCCAGCTCGCCGGCACCTATCTACACGGTCTGTTCGATACCGCGACCGGCTGTGATGCGATTCTGGCCTGGGCGGGGCACGCCGGGGGCGGCGCGGTCGATCAGAACGCCCGCCGCGAGGCCAGTCTCGACCGTCTGGCCGATGCCATCGAGGCCGCGATGGATATCGAGGCGCTGCCATGAAGCCGGCCGTGTTGTTCGGGGGGCTGGGAGTCGCATCAGTCGGGGTCTTCATCGCCGAGCTGGCGTTGGGCCCGGTGGCCATCGCCCCGCATGAGGTATGGGCCGCGCTCTGGCCCGGGCAGAGTGCGGCCGATCAGAACGCGTTGATCATCACGGTCATCCGCCTGCCGCGGGCCGTGCTGGCCGCACTGGTGGGCGCGATTCTGGCGATCAGCGGCGCGGCCATGCAGGGGCTGTTTCGCAACCCGCTGGCTGATCCATCGCTGATCGGCGTCACTGCCGGCGCCTCGCTGGGGGCCAGCCTGGCCATCGTGTTCGGCGGCGCACTGGCCGGAGCGATGGGGCTGACGATCGTCTCCATCGGCGCGTTCATCGGCGCGGTGCTGGCTGTGTTGCTGGTCTATGCCCTGGCCACACGCGGCACGCAGACCTCGGTGACGACCATGCTGCTGGCCGGTATCGCCATTGGCGCGCTGGCCGGGGCGGCCACCTCGTTGCTGGAGTTTGTCGCCAGCAACGAGATGCTGCGCCGGATCAGCCTGTGGCAGATGGGTGGGCTCGACGGGGCGACCTGGCCGCGGGTGGGCCTGCTGGCTGCGGTGGCCGTGCCCGTGGTCGCCGGGCTCATCGGCCTGGCCCCGGCCTTGAACGCTCTGTTGCTGGGCGAATCCGAGGCCCGGCATCTGGGGTTTGCCGTGGATATGATCAAGACCGTGCTGATCGGGCTGGTCGCCCTCGGCGTGGGTGTTTCGGTCGCACTGGCCGGGGCTATCGTCTTCGTGGGGCTGGTGGTGCCGCATATCGTGCGGCTGGCCATCGGCCCGGATCATCGTCTCGTGCTGCCCGGTGCCGCGCTGGCCGGGGCGACGCTATTGCTGGGGGCAGACGTGGCCGCGCGCCTGCTCGTCGCCCCGGCCGAGTTGCCGGTGGGCCTGCTCACCGCGCTTGTCGGCGCGCCGTTTTTCATCCTGTTGCTGCGCGGCTCGCGTGATTACGCGCTATGAGTCTTGTGGTCGCGGATCTTTGTGTTGCCGCACGCCTGCATGATGTGCATCTGACGGCGGCGGCGGGCGAGCGAGTCGGGGTGATCGGGGCCAATGGTGCGGGCAAGTCCACCCTTATCGGCGCGATCACCGGCGACGTGGCCGCCACGGGCCGAGTGTTGTTCGATGATCGGCCGTTGGCCGGCCGGCCGCGCCTCGAGCGCGCCCGGCGCGTGGCCTGTCTGGCCCAGCGCCAGTCGCTGGCCTTTCCCCTGACCGCGCGTGAGGTCGTGGCCCTGGCGCGCAGCCCGCACGCCACTGGCCGCGCGCTGGACGCCGATATCGTGGCCGCAGCTGCTTCGGCGATGGATATTTCGTCTCTGTTGGGCCGAGCTTATACACGCCTGTCGGGTGGGGAGCGTCAACGAGTGCAACTTGCCCGCGTGCTGGCCCAGATCTGGCGGGGCGAGGATGCCGGTGATCGGCTGTTGCTGCTCGACGAGCCGGTGGCCGCACTGGATATCGGCCATCAGGGCATGGTCATGGCCACGCTGGCCCGGCTGGCCGCCGACGGCGTGGCCATGGTCTTCGTCATGCACGATGTCAGCCTGGCCGCGGCCCATGCCGACCGGCTCATTGCCTTGCGTGACGGCCAGATCATCGCTGCCGGCCCGCCGGCGGAGGTCGTCACCGAGGCCGTGATGGCTGAGGTATTCGCTGCCCGTACGCGCGTCATTTCTCACCCCGATACCGGCCACCCGGTGGTGCTGCATGGCTGATCATCACCTGGTTCTGGGCGGCACCCGCAGCGGCAAGAGCGGCTACGCCGAGCGTTGCGGGCTGGCCGATGACAACGCGCGCCGGCATGTCTATATCGCCACCGGCCAGGCCCATGACGACGCCATGGCCGCGCGTATCGCCCGTCACCGCGCCGATCGTGATGCGCGTTGGCAGACCGTCGAAGCACCGCTGGGCCTGACCGATGTTCTGAAAGACGAAGACGGGCCGGGCACGGTGATCCTGGTCGATTGTCTCACGCTGTGGCTGTCCAACGCCCTGGCCGGCGACTGCTGGGCCGCCGAACGTGATGCGCTGCTGGCCGGGTTATCGGCCTGCCAGGCCCGCGTGCTCATGGTCTCCAACGAGGTCGGTTCCGGCATCGTGCCGCTGGGCGAGCTGTCGCGAACCTTCGCCGACGAGGCCGGGCGCCTGCATCAGGCTCTGGCCGCGCGCTGCGCGCGGGTCGATCTCGTGGTGGCCGGCCTGCCCCTGAACCTGAAAACGAGCGAGCGATGAAACAGTCCACCCAGATGCCCGATCCGGTCTGGCTGCATGAGCCGGTCGCCCACGTGGATGCCGAGGCCCGCATGGCCGCCGAGGCCCGCCAGGCCCAGCTCACCAAACCGCCGGGGTCACTCGGCCGGCTGGAGCAGCTGGCCGTCGACTTTGCCGGCTGGCAGGGCCGCAGCGTGCCCGTGATCGATCGTATCGGCCTGTCTGTGTTCGCTGCCGACCACGGCGTGGCCGGCCAGAGCGTATCTGCGTTTCCGCAAAGTGTCACCGCCCAGATGGTCGCCAACTTCGCTGCCGGCGGGGCCGCCGTCGCCGTACTGGCCCGGCGCGCCGGGGCAGACATGACCGTCATGAATCTCGGCACCGTCAGCGCCACCGCGCACGTGCCCGGCGTGATCAATCACGATCTGGCCCCGGGCACCGCCGACTTCACCGAGGCACCGGCCATGTCGCAAGCCACGCTCGCCGAGGCCCTGGCCGCCGGGGCACACAGTCTCATGCCGGCTCTATCCCTGTTTGTCGGCGGCGAGATGGGCATCGCCAATACCACGAGTGCCGCGGCCGTCTATGCCGCACTCGCCGGCCGCGACGCCGCCGCCGTCGTCGGCCGCGGCACCGGCGTGAACGACGCGGGCCTCGCCGCCAAACGAGCCGCCGTCGATCGCGGCCTCAACCGACACGCCGCCGCCTGGGCCGGCCAAGACGAGGCCCGCGCCACACTCACCATCCTGCGCTGTCTCGGCGGCCTGGAAATCGCCGCACTCGCCGGTGCTTATATCGCTGCCGCCCAACGCGGCATCCCATCCGTGGTCGACGGCTTCATCGCCAGCGTCGCCGCTCTGGCCGCCGTGCGCATCAACCCCGGCGTGGCCGACTGGCTCATCTACGGCCACCGCTCCGCCGAGGCCGGGCATGCGCCAGTGCTGGCTGATTTAAACGCCCACCCTCTGTTGGATCTGGACATGCGCCTGGGCGAGGGCAGCGGCGCCATGATGGCTGTGCCCGTCATCCAGAACGCGCTCGCACTGCATGCCGATATGGCGACGTTTGCCGAGGCCGGGCTCGCTTGATTGAAAACCAGGCGATGTCGTCGTCCGGGAATTACGGGTGAGAACCCGGTTTTCACGGACATCACCAAGGAGAGGCAACCAATCCCGAAGGAGATGTCCGAGTGGCCAAACGCGAGCCGTTTTCCATGCAATTCGAGCTCCGGGCGCTGGAGCCTTGCAAGCCGTGCGCACGACAGGCAACCGAAGTCGCTCGCGAGCTCGGCATTCGCCGAAACCAGCTTCATAAGCGGCAGGCAGAGCTTCAATCCAGAGACAAAAGACAGGCGTTTCGAGAGCCCGGTCGGCTCGTGGCCTCGGATGAAGAGGCTTAAGTCATGCGCTACGCCGCGGGATCGCACAGCTCAAAGAAGAGGATGCGATCTTGGGACGACCGGCGGCGTACTTCGCACGCGAGCTGTCATAACGCTTTGTCGCGTACCCGGTGCGAGCAATGCCATGGCCTGCCTCGTGACGACAGGCTCTAGAACTTGATGGTGAAGAAGGCCGCGGCGACCTGCGAGATCTGGTCGGCGTTGTCTTCATCGGGATAGCTCTGGGTGGCGCCGTCATTGGGCACCGCGAAGCCGTATACGCCCTGGACGATCAGATGCTTGTTGACCGTCCAGTTGGCATAGAAGTCGAGCTCGTTGGCGAAGTTGCGATCGGTGATGCCCTGGGACTGCTGGGCGTTGTGATAGGAGAATCGATAAGCGATCGCGCCGCCGTTGAGGTTCTTCGTGAAGTTGAACTTGGTCTTGATCATGTCGACATCGAGGTTCGAGTTGAACAGCATGTACTCGCCCACAACCTCGCCCATGTACCAGTTGCCCCAGCCGCCGCCCCAGTCGTAGAAGACGGTGTTGTAATTGGTGGTGAACTCGGCGCGCCGATAGATCAGCTGGGGCTTGAGAAACAGGCTCTTGGCTTTGTAGGAGCCTTCGACAAACCAGCCCTTGTCGTTGATCTGGTTCTCGGGGTTGTACTCATAGACCAACTGCCCGCCAATCGACAGGTTGGGCAATGCGCCGATCGGTTTGCCCTTGGCCCGGATGTTGTAGATATCGGTGCCGTCGAGCGCGGCCACGGTGCTCTTGTAGGTTTTCAGGTAGGCAAAACCGAACTGGGCGCGTTCGCGCCAGCGATACGACAGGTTGGTGCCATAGCTGCTCGTGTGATCGTCGGCGCGCGGGCGATACTGATCCTGTTCGAGATAGAACAGATCGGCGCGCAGCCCGTGGGTGACCAGCGAAACGACACCGGCGTTCTCGAACGCTTCGCTCACACCGTTGTAATAGCCGCCCTTGGCGCCGGTATCGAAGAAGCCGTCACCGACCAGAAACCCATCGCCGAAGGCAAAGTCCAGCCGGCCCCCGGCGATCTTCAGTGCGTCCTTGCCCAGCGTATCGGCGAACATATCGCCGCTCTTCCAGCCCACATAGGCCTGATCGAGCCGAATGGTTTCGGGATGGTTCGGGGTCGAGCCGCTGTTATCGCCGTAGGCACTGCCTCGCGTCATGTTGTAGACCGCCGAGGTGCCGGCGAATATCTGCCCGCGCTTGTCGGGCAACTGGTACTGGCCACGCAGGACAGGCAGGGCAGAATTCTCCCACCAGCTGTTGTCCACGTTGACCGGATTGCCTCCGATGCTCTCATCGGCGCCGAAATTGGCGTTGTCCGAGGCAACGCCGGACACATAGGCCGTCAGCCCCCACTGCAGGCTCAGACCCAGCGACTCGTTGTTATAGAACTGATTGGTCGCGTCGGGCTGTTGCAGGCCATCGTCGAAATAACCCAGCTCGACCACGGTCAGCGACGATTTGGAGGCATCGGGCCCGCGTGCCTGCGCGCTGGTAGCGCAGGCGAGGCCGATGAGGGTCAACGTGAGCGCTCGACCTGTCGATTTGATTTGCATATTTCCAGCCTGCAGCAGACACGAGTCTCGGCGTCGCCAGGCACAGCCGCGATACGGATGCCGGCCGGGTTCGAGACAGATTCGCCCCAGAGGATACGCATCCGCAACCGGAACGCACCACCATCCCGATCTCCAGGCACTCACGGGCGCAGGCTCGACCCCTTGCCAGTACACAGCGCATGCGCCCTGGCGCCGGCACGCGGCGTTTTCGAAAACCACGCGCTGTTGTCTGGACGCGCGTGACAAACCGTGCCGCCACCGCTATTCGCCGGGGCTCCCGGGGCTCGTACGGCAACCGCTGCGCTTGAGTTCTGCGTTAACCTTCGCGCCTGATCATCCAGATACGCAGCCGCCGGCGGCTGTTCATCCAAGGAAGTGCGCATGCCCGAGTTCAATATGCCCACCACGCAGGTCGATATCCTGCGCCATGCCGAATGCGAAGGCGGCTCCATATTTCGTGGCTCGACCGATGTCGCGTTGTCTGAGGACGGCTGGGTGCGCTTGAAGCGGGTAACCGGGGCGTTGTCCGGCTGGAACACGATCGTGACGTCGCCGTTGACGCGGTGTCGATCGTTCGCCGACTGGCTGGGCCACGAGCGTGGCGTGTCGGTAGAGGTCGACGAACGCTTTCGCGAGATGAACTTCGGGGACTGGGAAGGCCGGCCGATCCAGGAGATCTGGGACAACCACTTCGAGGCGGCACGGGCCTGGTATACCGATCCGGCCAATCACGCGCCGCCCAACGCGGAGGCCCTGACCGATATCCGGGCTCGCGTCGGCGCAGCCTGGGATGATCTGATCAGCGCCCATACCGGGCAGCATGTGCTGCTGGTCTGTCATGGCGGGGTGATTCGGAATCTGATCAGCCACGTGCTGGACCTGCCGCTGGGGGCCACCAATCGCTTTGGCATGCCTTATGGCTGCCGGGCCCGGATTGATGTCACGCATGCCCCGGATGGCCCGAGCGAGCAGCGGATGGCACGGCTGATGGGGTATAACCTCGACAACGCGGTATGAGGCGTCACCTGCGCCCGCTATGGCTGGCGATGGTGTTATTGACCACGCTGCCCGTCGGCCGCTGGATCGGCCCGGACGTGACGGCCGGCGATCAGGGCCGCTCGGTGGCCTGGTATCCGTGGGTCGGCGCGCTGATCGGGCTGGCGCTCTGGCTCGTGATGGGGCTCACCGGCACCGCGCCGGTACTGGTGCAGGCGCTCGGGGGGCTCGTGGCCTGGGTGGCCCTGACCGGTGGGCTGCATCTCGACGGCCTGGCTGACTGTATCGACGGCGCGTTCGCCGGCCACGGGGATACCACACGCACCCTGTCGGTCATGCGCGAGCCCACCGCCGGGCCGATGGCGATCATCGCGCTGGTTGTGCTGCTGCTGGCGAAGTTCGCCGCTCTGGCCGCCATTCTGACGAACGCAACGCTGCCGCTGGCCCTGTGGTGCGCCGTGCCGCTGGCAGCCCGAGGGGCGGCGGCGGCGTTGATGATGACGACGGCCTATGTCCGGCGCGACGGAATCGCGGCTGACCAGGCCGCGTGGGCCTCGCGGGCCGCGATCGGGGGCTCGCTGGCCCTGGCGTGCCTCGGTGTAGCGCTGGCCACCTCGCTGATCGGCGCGCTGCTTCTGGCGGCGATCACGCTGACGGTGACCTGGCTCTGGCGCCGGCTCTGGCAACACCGCATCGGCGGCTATACCGGCGATATCGTCGGCGCGCTGATTGAGTCGGTCGAGGCGGTGCTGCTGATTACGATCGCCTGGGCCGGACCGGCGTTATGGGCCTGATATTCGCGGTCCTGGCCGGGCTTGTGGCCGATGCGCGCTTCGGCGAGCCGTCACGCGGGCATCCGCTGGTCATTTTCGGCGGCTGGGCCGACCGGCTTGAGGCCAGGACCAACGATGGCACGGTGGCCGCCGGTGCGCGTGCGGCCGCAGGGCTCATCGGCGGGCCGGTGCTTGCGATCACGTTATTGACGCTGTGGCTGCCGAATCTGCTGGGCTGGGGAGGCGTGGCAGGCCTGGTGATGCTGTCGATCGGACGCCGTGCGCTGGCTGACCATGCCCGGCCGGTGGCCCAGGCGCTGGCCGACGATGACATGGCCCAGGCACGCACAGCCACCGGCCGGCTGGTATCGCGCGATACCGAAAACATGGACGCACAGGCCATGCGCCGGGCGACCATCGAATCGATCCTGGAAAACAGCAGTGATGCGATCGTGGCACCGCTGGTCTGGGTCGCGATCGGCAGCCTGGCCGGGCCGCCCGGTGCCGCGGCGGGTGTCGTTTTGCATCGCCTGGCCAATACGCTGGATGCGATGTGGGGTTATCGCACGCCGCGCTTCGAGGCCTTCGGCCGGGCAGCGGCCCGCCTGGACGATGCCCTGAACTGGCCCGCCGCGCGGCTGACCGCGGCGGCTTTCGTGGTCTTCGGCGGCCGGGCGGCCTGGCGCTGCTGGCAGGATCAGGCGCCGGGCTGTGCCAGTCCCAACGCCGGGCCGGTGATGTGTGCCGGCGCCGGGGCGCTGGGGATCACGCTTGGCGGGCCGGCCTCGTATCACGGCCGGTGGCAGGCCAAGCCCGAGATCGGGCAGGGAGCGCCGCCTGCAGCCGGGGATATCGAGCGTGCGCTGGCGCTGGTCGATCGCAGCGTGGCCCTCGTGGCCGGCGTCATCGTCTGCTGGGCTGTGCTGTGAGCCAGGCCGAGCACACTGCCCACGGCGGCCGGCTGCAGGATGCCGCGAGAACGTGGCAGATCCCGCGGGCCGACTGGCTGGATGTCTCGACCGGTATCGCGCCCTGGTCGTGGCCGGTGGGCCAGGTGCCGGGCGAGGTCTGGGCCCGTCTGCCCGAAACCGATGATGGGCTGATGCCGGCCGCGGCGGCCTATTACGGCGTCTCTGCGAAGCAGCTCATCGCCGTGCCGGGCAGCCAGTTCGCGATCCAGACCCTGCCGGCCTTGCGGCGCCGGGGACGGGTCGGCGTGCCGGCTATCGGGTATCGCGAACATGCCCGGGCCTGGGCACGGGCCGGGCATGCGCTTGTGTTCTACGACACGCTGGCCGCGTTGATCGACCGGGCCCCGCAGCTCGATCATGCCGTGGTGCTGGCCCCGAACAACCCGCTGGGCGAGATGCCCGATACCGAGCAGCTGCGGGCCCTGGCGGCCACGCTCGGCCCGGGCCGGCTGATCGTGGATGCCGCGTTCATGGATTGTGTCGACGCGCCGCCGGCGTTACCGGCCTCGGCCATCGTGCTGCGCTCAGTGGGCAAGTTCTTCGGTCTGGCCGGTATCCGGCTGGGGTTCGTCTATGGGCCGCCCGATATCCTGTCCCCGCTGAACGAGGCCGTGCAGCCCTGGGGGGTCGCGCATCCGGCGCGCTGGATCGGGTGCCGGGCCCTGGCTGATACCGCCTGGCAGCGCGAGCAACGTGCGCGTATCCATGCCGGCCAGGCCTGGCTGGGTGATGTCCTGGCCACGGCGCTCGACGCACGGCTCGTCTCCGGCGGGCTGTTTGTCACGGCCTTGTTCGAGAACGAGACCAGCGCGCCGTTCTGGCACGCCGCGCTCGCCCGCCAGGGCATTCTGACCCGGTTGGGCGATGATGATCGCTGGCTGCGATTCGGGCTGGTCACCCACACGGCACGGCCTCGGCTGAGGGCCGGGCTCCAGCGTGCCTGCGTTTATCCACAGGGGCGATAAGTTATGCACAGATTTGTCCCATGCAGGGGCGCGAAACGGCAGCGACTCCTGAAACGCGGCCTGTGGCTCGTGACCGCGCTGCTGGTTCCGGCGATGCTGGCCGGGCCTGCCTTTGCCGGGGTTTCGGCGGTGGATGCCACCGGCCATCGGGTCACGCTCGATCAGCCGGCCGAGCGTATCGTGGCGCTGACCCCTCATCTTGTGGAAAACCTGTTCACGGCCGGGCTCGGTGATCGGGTCGTCGGCGCGGTGCGCTATAGCGATTACCCGCCCGCGGCCACCTCGATCCCGCGGGTCGGCGGGTATCGCTCGGTCAGTCTCGAAGCCATTCTGGCGCGCCGGCCGGATCTGGTCGTGGCCTGGGCGCCGGCCAGCGAAGGCGATCTGGTCGCCCGGCTGCGCGCGCTGGGCATCCCGGTGTATGTCGATGATCCGAGCGCGTTCGCGGATATCGCCACCACCCTACGTGATCTGGGCCGGCTCGGCGGGCAGGCGAAGACAGGCGCTCGTGCCGCGGCTCGTTTTCTTGCGCGCATGCAGGCACTTGAAGACCGATACAGCGCCCGTGCGCCGGTCTCGGTGTTCTACGTCGTGGCCACCGAACCGCTGATCACCATTGGCGGGGCCAGCATGATCGGCGCGGCCCTCCGGCTGTGCGGCGGGCGCAATGTGTTCGAGGACGCCGATGTGGCGGCACCGCGGATCGGGATCGAGTCGCTGATCGCCCGTGACCCGGCAGCGATCGTGACGACCCGGCGCGACGATGACGACGACCCGGCGCGTGATGTGTTCTGGCGCCGCTACGACACACTGTCAGCCGTGCGCCATGACCGCTTCATCCGCCTGGCGCGCGATGCAATCAGCCGGCCCACGGTGCGTATGGCGGGGGCCAGCCAGGCCTTGTGTACCGGCCTGGACCGGGTACGACAGGCTGTCAGCCCAGCGCCAGCCACAGCCCCACGGCCATGATCAGCGTGCCGGCGATACGATTGAGCAGCCGGACATTGGCCTGTTGTTCGAGCAGCCGTCGCGCGGCCGAGCCGCCGGTGGCATAGAGCAGCAGACAGGCGGTTTCCATCGACAGGATCATCGACAGCAGCAGAACAAGCTGGGGCGCCAGCGGGGCATCGAAATCCAGAAACGGCGGCAGCAGGGCGATGAAGAACGCCCAGCCTTTGGGATTGGCGATCGCTGTGACCAGGCCCTGCAGGGCCAGCCGCCCGCGGGGCGGGGCCGGGGCGTCACGCGCAATCTCGGGGATGGCCAGATTGCCCCGCGAGCGCCACATCTCGATGCCGAGCCAGACGAGATAGGCCCCGCCGACCCATTTGAATACGGTGAACAGCGCCGGCACCTGCAACAGAACGCCGGCTACGCCCACCACCGAGGCCACGGCGACCATGCCCACGCCGATCAGCTCGCCGGCCATCATCCAGACCGCACGCTTTACGCCCACGGTCATGCCCAGGCTCAGGGCCAGCGTCATGCACAGCCCCGGCGTGAGCGAGACAAGAAAGAAAGTCGGCACAAAGACCGACAACGTGGCAAGGCTCATCAGACCGGCCGCGATGAAAAAGATCGGCCGCTACTATAGGCGGCCGATGCGCGTGGGCCAATGGCCGGTCGGGTCAGTTGGTGGGGCTCAGCGCAGCGAAGTCACCCTTGCGGATCAGCCCGTGCACGCCCTTGGTGGCATCCACGACCTGCGAGACCTCGAAATCCGTGGCCGCCGACAGGTAGGCCAGCGCCGTGGCCTGATCGATGCCGTAGTAGTCATGCAGAAAACGAATCGATTCGCGCGTGGCGTCTTTCATCGCCTCGTCCAGGCTCGGGTCGAGCCCGACGGTCACCCAGTGGGTATCGGTCTCGCCGAGCAGGCGATTGATCTGGCCGCCGGGGATGTCCGGTGAGCCGGCCTTGAGCAGCGTCAGACGGAACGTCGCCCGCATGGAGCCCTCCAGTGCGGTGAGCGCGACCTCGCCGTCGCCCTGGACGAAGTGCCCGTCGCCGGTATAGAACAGCGCGCCGGGCACCTGGACCGGGTAATAGATCGTTGCGGCTTCTCCCAGCTCGTTGATGTCGGCGTTGCCGCCGACGGCCAGCGGCGGCACCGAGCTGGGGGATTCATCCGTGTTCGGCGCCACGCCCATCAGACCCATGAACGGATCGAGCGGGAATTCGATCGGCTTGCCGTTCGGGCCGGACATGAGGCCTACCCAGCCGTCGTCGCTTTTCTTGATCGGAGTATAGATCGAGACATTGCCATAGCGCTCGGGATGCTCGGCCGAGGCGCCGTCCTGTGCCGGGGTTATGGGATATTCGCCGGGCAGCGCGCCCTTGCCGTGACGATTGGAGACCACGCCATAAGGCACGCGCGGAGCCAGATTCAGGACCTCGACCTTGAGCACGTCCCCCGGCTCGGCGTCGGCCACGGCCACGGGGCCGGTCACCACGTGCGGGCCGTCCTGCTTGAAATCGTGCTTGATATCGGAATCGGTGAGCGCGATGGCATCGCTCAGAACCTGCTCGCGCGCCACGCCGTGATCGCCGAACCAGGCCACCGGATCACGCCCCTGATCCTCGAGAATGCCTTCGTGCGAGATCGTATCGATGACCACCGTAGCCCCGGACGGCACAGTCAACACCGGCTCGGCCTGGCGGCTGGGCAGATGGCCCCAGCGGCTGGTGTCCACCGTCGCCGGCACGTAATAGCGCCCGGCCGCGGTTTCGCCGGACAGGGCGCCGGGCGTTCCAGTGATCGGTTGCAGGATCTCGAAGTTATCGGCGACCACCCCGTCCACGGCGGCGGCCGAGAGGCTGGTCAGTGCGAGGCTGGCGAAGGTAAAGGCACGCAGCGAGCGTTGCATAGAAGCGGTCGATGAGAATGATGTCACGTCTCTAGCAAGAGTCGCGCCAGTTTGTGGATCAGCTCATCAGCCAGTCGATCGCTGCGCGATAGCCGTAAGCGCCCAGCCCGGCCAGCACCGCATCGGCGCGTGCCGATATATAAGAGTGGTGTCGAAACGACTCGCGCCTGTGGATATTGGACAGATGCACCTCGACCACGCGGCCCTCGTAGGCGTTCAGGGCGTCGAGCAGGGCGATCGAGGTATGGGACCAGGCCGCCGGATTGATGATGATGGCATCCATCACGCCCCGGGACGCATGGATGCGATCGATCATCTCGCCTTCGTGATTGGTCTGGAGTGTCGCAAGCGTTGCACCCTGCTGGTGCGCATGGCTCTGTGCCGCGGTCTCGATATCGGCCAGCGTGTCGTGACCGTAGAGATGCGGCTCCCGCGTGCCGAGCAGGTTCAGGTTCGGGCCGTTGAGCAGCAAGAGATTCATCACAGTTCCGGTCGACGAAAACAAGCCGTCATCATACGAGCCTCGACCTATCGAAACGAAACCAGGCCGGCACACCGGTCGATTCGTCCCGGCGAGCAAGCCGTGCTGTGGACATGCCCGCTGGGGTGAGAAACGATCTCCCGCGACGGCCGAACTGTTGTATCTCGGATATTGATATGTGCACTATGAAGGCATCCAATTGATCAAGGGGGATTCAATGGCATCCATCACGTTTGCGGCGTCGGGCTTCGCGCCGGTCGCGCTCGGCTTTTTCGGCCTGGGCACGGGGTATCTCATTCTGGGGCCGCAGGAGTTGTTCGGCTGGCCGAACAACGGCGGCCGGGCACTGGCCCGGTCCAACGGGGTCTGGGGGTTCTTCATGCCCGGGCTGTGTCAGGCGCTGGTCGGGCTGTATCTGTTCGTCGGCCTGAGCTGGTTCGAGTCCTTCAAGGAGGCACAGCTCTATAGCGCGGCCGTGGCGTTCTCGGTATTCGGTATCCACTGGCTGGCCATGGGCCTCATCAAGTTCGTTGAAGGCGATGCCCGGCCGAACGGGTTCATGTCGGTCGCCTTCTTTCTGGTCTCGGTGCTCGGCGTGATTTCGTTCGCGATCGGCGGCGATGCACCGGTAGCCGTTCTTTTCATCGGCCTGGCTGCGGTCTATTTCTTCGAGTTTTTTGCCAGTTTCGGTATCGCCGTGCCGGCCACCGAAAAACTGCTCGGTTTAGCACATACCGTGACCGGTTTCTATTTGATGTATCTGACGTACGGCATCGTGCTGTCAACGGCCAATGACGTGAATATTCTGTTTTAGCCAGCTATGACCCGGTGCGGATAAAACCCGGCGCGTGCTACGTGGTCGGGTTTTTTATTGGCGGGTTCTGTTGAGAGCGGGACGTCGCCAGGACGTCCTCTCCCATAACACGCACGAATTGAACGGACGTCGAGTCTTACCCGGCCCGGGAAATTCGAAAAGTCGGCGGATAAGCCGCGGCAATCCAGCGGTATCAGCCCACCGCTCGGCGCATGTGCTTACCGTGTCGACAGGCCTAGGCGCCGCGGTTTAGAAGAGTGCGCACATGCACGGCCGCCGATGCCGCCAGGGCATCCAGGGCATAACCGCCTTCGAGCATACTCACGACGCGGCCGCCGCAGTGGGTCTCGGCGATATCCAGAATGCGCTCGGTCACCCAGGCGAAATCGTCGGCTTCGAGGTTGAGATCGGCCAGGGGGTCGGAACGATGAGCGTCGAAACCGGCCGAGACCAGGATGAGCTGGGGCTGATAGTCGTGCAGCGCGGGTATCCAGTCACGCTCGATGGCGTCGCGGAACACGCGAGCCGCGGTGCCCCCTCGTAGCGGGGTCTTGATGAGTCTGCCGGGGATGCTGGCGTCATCGGTATGCGGGAACAACGGATTCTGGTAGCTCGAGCAGAACAGCACGCGTGGCTCGTCGCGCAGGACGTCTTCGGTGCCGTTGCCGTGGTGAACATCGAAATCCACGATCGCCACGCGCTCGAGCCCGTGTTGATCGATCGCGTGGCGCGCAGCAATAGCGATATTGTTGAAAAAACAAAAGCCCATCGCTTTCGAATATTCGGCGTGATGCCCCGGCGGGCGTATGGCACAGAACGCGTTGGCAATATCCCCGGCCATGACCGCATCCACCGCGGCCACACCGGCTCCGGCGCCATACCGCGCCGCGGCCAGGGTGTCCGGGGTCAGCAGGGTGTCTTCATCCAGCGGAATACGGCCGTGGCGCGGGGCCATGTCATAGAGCTGGTCGATATGCAGCGGGTCGTGGACACGCTTGACCAGCGCCGTATCGGCCGGGGGCGCGCTGCGCCGGTCCAGCCGATCGGCGATGCCGACGACGTCCAGGCCTTTTTCGATCGCGATCAGCCGGCCGGGCTGTTCCGGATGGCCCTCGCCCATGTCGTGGGCGCGACAGATCGCATCGGCGGTGTAGTACGCCGTCGTCATACGGGCCGGCTAGCCGGTCTTGAGCGCGGCAATGCGATCAACCAGGTTGGCCGATGTCTCGGTGTCGTAAAGTGCGCTGTAGTTGTCCTGCATCCAGGCGCCGAGCTGGTTCGGGTTCTCGCCCAGCAGCTCGGCCAGCGAGGCCACGTGCTCGCCGCCGCCCTGGGCGGATTCGCGGGCCAGGGCCACTTTTTCGCTGTTGGCGAAATCGCGGGCCTTGACCAGATCGTTGTCGTCCTTGCCCACGATATAGGCCGTGGTGGCTGCCGTGCTGGCGGTGGTGGTGAAGTCTTCCTTGTCCAGGGCCTGGGCCATGCCGGGCAGTACGAGTCCGCCGGTGGCCAGGGTGGCGATGAGCGCTGTCTTTTTCATGTCGCTGTCCTCGAGGGTTACTTGTAGAGCTCGTTGCCGCCGTCGCGGAATTCCTCGGCCTTTTCGGCCAGCCCGGCGTCGATGGCGTCCTGCGGGGTATGAATACCACGCTCGTGGGCGAATTCGCGTACTTCCTGAGAAATGCGCATCGAACAGAACTTCGGCCCGCACATGCTGCAGAAGTGCGCCACCTTGGCGCTGTCCTTGGGCAGAGTCTCGTCGTGGAAGCCGCGGGCTTTTTCCGGGTCCAGGCCGAGGTTGAACTGGTCGTCCCAACGAAACTCGAAGCGCGCCTTCGACAAGGCGTTGTCTCGGATCTGGGCCCCCGGATGGCCCTTGGCCAGGTCAGCGGCGTGGGCGGCGATCTTGTAGGTGATGATGCCCTCGCGCACGTCGTCCTTGTCGGGCAGACCCAGGTGTTCCTTGGGCGTCACGTAGCAGAGCATGGCCGTGCCGTACCAGCCGATCTGTGCAGCACCAATGGCCGAGGTGATGTGGTCGTAGCCCGGGCCGATATCGGTGGTCAACGGGCCCAGGGTATAGAAGGGCGCTTCGTGACAGTCGGCCAGCTCGGCGTCCATGTTCTCCTTGATACGCTGCATGGGCACATGGCCGGGGCCTTCGATCATCACCTGGATATCGTGCTCCCAGGCGATCTGCGTGAGCTCGCCGAGGGTGCGCAGTTCGGCCATCTGGGCCTCGTCGTTGGCATCCGCGATCGCACCCGGTCGCAGGCCGTCGCCGAGGGAGAACGCCACATCATAGGCCTTCATGATCTCGCAGATATCGGTGAAGTGCGTATAGAGAAAGCTTTCGGTGTGATGGGCCAGACACCACTTGGCCATGATCGAGCCGCCGCGCGAGACGATGCCGGTCACGCGGTTGACCGTCATCGGCACGAACGGCAGACGCACGCCGGCATGAATGGTGAAGTAATCCACGCCCTGTTCGGCCTGTTCGATCAGCGTGTCGCGGAACATCTCCCAGGTCAGGTCTTCGGCCTTGCCGTCGACCTTTTCCAGCGCCTGATAGATCGGCACTGTGCCCACCGGGACCGGCGAGTTGCGGATGATCCATTCGCGGGTTTCATGGATATGCTTGCCGGTGGACAGATCCATGATCGTGTCGCCGCCCCAGCGGGTGGCCCAGACCATTTTCTCCACTTCCTCGGCGATGGAGCTGCTCACCGCCGAGGTGCCCATGTTGGCGTTGATCTTCACCCGAAAGTTACGCCCGATGATCATCGGCTCGGATTCGGGGTGATTGATGTTGTTGGGGATGATCGCGCGCCCGGCCGCGATCTCGTCGCGCACGAACTCGGGCGTGACGGTTTCCGGGATATGGGCGCCGTAGCTCTCGCCGGGATGCCGGCGCAGCAGGCGCGAGTCCTTGATCTCGTCGATGCGCGCGTTCTCGCGGATCGCCACGAACTCCATCTCGGGGGTGACGATCCCCTGACGGGCATAGTGCATCTGCGAGACGTTGGCCCCGGCGCGGGCCCGGCGCGGCGTGCGCACATCGGGAAAACGCAGATGCCCGGTGGCCGTATCCGCTGCGCGATCACGCCCGAACTGCGACGACAGGCCGGGCAGGGCCTCGGTATCGTCGCGCTCGTCGATCCAGCCCGCGCGCAGCGGTGCCAGGCCCGTGGTCAGGTCGATGACCGCGTCGGGGTCGGTATATGGTCCCGAGCAGTCGTAGACCGTAATCGGCGGGTTCTTCTCGACGCCAAAGGTGGCCGGGGTATTCGACTGGGCCACCTCGCGCATGGGCACACGGATATCGGGCCGGGAGCCTTCGACATAGACGCGCGACGAGCCGGCGAACGGCACGCGCATGGCATCGTCGAGCCGCGCACCGACGGCCAGATCCTTCGGGACAGCACTCATGGCAGACCACCCAGTGTTTGAATGCAGGCAAGTAGAGGCAATCTAGCAAGCCCGGGCGGCAAACAAAACATGCGTGCCTGTGTTCGGGCTTGCGGGATGTTCTTTTTTATCTGCAGATTACGCAGATGACGCAGACTTTGGACCTGTGGGAACGTCAGGCTCCGGCGTTTCGTGCTTTGCCATTGCGGAGGGTCAGAGCACAGCAATAATCATGGTCTTCACCCAGAGATCCTTCGCCTCTGCCAAGGCTTTATGCGTGCCGCGATTTTCCCGCGCTACTAAGTCCACATCTGCGTAATCTGCGTCTATCTGCGGATGAAAAACACTCGAAGCGCCCGGCAAGCGACGACGATTCCCGCGCAAAACTAGCTCAGAACCATGTCATGTGTAACGACGACAGCACCGGCAACGCGCATGGCTTGGATGGCGGCCTCGGTATCGCCAGGGGCCATGTCCACGCCGCGGATACCGTCGACGATGAGGGTGACGGTAAAGCCCTCGGCCAGCGCATCGAGCACGGTGTATTTCACGCAGACATCCGCGGCCAGGCCCATGACGTGGATATGGCGCGTGCTGCGGGCGGCCAGGCGCTGGGCAAGCCCGGTGGCGCGCTCGTGGTGGTTGTCGTAGAAGGCCGAATAGCTGTCCAGCCGTGGGTTGTCGCCCTTGCGCACCACGGCATGGATACCGGCGATATCGAGATCGCTGGCAAAGGCGGCCCCGGCGGTGCCCTGAACACAGTGGGTGGGCCAGAGGATCTGCTCGCGCCCGGCAAGCCGGCCGATGTCGAACGCACTCGCGCCGGCGTGATGTTCGGCAAACGAGCCGTGATCAGCCGGGTGCCAGTCCTGGCTGGCCACGACGTGATCAAACGCCGGTATCAAGGCGTTGGCGATCGGGACGATGGCATCGCCGGCCGGCACGGCCAGCGCGCCGCCGGGCAGGAAATCGTGCTGGATATCGACCAGGAGCAGCGTATCGGGCATGGCGTTATGTGTTCGTGTGGTGCCGGCTGACCAGCCAGTCGCGCAGGTCGTCGGTGGATTGATCCAGATAATGATCGACGAGCGCCGGATAATCGGGCCGGGCCGTAAACAGCGCGAACTGAGCGGCAGCATGATCGCGGCTTCGGGCAAGCGTGGGTGGTGCGGCCAGACGCTGGCCGGCCGCCACGGCGGGCTGGAGCAGGTCGATATGGGGCTCGTCGGCGCCAAACCGCTGTTCCTGATCGGCCACCCCGCCGGCCCAGGCCGTGGCGCACGCGGCTTCGTCAAAGAGCAGATCGGCGCGGGGTGCGCCGTCTGTCATGAAGCGCCGGACCTGTTGCACGCCGGGCCGGGTCTGCTTGCCGGGCGTATCACTCATCTTCATGCGATACGACCAGCGCCCGGCGTCGTTTTTCAGCGCGGCCAGTTTGTAGACGCCGTCGAGCGCGGCATCCGGCTGGGCGGTGGTCAGCTTGGTGCCCACGCCCCACAGCACGATGGGCGCTCCACGAGCTTTCAGATCGGCGATCACGGCTTCATCCAGACTGGAGCTGGCCGCGATCTTGGTTTCGTGAAAACCGGCCGCGTCCAGGCGCCGACGTGCCCGACGGGCGAGCTGGGCCAGATCGCCCGAGTCCAGTCGGATACCGGCCATCTCGTAGCCGCGTTCGCGCAGTTTCTCGCCGGCGCGGATAGCGTTTTCGATGCCTTCGACCGTGTTGTAGGTATCCACCAGAAACACACAGTTATTGGGCAGCGCCGCCGCGTAGGCATCGAAGGCATCCAGCTCGTCGTCAAAGGCCATGACCCAGCCGTGGGCATGGGTGCCCGAGACCGGGACGCCGAACAGCCGTCCGGCGAGCACGTTGGAGGTGGCCGCACAGCCACCGATATAGGCCGCACGTGCTGCGGTCACGCCGCCGTCGATGCCCTGGGCTTTTCTGAGGCCGAAATCCAGCACCGGATCCGGGGCCGCGGCATGGGCGATACGCGCGGCCTTGGTGGCCACCAGCGTGGGGAAGTTGACCAGGTTGAGCAGGGCGGTTTCCAGGAGCTGGGCTTCGATGATCGGCCCGCGCACACGCAGCATCGGCTGGTGCGGGAAGACCGCTGTGCCCTCGGCGACGGCATGCACCTCGCCGGAGAAGGCGAAATCGGCCAGATAATCCAGAAAACCGCGCGCGAACAGGGGCGCGCCGGCGTTATCCGTCAGCGTGGCCAGATAGGCGATGTCCTCGTCGGAAAACCGCATCCGGGTGATGTAGTCGATCGCGGTCTGGATACCCGCGGCGATGGCAAAGCCGTTGGCATACGGGGCCGAGCGAAAGAACAGATGAAACACGGCATCGCGCTGGCCGGTGCCGTTGTGCCAGTGGGCATAGGCCATGGTCAGCTGGTAGAGGTCGGTCAGCAGGGCCGGGGCCTGGCCGTAGAGTTTTTCGATTGCAGACATCGCGTGGGTTGGGTCGTGCCGATCCACGGCGCACAGCGCCTGCGATCGGTTAAGCTGTATAGCGAATGTTGTCGCGTCGGAACGCGAGAGGCTCGCCGCTCGCGGGCGTCGTGATGGGTGGCGCCCGGCGCTGCCAGTCTACCGATATCGCCTGCTGGGAACAGGTGCACCATGAGTCAATCGCGCAAATATCAACAAAAGACCGGGCGCACCCAGCTTTCGTGGCGTGCCCGCCTGCTGGTGGCCGTGGCCGCACCGCTGCTGCATGGCCTGGCCCGGTTTCTCATGGCCACTCGGCGCAGTGCCTCGGTCGAGGGCCTGGATCATCTGCAGGGCCTGATCGACAGCAAGCGATCCGCCCTGCTGTGCTGCTGGCATCAACGTCTGCCCTACTGCGTGGGCTGGCTGCTGGAGACACCCAGCGCCGGGTTGGCACCGGGCTTTCTGGTCTCGCCCTCGCGCGACGGCGAGCTGGTGGCTGCCCTGGTGGGCCGGATGGGGGCCAGAATACTGCGTGGCTCGGCCAACCGGACCGGCGCCAAGGCGTTTCGCGATATGTATGCCACGCTCCAGTCGGGCGTGTCGCCGATCATTGCGGTAGACGGCCCGCACGGCCCGGCGCTGCAGGTCAAACCCGGTACGCTGATGCTGGCCCAGATGACGAAAGCGCCGGTGCTGCCGATCACCTTCGCTGCGGATCGTTACTGGCAGCTGGGCTCCTGGGACAGGATGATGATCCCCAAACCGTTCGCGCGAGTGACGCTGTGTATCGGCGAGCCGCTGGAAGTGACCCGCGGCGATGAACCCGGTGCGGCGGCCGAGACACTGGCCGAGCGCCTGAACGCGCTTGGCACGGCCGCCGAGGCGCGCGTGGGGGCATCTTAAGCGCGCGGCCATCATCGGGCCCATACGCTGATCGCCGTGGATGAATTCGGTCCGCGATCACCCGCAGAGGTCATCCGATGGTGCCGCCAGATCCCTCCCCGGGCCGTGCCGAGCGCCGCCCCGAGAAGAAACGCCGCCGTCTGCATCAACGTGTTCTCACGGCCCTGGCCGAATGGGGGCTGTCGCGCTATATCTGGCTGCTGTGTCTGACATGCCGGATCCGCGTCGTGCATGGCGCGGCCGAGCTTGATGCGGTGCTGGCGGCCGGCCGGGCCGACGACAGCCCGGTCGTGCCCTGTGCCTGGCACCAGAGCCTGGTCTCCAGCGCGATATTCATGCGGGCCCAGCGACAGCGCGGCCTGCAGGTGGGGTTTCTGATTAGCCCCTCGCGCGAAGGGCGTTTCATGTCCGATGTGGCCCACGCCCACAAGATGACAGCCATACGCGGCTCGTCCAGCCGTACCGGCAAGGCGGCGATGGCCGCCCTCACCGAAGCGGTACGCGCTGGCATTTCCCCCATGATGTATGGCGACGGCCCGCGCGGTCCGGCGCAGGTGTTCAAGCCCGGTGCTGTGGTGCTGGCCAGTCGTAGTGGCGCGCCGTTGCTGCTGGTGGGGGCCACGGCCAGCCGCTATGTACAGCTGCGCTCCTGGGATGCCTGTCATATCCCCATGCCGTTCTGTCGGCTGGATGTCGCCATCGGCATGCCCTGGTCGATCGGCACGCTGGAGGGCCCCGATCAGGCCCAGAGCATCGCGACCGAGCTGGGCGATCGCCTGGTTGAGCTCAACCGAATCGCGGCCGGGGCCGGTACGCGAGTGGCACCGGGCCGCGCTTGAGTCGTGGCATCAACGGCGTGGCGACAGGGCACGCACGCCGAAGCCGACCAGCAGTATGCCGGCGGCAACAAGCCAATAGACCGGCGCGATCCAGACCGCGAGCCCCAGGCAACCGAACAGCCCGGCGACTGGAATGCCGGGCGGATACAACCGCTCGGCCGGGCCCAGGCGCAGGGCGGCCAGATTGGTCAAGGCATAGTAGACGAGCACCGTCACCGCCGAAAATGACCACGTCACCCCGATGCGCCCCACGCAGACCCAGGCGCCGATCATCAGCCCGACCGCCCAGACGGCAGCACGCGGAGACGGATCCCGGCCGGTCAGGCGAGACAGCCCGGCCGGCAGATCACAGCGGCGCGCCATCGCCAGCACCACGCGCGACAGCCCGAGCAGCAGATTGACCAGCACGCCCATCATGGCCGTGATCGCGGCCAGCGCGATGAACCATGCCAGGCCTGCGCCGCCCAGCTGATACGCCACGGCCGGTAGCGGTGCGCCCCGGGTTTGGGTCAGCCGGCCCAGCTCGGCCGGGCTGAGGACCGTCATGGCGGTCAGTGCGACACCGATATACAGCGCCGTGGCCACGCCCATCGTGATGATCACCGCTCGTGGGATCACGCGTCGCGGCGCAACCACTTCTTCGCCCAGGGTGGCAATCCGTCCGTAGCCGGTGAAGGCCACGAACATGAGCGCGGCTGCGCCGAGGATCCCGGCCGGCGAGCCGCCGGCGCCCGCGGCCTCGATCGGCGCCGAGCCGGGCGACCCCCACAGTCCTGCGCCGACCAGTGCCGAAAGAGCGGCCAGCGTGAAGCCGACGAGCAGGCTGTTGGCCCGGTTGCTGCGCCGCAGGCCGCCGGCGACCAGTGCCGTGAACAACGCCGTCACCGCGAGCGCGACGGGCACTTGTCCGATGAAGGGCATGCCGGTGAGATCGGCGGCGAGCCCGGCCAGGGCCAGCGCGGCCGTGGCGGCCGAGGCGCTCTTGGCGACGAGAAACAACCAGCCGGCCGAAAATCCCAGCGCCGGAGTCAGTGTGCGATATGCATACTCATAGGTCCCGCCGCTGACCGGATAGGCGGCTGCCAGCTGGGCCGCCGACAAGCCGTTGCACAGCGCGACCGCGCCGGCCAGCACGATCGCAGCCGGTAACCAGGCCCCGGCCGTGGCCGCGGCCAGACCGATACTCACGAAGACCCCGGTGCCCAGCATGGCGCCGAGACCCAGCAGCACCGCCCCGGTCAGGCCAAGCTGACGCCGAAGAACGGTGGATTCACAGACGTGCGACATCATGTACCACGATCCAGGACAGCCGCTCGATGCTGGCAGCCACAGATGTCAGAACAGTGACCGTCTCAATCGCCGCGCTCGAGCACCTCGGCCAGATCGTTGATGGTCGGGTAGTCGAACAGATCGGTGACCTCGAGCCGGCCCGGCCACTGGGCTTCGATGCCTTCGTGGATCTGGGCCAGCTCCAGCGATGACAGGCCGATCTCGAAGAGATTGTCGTTGGCCCCGATCTGTTTGTCCGGGGCCACCTCGGCGCAGATACCCGCCAGCAGCGTGGCGGGCGACGGCGTGTCGGTTGCCGGCGCCGGTGCGCTCGGCTCGCCCGCGGTCATCAGGGCCTGCAGGGCGGCCAGACGCTGACCGTATGCCCCCTCGGCATAGGCGCGCACCAGATCGGCGCGTTGCAGCTTGCCGCTGGTGGTCTTGGGCATGCGCTCGATGGGCACGACCTGATCGACGACCAGCCCGGTCTGCTGGTTCACATACTGGGCCACGTTGCGCGCGATGGGCACGAAGTCGTCGTCGTGGCCGCGAAAGACCACGAACAGCACCAGGGCATCGGCCTCGGTGTTCTCGGTGCGCACACCGGCGGCCGCGATCTTGCCGAGCTCGATCTGCGGCGCCCCGGCGGCCACGGCCTCGATATCCTGGGGATAGAAGTTCGCCCCGTTGACGAAGATGATGTCCTTCGCGCGGCCGGTGATGAACAGATGCCCGGCGTGGATGAAGCCCAGATCCCCGGTGGCCAGCCAGCCGTCGCCGCGCTGGGCGGCCGCGTTGGCCTCGGCGTTGTCGTGATAGCCGGCGGTGACATTGGCCCCGCGAATCCAGACATGGCCGACACGATCGGCGGCCAGGGGCGCCTCGTTGGCGTCGACGATACGAATCTCTGCGCCCTGGACCGGCTGGCCCAGATCGACCAGCTCGATGGCCTGCGGGTCCTCGCTCGTCCGGATCGCATCGCCCACGCCCAGCGTGTCCGCGGCCACGCGGATACTGGCCAGGCCGCGCCCGGCCGGCGGAAAGCTGGCCGCGAGGCTGGCCTCGGCCATGCCGTAAACACAGAACATGACGGTCTCGGCCAGCCCGCAGGGCGCCAGCTCGGCGACGAACTCGCGTGCCAGCGGCGCCGAAATCGGCTCGGCGCCGTTGTAGATCAAGCGCACCCGCGACAGATCCAGGCCGTCGGGCAGGCCACGGGCGCTGATCGCGCGCAGGGTATGACGATAGCCGAAATTCGGCGAGCAGAGCAGGGTGGCCTGTTTCTCGCTGGCCTTTTCCAGCCACAGCAGGGGCCGTCGGGCGAACAGATCCGGCGTCATCAGATAGTGCGTGAACGCCGAATAGACGAGCGTCAGATGAAAGCCGATCAGGCCCATGTCGTGGGTCAGCGGCATCCACGACAGCGCGATTTCATGGTCGCCGAGATCCGAGCCGACACTGATGGCATCGATATTGGCCAACACGTTGGCATGGGTGAGCACCACGCCCTTGGGATCGCCGGTGGAGCCGGAGGAGAACTGGATGAACGCGGTCTGGTCGGCGCGGACAGGGGCCGGTTCGGCCGGTGTTTCCACGGCCGAGGGTTCGTCGGAGATCGCCCGCGCGGCCAGCCGCTCGGCGCTGTCGCTATCGCCGGCTTCTTCCAGGTGCGCGCGCACGCGCGCCAGGTGCCGGGCATCGATGACCAGCCGGGGCTCGCCCATGTGGCGCCATACCCGCACCAGCTTGTCCAGATGGGCACGTGTGGCGCCCGCGGCGATCGGTACCGGCACCAGCCCGCCGTAGAGCCCGGCCCAGAAGAACTGGAGAAACCGCAGGGTGTCCGGGACGTACAGGATCAACGGCTCGCCGGCGCTTGCGCCGCGGGCCTGCAGAACAGCCAGCATGCGCTCGGCAGCGCGCCTGAGCAGACGATAACCAAGCCGGCGTTCGTCGTTGGCACCGTCGATGAAGCCGATCTCGCCCGGGGTTTCGGCGGCGGCGTCCAGCATCTGTGTGAGGGTGTCGTAACGGGTCATAAGCGAGGCATGTTCGAGGCGCGCCGCAGCTGGGCCGCGCAGCGGATTCGTCGTTATCGAACCCCTAATTGTAGCGGTATTCCGTCGGCCGGCCGCAGATTGATCCCCGAT